>JALOOH010000153.1 GCA_025454515.1 Chloroflexota bacterium
AGCACCCGCCTCCTCGGCGCGCTCGTCGCGGCCGGCACGCCGATCGACGTGCTCGCCCGCGTGCGCCCCACCCTGGAGGACGTCTTCCTCGACCTGGTGGGCCGCCGGATCGCCCCCGAGGAGATCGAGGCGCTCGGCGCGCGGCCACCCGCCGCAGGGCCGTCGTGGCCGGCGGGCGTGGACCCGGGGCGGCGGACATGACGGGGTTCGCGACCCTCCTGCGCAAGGAGCTGCTCGAGCAGTGGCGCACGCGGCGGCTGATCATCGTCGGGATCGTCTTCCTGCTCTTCGGGATCATGTCGCCGCTCATCGCGAAGTACACGCCGGAGCTCCTGAAGTCGATCGGGACCGGCGTCCCCGGCGCGGTGATCGAGCTGCCGCCCCCCACCCCCCACGACCGCCGACGCGGTGGCCCAGCTGGCGAAGAACGTGGGGCAGCTCGGGGTCGTCGTGGCGATCCTCCTCGCGATGGGCGCCGTCGCCTCGGAGAAGGAGCGCGGCACGGCCGCCTTCATCCTCACGCTTCCCGCCGGGCGTGCGGCCTTCCTCTCCGCGAAGCTGCTCGCGATCGGCTGCACGCTGCTCGTCGCGGTCCTCATCGCGGCGGCCGGCGACTGGCTCTACACGACGATCCTGTTCGAGCCGCTGCCGGTCCCGGGATTCGTCGTGCTCGCCCTGCTGCTCTGGCTCCAGATGCTCGCGTTCGCCGCCATCACGTTCCTCGCGAGCACGGTGACCGGCTCGCAGCTCGTCGCCGGCGGGGTCGGGTTCATCGTCTTCGTCGCCGTCTCGATCGTGGCCGCGCTCCCGGTGATCGGCGACTGGACGCCGCTCGCGCTCTCGTCGGCGGCGATCGACGCCGCCCTGGGCGAGATGCCGGATGTCCTCGTGCAGCCGGTCGTCGCGTCGATCGCGATCGTCGCCGGGTGCGCCCTGGCATCGTGGGCGTCGTTCCGGCGCCAGGAGATCTAGGGGGCGGATGGGGCCCGACGCGCCCGGCGGAACGCGCGGACGCGGGGACCCCGGGAGCCGCGGAATCCTCGGCAGCCGCGGAATCCTCGGCAGTCGCGGCATCCTCGGCGGCCGCGATGTCCGGCTCCTCTTCGCCGCCCGGGTCGTCCGGATGGCCGCGTACGGCGGGCTCTCGGTCGTCCTCGTCCTCTACCTGACGGCGATCGGCCTCGACGGCTTCCGTGTCGGGGTGGTGCTCGCCGCGACCCTCCTCGGCGATGCGCTCATCTCGCTCCCGCTCACGACGCGCGCGGACCGGCTCGGCCGGCGGCGCACCCTCCTCGTGGGCGCGGGGCTCATGCTCCTCGCGGGGGTCGTGTTCGCGGTGACGACCGACTTCTGGGTCATCGTGATCTCCGCGACCATCGGGGTCCTGAGCCCGAGCGGGAACGAGGTCGGCCCGTTCCTCGCCGTGGAGCAGGCATCGCTCTCGCACGTCGTCGGCGACGAGCGGCGCACGACCGCCTTCGGCTGGTACACGGTCGCGGGCGCCCTCGCGACGGCCACGGGCACGCTCGTCGCGGGGGTCGGCGTGCAGTCGCTCCTCGGATCGGGGGTCGGGACGGTCGACGCCTACCGGATGGTCATCGTCGCGTACGCGGTCTCCGGGCTCGCTCTCGCTGCCGTCTTCCTCCTCCTGACGCCCGCGATCGAGGTCCCGGCGCCGACGACCGCCGCCCGCCTCGGGCTCCACCGGTCGCGTGGCGTGGTCGCCCGCCTGTCGGCGCTGTTCGCGCTCGACGCCTTCGCAGGCGGCTTCGTCATCCAGAGCCTCGTCTCGTACTGGTTCGCGACGCGCTGGGGGCTCGAGCCCGCGGTCCTCGGGGGCGTCCTGTTCGTCGCCAACGTGCTGGCCGCCGGCTCGGCGCTGGCCGCGACCTGGTTGGCGCACCGGATCGGCCTCGTGCAGACGATGGTGTACACGCACCTGCCGTCGAACGTCCTGCTCATGCTCGTGCCGCTCATGCCCACGGCACCGCTCGCCGTCGCCGTCTGGTTCCTCCGGATGAGCATCAGCCAGATGGACGTCCCCACCCGCCAGTCCTACACGATGGCGGTCGTCGCGCCGGACGAGCGGTCGGCCGCGGCGGGGATCACGGGGATCGCGCGGACCGTCGGCGTCGGCGTCTCGCCGTTCCTCGCCGCGCCGCTCGCCGCGAGCGTCGCGTACGCGTCCGTGCCGTTCTTCATCGCCGGCTCGCTGAAGATCGTGTACGACCTGCTCGTGTACCGGGGGTTCCGCCACGTGAGGCCGCAGGAGGAGCGGGCGACGACGGGCTGAGGGCCCCGGTCCGGGGCCGGCGCCGGGGCCCGTGGGGCGCCGCGGGCCCGATCCCGGTCTCGCCCCCGCGCAGCGCGTCGGCGAGGGGGTCAGACGACGCCGTCGGCGCGGAGCCGCGCCACCTCGTCAGGGGGGTATCCGGCCTCCGCGAGGATCTCGTCCGTGTGCTCGCCGAGGGACGGCGGGGGTGTGCGCACCGTCGCGGGCGTCGCCGACAGCGTGAACGGCGGCGCCACCTGGCGGATGGAGCCGAGGACCGGGTGCTCGAGGTCCACGACGGCGCCGAGCGCTCGTGCCTGGGGGCTCTCGAGAGCCTCGAGCACCGACGCGATCGGGCCCGACGGGACCTCCGCGCGAGCGAGGCGGTCCAGCCAGTCGGCGGAGGGTGCCTCGCGGAAACGCGCGGCGAGGAGCGGGATCAGCACCTCGCGGTGGGCGACGCGGGCGCCGTTCGTCGCGAACCGTGGGTCGCCGGCGAGGCTCGCCATCCCCAGCGCGTCGCAGAGCCGCGGCCACTGGCGCTCGCTCCCCACCGCGACCGCGATCTCGCCGTCAGCCGTCGCGAACGCCTGGTACGGGACGATGCTGGGGTGCGCGTTCCCGCGACGAACGGGCGCGCGGCCAGTCGCGAACGCGCTCTGCGCCTGGTTCGCCAGCCACGCGAGGGTCGACGCGAACAGGCTGACGTCGATGCGCTGGCCCCGGCCCTGGACGGGCGACCCGGGCCGATCGCGGCCATCGAGCGCGGCGAGGACCGCGACCGCGCCGAGCATGCCGGTGGTCAGGTCGCTGATGGCGACGCCGACCTTCACGGGCCGTCCGCCGTCGGCATCCGCGTCCCCGGTGATCGACATGATCCCGGCCATCGCCTGCACGACGAAGTCGTACCCGGGGGTCCGCGCCTCCGAGCCGGTCGTGCCGAACCCGGTGATCGCGAGGTGGACGAGGCGCGGATTCAGCGCGTCGAGCGCCGGATCGTCGAAGCCGAGCGCCGCGAACCCGCCGACGCGGTGGTTCTCGACGAGGACGTCCGCGTCGGCGAGGAGGCGCCGGAGGATCTCGCGGCCCGCGGGTGCCTTCAGGTCGAGGCGGATCCCGCGCTTGTTCCGGTTGGCGGCGAGGTAGTACGCGGCCGTGCCGGGGTCGCCTGGCCCGCCCCCGCCCGGCGCGACCCATGGCGGGCCCCACCCGCGCGACCCGTCGCCCTCCGGTGGCTCGACCTTGATCACGTCCGCCCCGAGGTCGGCGAGGAGCATCGTGCAGTACGGGCCCGCGAGGACCGTGGAGCAGTCCACGACGCGGATCCCCGCGAGAGGGCCGGGAGGCGCGGGGCGGCCGGCGGGCGCGAGAGGGCAGGGGTCGTCGCCGGCGCCGGGCGGCATGGCGGCTCCCCTCAGCGGCCGGTGGCGGCCAGCGCGTCCAGCAGGCGGCGCGAGGCCTCCGCGACGTCGTCGACCGCCGCATCGAAGGCCTCCGCGTTGCGGCGCGACGGGACGCGGTAGCCGCTCACCTTGCGGACGAACTGGAGCGCGGCGGCGCGGATCTCCTCGTCGGTGGCGGGCGCCTCTGCTCGCCGGAGCGTCTTGATGCTGCGACACATGGGCGCAGGGTACCGCGTGCCGGGTCACGCACCAGCGCGTCTCCGACGCCGAGCGGCCGCGATCCCGCCCACGACCAGCGCGACGACGACCGCCGCTGCGGCGAGCGCTGCGGGTGCCAAGGGGGGAGCCGATCCGCCATCCGACGGCGTCGCACCGGGGGCCTCCCCGGGCGTCCCCGGCGGGCCGATGCCCAGGGTCGCCGCGGGCGCAGCGGCGCCCCAGGCCCCGAGCAGATCGTCCACGGTCGGCGGCGCGCCGGCGAGGCCGTCGCCATCGATCGTCCCGTCCGGCGCGACCGCGAGCGTCCACGTCCCGCGGAAGTCGAGCGACCGCGGGTCCATCGCGAGCAGGACGATCCGCGATCCCGGCATGAGCGTGACGGACGTCGCGTCGGCCGGGAACGTGAGCTCGGAGGCATGCTCGCCCTTCAGGGTCGCCTCGACGGCCAGGCGGTAGCCGGCGGCGGCGGGCGGCGCGGCCTCGACCGTGGCGACCACCGCGAGTCGCGCCCGCCCGAAGGCCTCCGCGAACGTCGCCCGCGCGTCGCCGGCCGCCTCGGAGCCGGCCGCGGCCGCCGGCGACGGCACGCTGAGGAGGGAGAGGAGGACGGCCACCAGGACCCCGCCTGCCGCAGGGACGCAGCGTCGCGCATGTCGCGAGGTCCGACGACGCTGGGGACGCCGCCCTGATGCCGCGATGCTCATCGCCGTCTCCTGCGTTGGCTCCGGCGCCGGGCGCGACGCGCCCGGCGCCGGAGAGGCTCAGTAGAGGTAGCCGGTCCCCCAGGACGCGATCGCCAGGTACAGCGCGCGCTGGCTGATCGTGTACACGCCGCCGTTGCGGTTCCCGGCGCTGCCGTTGCACGCCTTGCCGCAGGTGTCCATGTACGTGTACGTCCGCGCGATGTCGTCGTACCCGACGATGACGATCGTGTGC
Organism: Chloroflexota bacterium; assembly: GCA_025454515.1. GTDB lineage: Bacteria > Chloroflexota > Limnocylindria > Limnocylindrales > CSP1-4 > CAIYQJ01. The sequence continues at coordinate 4,831 of JALOOH010000153.1, forward strand.
CCGAGCGACCGCGACCAGTTGGGGAGGTAGGCGGTGTTCACCGCCGCCACGACGGGCCGGTTGTCATAGCCGATGTCCCACGCGACGTCCGCGTGGAGACGCGCCTCCGACCACCGGCTGCCCCATGTCGGCTGCAGTGCGTAGTACCAGGTGGCCCAGCCAGGGGCATGACCGGAGATCTCCCAGTTCAGCGCGTCGCGGGTGTCCGGCAGCGTGGCACCGAGGGTGGGGTAGTAGCTGAACTCGGCGAGTCCGGGGGTCGCCCAGCCCGGCGGGAACACCTGCTCGGCGACGTACATGAGATACGACCGACCCTTGGTCGGGTAGCCGCTGATCGTGTCCGCGGACGCCCAGTACGTGCGGACGCGCCTGGGCCCGTACGGCTCGACGTAGTAGCCGGCCGGCCGGGCGGTCACGCGGGACGAGCCCCAGTAGTACGCGGCGACCGTCGCGCCGCCGGGCGCGCAGAAGTTCCAGTAGTTGGCGTCCACGAAGGACATGCCGAGGTCGTCCCGCCCGACGCCGGGCGGCTCGACGACGAGCGCGGTGTCCGTGGTCACGAGGCGCTTCGCGGTCGGCAGCTCGAGCGCTGGCAGGTCCGGCGCCGACGGCTCGAGCGCGAGCAGGCGGCCGTCGGGGCCGAGGATGGTGCGGTGCGCGGCCTTGGCGGCGAGCCACGCGGCGTCCTGGGCGACGGTGGACTTGCCCACGACGCCGGGCGGCGCGGCGCCGCCGGTCGCCCCGCCGTCCGCGCCGGCCCCGCTGCCGACGCTGTCCGCGCCGCGCGCGGCGGGCGGCAGAGCGCCCGTCAGGATGAGGCCGCCGATCGCAGCCACGACGATCACCCGTCGCGGGCCGAGCGGCAGCCGCTCGATGGTGCGGCGAAACCGCGGTGTGGGCGGGCGCGGGTCGATGAGCGTGGCTCCCGGCATCGGGGACCCTCCAGCTGTGCCGCCGGTCGGGACCCGTCCACCGCCGCGGAAGGATCCGCCGGCGGTCGCCGCCACGATGCCGTATCACGCTCGACCCCGGATCGCCCCGCGATCGACCCGGGATCACCGCGCCGCGGGGC
>JALOOH010000300.1 GCA_025454515.1 Chloroflexota bacterium
TCGGCGTCGAGCTGCTCGGATGCGGCCCGGCTGAGGCACAGGACCGCCTCGTCGCTCTGCAGCAGCTCCCGGGCGTGGCGCACGACGGCCGCGAGCACGTCGGCGATCGGATGCTGGTTCGAGACCTGGAGGAGGATGTCGTAGAAGGCGTGCCCCTCGAGCCGGCGGCGCTGCAGGTCGCTGATGAGCGACGTCATCTGGATGCTGCACGCGAGCTGATGGCCGATGTTCGCGAGGGTGGCGCTCTCCAGGACGTCTGGCTCCTGGGCGTCGGGGGGCAGGTGCAGCCGCATCCGACCGACGACCGACGGCCCTACCGAGAGCGGGATGTCGATGAGGTGCGGGACCGAGGCGCCGAGCGCCGGGGTCTCCGTCGTGTGCTGGCCGCGCACGACGCGCCGCTCGATCGTCCCCTCGCCGCGGGGCCCGTGCTCGCGCGGGAACACGGTGACCGTCGCCGCGGTGGCGCCCGTCGAGGAGATGACGCTCTCCAGGGCGGCGTCGATGACCTCGTCGACGCCCAGCTCTCCCTGGACCGCCGTGGAGACGGCGTTCACGGCGGCGAGCTCGCGGTTCTGGCGGACGACCGCCCGCTGGGCGCGCTCGATGAGGGTGAACATGACCGCCGAGAAGACGAGGACCGAGACGATGAGGACCGCCGCGAGCGCGACGTGCTCGGCGCGATGGACCTCGTCCGACTCGATCACGAGGAAGCGGAACGCCTCCCCGACCACGACGAACGTGACCGGCAGTACGACGCTGATGACCTTGAGCCGACCCAGGTCGACCGAGGCCCCCGTCTCCGTCGCCTTCTGCCGCGCCGCCCTCGTGCGCTCCACGCTCCCCTCGTTCGGTCCGCCGGGGAGGGGAGGAGCAGCCGCGCGCCCGGGTCCGGACGCGCGCGGGACGCAGCGGGTCGCGCGACGGGTCGCACGGCGGCGCGCTGCGGGGTCCGCGGAATCTCCCCTTCCGACGGGTGTGCGCGCATGGTACGCTGCGGGACACGCCAGGGCGGTGGTGCGCGGCCGCGCCAGCCACGGCCCTGGCGCGGCTCAGGCAGGCGGCCCGGCGCGGCCCCGGCGCGGCTCCGGCAGGCGGCTTGATCGCCCTTACAGGGACCCTTGCGAATGTGCCTTGCATCGAGGTCGCAGGGGATGCACGATGCCAGTCTCGTGGTGGTCCCGCACCGGTCGGAGGGCCGGCGAGTCCGGGGGCGGAGCGGAGGCCCGGTGGAAGACGCCATCGTCGTGGGTGCCGGCCAGGCCGGACTCGGGGTGAGCCGCGTGCTGGTGCAGCGCGGGGTGCCCCACGTCGTGCTGGAGCGCGGCCGCGTCGGCGAGACGTGGCGCACGCAGCGGTGGGACTCCTTCGCCCTGAACACGCCCAACTGGCTCAACCGCATGCCGGGCGACGAGGAGGACGTCGAGCCCCGCGACGGCTTCATCGGGCTTCGACCGTGGATCGAGCGGATGGACGCGTACGCCGCGACACACGCCCTCCCGGTCCGGACGGGCAGCGACGTCACGCGCGTGGAGCGGCACGGGGACGGGACCTTCTCGGTCCAGGTTCGGACGGGCCACGCGACGCACGAGACGCTGCGCGCCCGGTCGGTCGTCGTCGCCTCGGGGATCCAGCGGGTGTCGCGGGTGCCGCGGATCGCCCGCTCGCTGCCGCTGCTCGAGACGCTGTCGATCCACACGGCGCACTACACGAGCCCAGGGCAGCTTCCGCCCGGCGGCGTGCTGGTCGTCGGCTCCGGCCAGTCGGGGACGCAGATCGCCGAGGAGCTCGTGCGCGCCGGCCGGACCGTCCACCTCTCCGCCAGCCGCGTCGCCCGTGTCCGCCGGCGGTACCGCGGCCGGGACATCCTCGAGTGGCTCGCGTCCGACGGCTTCTTCGAGCAGCGGGCCGAGCAGCTGCCGGACCCGTCGATGAGCCGTGCCGCACAGCCGATCACGTCGGGCCTGGGGCGGTACGGGCACACGATCAGCCTCCAGTGGCTGGAGAGCCTCGGCGTCCACCTGTGCGGCCGACTGCGCGACGTCTCCGGCGGGCACATCGCGTTCGAGGACGACCTCGCCGCATCGATCCGCTTCGGCGACGCGTCGTCCGCCGCGGTGAACGCGCAGGTCGCCGCGATGATCGCCGATCGCGATCTCGACGCCTCGCTCCCGCCCCTCGAGCCCGATCCCGCTGACGAGCCTCACCCGGCTCCGGACGCCGTCCACTCGCCGCCGTCGCTCGACCTCGACGCGGCCGGCATCGGGACGGTCATCTGGTCGACGGGCTTCGGCGGTCGATTCGACTATCTGGAGCCCGACGTCCTCGACGAGCGCGGGACCCCTCGCCACGACGGCGTGCGCACCGACGTCCCGGGGCTGTACGTGATCGGGTTCCCGTGGCTCACCTGCCGGAAGTCGGGTCTCGTGAGCGGGATCCTCGACGATGCCCGACTCGTCGCCGACGCCCTCACCGGGCACCTGGTGGCCTGAGCCGGGCTCCGGCCGCGCCCGACAGCGGAGCGAAGCACGCGCCAGCAGCGCTT
>JALOOH010000001.1 GCA_025454515.1 Chloroflexota bacterium
GACGTGGGCCATCCAGCCCGTGGTCTCCGTGCTCGACGCGCAGGGGGACGTCGTGACGACGGACAGCGCCACGATCGTCCTCCTCGACATCGCGCCCGGCTCGCCGCAGGCGGGCGGCCCCGGGACCCTCGGTTGCACGAGCGGCCTGTCGGCTCGCGTCCACCGCGGCGTCGCGCGCTTCGCCGGCTGCTCGATCGGGACGCCGGGCACGTACTACCAGCTTCGGGCGCGGACCTACTCGACGGGCTCCACGCTGGTCCTCACGGACATCAGCCTGCCGTTCGACATCGGTGGCGGGAACACGCCGGCGCGCGCCCTGTTCACGACCGAGCCGCTCGGCGCGACACTCGGGGGCGCGCCGCCGACCGCGCCGTCCGGCACGCCGTGGGCCGTCCAGCCGGTCGTCTCGATCCTCGACGCGTCGGGACGGCTCGTGCGGGACGACAGCGAGACGGTCGTCGCGATCGCGATCGACGGCTCGTCGCTCCCGACCACGGGTCGACTCGACTGCGCGGGCGGCACGACCGTGCAGGTCCTCGGCGGCGTGGCCGCCTTCACCGGCTGCCAGATCGCCGGCGCCGCCGGCGGCTACGTGCTGCGTGCGACCGCCCGGGCCCCGGGCGGGGCGCTCACGTCCGACCTGAGCCTGCCGTTCACGATCACCGCGGCGACATCGAGCCTCGAGCTGTCCCCCTCGACGCTCACCGTGGGACCGGGCGGCTCCGTCACGCTCACCGCGACGCTCGCCGGCACGGGGAACGCGAACCAGCCGATCGCCTTCGAGCGCGATGGACCCGACGACGCCGGCTGGGTGACGATCGGGACGTCGCCGACGGACGGCTCCGGGCAAGCGACGTTCTCCACGACGGTCCCGTACACGTCGGGATTCCGGGCGGTCTTCGCCGGCAGCGGCTCGCTGGCGGCGGCGACGAGCGCGCCCGACATGGTCGCGGTCGCCGCGCGCGTGACGCTCGCCCCCGGCACCGCGTCGGTGAAGAAGGGGACCACCATCCGTTACGTCGCCGCGGTCGCGCCGGTCCCGCTCGGGGCGACCGTGGTCCAGTTCCACGTGTGGCGGTACGTCTCCGGCTCCTGGGCCCACGTCACGCAGCGGTCCGCGCGCGTCGCCGCGAACGGGACCGCGACGCTGTCGTGGACGTGGGCGACGGCCGGCCGCTGGCGGATCGCCGTCATCGCCCCCACGACCGCGTACTCCACGCAGGGGCGGTCGCGGGTGATCCCCATCACGGTCAGGTAGCGCGAGGGGACGCCGTTCCGCTCGGGGCGGCGAGCCTGTATCCTCTCGCGGGACCTCATTCCAGCACCCGGGCCGGGACGCGTCCGCCGGCGCCACCTTCGAGGAGGAGAGAATGTCCGATCCCGTCCGCACATCGCATCGGGCGCTCCGGCGGGTGGTCGCCGTCGCGCTCGGAGGAGCGGTCCTCGCGTCGGCGTTCGCCTTCGGGCCGGTCGCCGCGTTCGGGGGCGACCCGTACGTCATGTACACGTCCCAGCCGCTCGGCGCGACCGCGTGGAACGCCCCGACCGGCCAGGCCGGCGTCGCATGGTCGACCCAGCCCGCGGTCACGATCGTCGGCGACGTGGACCCTTCGTACGACTACCAGGCCACGCTGTCGGTCTCGCCCGACTCGCCGTATGGCAACCTCTCCTGCTTCGGCGGGACGACCGTCGACATGCTCGGCGGCTCGGCGCGCTGGTCGGGCTGCTCGATCGACACCCCCGGCCAGGGCTTCACGCTCACGGCGACTGTGTTCGGCACGACGGCCATGGGGGTGGTGCTCCCGCCGATGCAGGCCGTGAGCTTCGCCTTCAACATCTCCGGCGGCGGGCCCACGCCGGGCGCCCAGACGCTCCAGTTCACCACCCAGCCGCTCGGTGCCAACCTCGGCAGCGCGCGACCGGTCGCCCAGGCCGGCCGCGCCTGGTCGATCCAGCCCGTGGTCGCGCTCGTCGACCAGAACGGCCGCCCGGTGAACAACAGCTCCACCGTCGTGCAGCTGTCGATCACCACCGGCACGCCCCAGTCGGGTGGGCCCGGTCGGCTCACCTGCAGCGGCGGGACCGCCGTCACGCTCCAGAACGGGTTCGCGTACTTCACGGGGTGCTCGATCGACACCCCCGGCACCGCGTACCAGCTGACCGCCTCGACGGTGAGCTTCGGCTCGACCCAGGTCCTCTACGACATCAGCCTGCCGTTCGACATCAGCGGCGGCAACTACGCCACGCAGATCCGGTTCAGCACGCAGCCGCTCGGCGCGGTCCAGGGCGGCACGGTCCCGTCCGGGACGACCGGCACCCCGTGGTCGATCCAGCCGAGCGTGGCGCTCTACAACTCGTCCGGCAAGATCGTCTCGACCGACTACACGTCGCTCGTCACGCTCTCCCTCGACCCCGCCGGACCGGCGGGGCAGCTCTACTGCGCCACCGGGACGTCGGTCCAGGTGACCGGCGGCATCGCGTACTTCCAGGGCTGCCAGATCGTGGGGACGGGCAACGGATTCCGCCTGCTCGCCCGCGCGCAGACCTCGACCGGCAACATCGGCCCGACGTACAGCCTCCCGTTCAACATCGTCGCCGCCCCGTCCGGCCTCAGCCTCGAGGCGTCCGCCTACGAGGTCGCGCCCGGGACGACGATGACGTTCACCGCGACACTGTCGGGTTCGGGCGCCGGTGGCCAGACGATCATCTTCGAGGGCACGAACGCCAACTACCCCTCCTGGACGCAGTTCGGCACCGCCGTGACGAACTCCGCCGGCGTCGCGACGCTCACCCCGGCCCAGGGGATCAACTACACGGCGACGGTCCGGGCTCGCTTCGCGGGCAGCGGCACCCTCGCGCCGGCGACGAGCACGTCTGACGTCATCGGCGTCTTCGCCCAGCTGACGATCTCGCCCGGCGGCACGAACAACGTGAAGAAGGGCAGCGCCGTCACCTACACCGCGACCCTGAAGCCGAACCCCGGGCTGGGCCAGAAGGTCCAGTTCCTCATCTACCAGTACGTGAACGGGAAGTGGGTCTACAACAACCAGCGGACCTACTTCACGACCTCCAGCTCCCAGGTGAAGCTCACCTGGAAGTGGTCCACGGCGGGCAAGTGGTACGTCCGCGCGTACGCGCCGGCGAACGTGTACTACACCGACGGCTACTCGCCGACGTCGGTCGTCAACGTGAAGTAGCACGCGCGCGGGCCGGCCGGCGAGCCCGCCGGCCGCCGCGTCCGTCGGACGCACCGGATCCGCAGGGGCGGGGCCGCGAGGCCCCGCCCCTGCGGCCGTCCCGGGCCCGCCCGCGCCGGATCGTCAGGCGGCGCCGAACAGGGTCGCCCCGACGAGGATCACGGACAGGCTCGCGACGAGCGCCGTCACGGTCCAGCCGATCGCGCCCAGAAGCCGGCCGTTCGCGAGGTCGCCCATGATCCTGCGGTCCCGCGCGAGGAGCATGACGAAGACGAGGATGAACGGAAGCAGGATCCCGTTGAGGACCTGCGCGAGGAACATCACGGTGATGAGCGGGAGCCCGGGGATGAGGACGAACACCGCGGAGAAGCCGATGACGAAGGCGAGGATCCCGTAGAACGCCGGCGCCTCGCGCCACCGGTGGTCCACCCCCGATTCCCAGCCGAACGCCTCCGTCGCCGTGTACGCGCTCGAGAGCGGGACGACGCCGAGGCCCAGCAGTGAGGCGGCGAGCAGCCCGAGGCCGAAGATGAGCACGGCCGCCTCGCCGGCGAACGGCCCGAGCGCCTCGGCGGCCTGCCCGGCGTCCGTGATGTTCGTGATCCCGTTCGCCCACAGCGTCGCGGCGCAGGCAACCACGATGAACGCCGCGACGACGTTCGTGATGAGCGTCCCGATGCCCACGTCCACTCGCTCGGCGGTGAGCTCCTCCGGGCCCAGGCGCTTGTCCACCACGTACGCCTGGATGAACGCCTGGCCCCACGGGGTGATCGTCGTGCCCACGACACCGACGACGGCGAGCCAGTAGGCGGGCGAGGACTCGAGCTGCGGGACGACGAGAGAGCGGACCGCGGTGGACCAGTCGGGGTGCGCGAGGTACGCGGCGACCGCGTACGCGACCGAGATCGCGACGCCGACCGCGACGAAGAAGTACTGGACCTTGCCGTAGCTGCCGCGACTGATGAGCAGGACGACCGCGATCGCGGCGAGGATCGTCGCGACCGGCAGCGGGACGCCGAACAGGCCGAGCGCCGTCCCGATCCCGGCGAACTCGCTGATGACCGAGCCCTGGTTCGCGACGAGCATGAGGACCGCCGCGAACGCCGCCCAGCGGACGCCGAACCGTTCCCGCACGAGCCCCGTCAGGCCCTGGCCGGTCGCGAGCCCCAGCCGCGCCCCCACCTCCTGCGTGAAGAAGAGCGCGATCTGGCTCGCCAGGAGCACCCAGAGCAGCGCGTAGCCGAACCGCGCGCCGGCGAGGGAGTACGTCGTGATCCCGCCTGCGTCGTTGTCCGCGAAGCCGGCGACGATGCCCGGGCCGAGGACGGCGAGCGACGCGGCGAACCGCAGTCGCCAGCGCGGGACCGCGGCGGGGCGCCGGACCGCGACGCGCCGGCGTCGGCGCCGGCCGACCGCCGCGGGAGCGGCGGTCTCGACGACCTCCGCCGCCTCCGGGCGCGACGTCACCGGGCCGCCTCGCTGCGCGCGAACAGCTTGGGGATCCGCTTCTTCCAGGCTGTCGGCAGCACGGTGTCGATCGCGTCATCGACCGTCACGATCCCCTGGAGGACGCCGTCGGCGTCCACGACCGGCACCGCGAGCAGGTTGTACCGGGCGACGACGTGCGCGACCTCCTCCTGGTCCGCGAGGACGTCCACGGCCACCGGCTCGTCGTGCATGACCTCGCGGATCGGCGCCTCGGGCCGCGCGACGATGAGGTCCCGGAGCGAGAGGACGCCCACGAGCCGCTCGGCGTCGTCGGTGACGTAGACGTAGTAGATCGTCTCCGCCTCGGGCTCGAGCTCGCGCAGCCGGTCGATGGTCTGGGCCGCTGTCAGGGTGTCCGCGACCGCGATGTACTCGGTCGTCATGATCCCGCCCGCGGAGTCCTCTGGGTACCCGAGGAGCTCGCGGACCTCCGCCTCCTCCTCGTCCTCCATGAGCGCGAGGATCTCCTCGCGGCTCTCGTCCGAGAGGTCGGCCACGAGATCCGCGGCGTCGTCCGGGCTCATCTCCTCGAGGACGTCGGCCGCCCGCTCGGGCTCGAGGTCTTCGATGACGTCGACCTGCGCCTCGGGCTCCATCTCCTCGATGGCGTCCGCGACCGCCTCGTCGTCGAGGGTGGCGAGGACGCCCGCCCGGTCGCGCGGCGTGAGCTGCTCCAGGATCGTGGCGAGGTCCGCGGGGTGAAGCTCCGCGAGGCCCTTGTGCGGCACCTTGAGACGGACGCCGGCGATGGTGGACTCGACCGGGTCGACGTCCTCCCAGTCGATGTACTTCTCCTCGATCGGCAGGCGGAGGTTGCGGGCGACCGTGCGGAAGGGGCCCTCGATGCCGAAGCGGCGGAGCAGGCCCGACGCGCCGACGTCCACGGCGACGAGCCGGAGCGAGCCGTCCACCTCGTCGAGCCGGATGTCGTTCACCCGGACGACCTTCCGACCGTCGATGTCCACGATCTGCTTGTCGAGGAGGTCGGCCTTGAGGAGGATCTCGTTCTGGCGCTGCCGGAACTTGCCGATGTCGATCGTCGCGGTGCGCAGGCGCGCGCCGCCCTCGTCCAGGCTGGCGACCGATGCCCAGGGCAGGAAGATCTCGCGCCGGTCCGTCCTGACGACGAGTCCGGTCACGGGCGGGTAGGCGTCGCCGATCGCCACGATCAGGTCGGCGACGGTCCCGATCGACTCGCCGTTCCGGTCGAGGACCGGGCGGCCGATGGCCCTGGACAGGTAGATCATGTGCCACCTCGCGGGCGGGTCCGCCGCCCGGCGCGAGGAGGCGCGGCGCAGCGCGCGCCGCGTCGGCTCAGAGGGCGGTACGGACCTCGCGGGAGCTCCCGGCGCACCGTGCGCCGGGGGGTCTGGGTCCGGTCTCCACTGGGGGAGGGTTCCTCCGATGCGGACATGGCGGATCGGCCCGGCGGGGGCGCGGTCCGAACCAAGTCTAGTCCCGGCGCGGACGGCGCTGCAACGCGGACGCGACGGCGGGCCGCGGGCCCGTCGCGGCCGTGTCCGCGGCCGCCGCGGCGGTGTACGCTGGCCGCCGGTCTCGCGTGGGGGAGGCGTGCGGGGCGCGCGACGACGGCCGGATGGGAGGAGCGGTGGCAGCGAAGGGCGGGAGCCGGGCCGCGGGCTCGACGGAGGTCCCGCCCCGCGTCCGGCGACGCGGCCGCGCGTCCGGACGTGCGGCGGGGTCAGCCGACGTCGACCTGCTCGACCTGCACGAGACGTCCCCGGAGGCGCTCTGGGCCCGCCGGCTCACGATCGGCATCGGCGTCCTGAGCGGCGCGCTGGCGCTCCTCGTCGCGGCGGAGTTCGTCGCGGGCGAGGCATCGCCCGCCGACATCCTCATCGTCATCGCGCTCGCCGCGATGGCCGGGCTGACGCTCGTGACGATCCGCCTCGTGGGGGTCCGCGACCGCCAGCGCGCCGCGGAGCTCGAGGACACCGCGCGGCTCATCCGGAGCCTCTCGCGCGCGGTGTCGCCGGACGCCGTCGTCGAGGCCATCGCGGGCGAGGTCGGCTTCGCCACGGAGGCCGATCACGTGGTCGTCGTCCGACGCCGGCCCCGCGCGTGGGCGCTGGACGCCACCCTGGTCAGCGTGGGCGGCGACGTCGCGCCGTCCACCACGACGCTCCCGTCCACCGACCTCGTGCCGGCGGGCCGGCCAGAGGACGCGTCCCTTCGCCGCCTGGAGGCGCACGTCGCCGACGCCTTCGCCCTGCGGCACACGATCGCGGCGCCGCTCGTCGTGGAGGCCGGCCTCGTCGGGGCGATCGTCCTCTCGCGCCGCACCGGGCAGGCGTGGGGTGACACGGCGCGCCGCCGCCTCGCCGTCTCGGCGGCCGAGGCGTCCGCCGCCCTCGAGCGTGCGTACACGCTGTCGGACGCGGAGGCGCGCGCGCAGACGGACCCGCTGACGGGCCTGCCCAACCGACGGCGGTTCGACCAGGCCGCGCGCGACCTCGCCGGGAGGCGCAGGGCAGGGGACCGCGTCGGGCTGCTCATGATCGACCTCGACCACTTCAAGCGCCTCAACGACGAGCTCGGGCATCCGGCCGGTGACCGCGTCCTGGTCGCGGTGGCGCGCGCGATCGCGGGCTCCGTGCGTGACGTGGACCTTCCGGCGCGGGTGGGCGGCGAGGAGTTCGCGGTCATCCTCCGCGACCCGTCCGGCGCCGCAGAGGTGGCCGAGCGTCTCCGGGCCGCGATCGCTGCGATCGACCTGTCCGATCACGGGATCCCGGGGGTCACGGCCTCGGTGGGCGTGGCCGTCGCCGCCGACCCGGACGAGCAGATCGCATCGCTCGTGCGCCGGGCCGACGACGCGCTGCTGCGCGCGAAGCGCGAGGGGCGGGACCGGGTCGTCGCCGGGTAGGCTCCGCGGACGGGGCGGGACCGGGCGCCGCGCTCGAGCCCACGGCCGTCGCGTAGCATTCCCACTCGATGGACACGCGCCGCAACACGCGCCGCGAGCTCGCCGTCCTCGCGACGGCCCTCGTCGTCGCCTCCCGGCCTCTCGAGGGCGACCTCGTCTGGCTCGTCGGCGCCCTCGTCCTCGGCGCCGTCGTGCTCGGCGGCCTCCAGGCGCTCGACCTCGGCGAGCCGCGCGGCGTCGCGATCGAGTCGGTCATCACGCCCGCCGTCGCGTCTGTCGCTGCCGTCGGCGCGATCCGCCTCGTGCCGGTCGGCCTGTGGCTGGTGCCCGCGGTCGTCCTCGCGTTCGTGCTCATCGACCGCGCCCTCGCCGCCGAGGCGAACCTGCTGTCACGACCCGGAGGCGAGCCGGCGCCGGAGGACCGCAACGCCCTGCTCGCCGTCGTGCTCACGTCGGCGTTCCTCGCGTTCGCCGGCGCGGCGGGCGCCGCGGGCGTCATCGCGCCCCTCGGTTCGGAGGCGACCGCCCCCGTCTCCGAGGGCGGCCTGCTCGTGCTCGTGGCCGCGGACGCGGGCGTCGCGGCGCTGCTGGGCTTCCGCCTCACGCTGCTGGACTCTCCGAGCCTGCGGGACGCGGCGTGGGGCGCCATCACCTTCGCCGCGGTCGCGGCGATCGGGACGGCCGCCGTCCGGGCGATCGACCTGCCTCGACTCATCGGCCCGGCCGTCGTCACGCTGCTCCTGTACCTCTGGAGCGTCTACCTGCGCCGGCCCCAGGGGTTCGGCGGGGAGCGGCGGCGCCTGGCGGAGGGCGTCGCCCTCGCCGTCCTCGGCCTCGTCGTCGTCGGCTGGAACCTGCTCCTGCGCGGGTGATGCCCGCCGGGCCCGTCGTTGACAGCCCCGACCCCGGGCGCTATAAGGGGATGCTCCCCTTCCGCGATCCCGCGCGCGCCGGAACGGCGGCGCGCCTGCCGCCCTCCCCGAAAGGACCCAGCCTCCGTGACCTTCCCCGACCTCGACGCCCCGGCGTCCGCACCGTCGACATCGCGCGTCCGCCGGCAGCTCACCGACCTCGCCATCTCCCAGGCCTCCCAGGCGCGCTGGGCCGACGCCGCCGAGACGAATCGGAAGATCCTCGAGCTCGGACCGGACGCCGAGGCGCACAACCGGCTCGCGAAGGCCCTCTGGGAGCTCGGCGAGCTCCGGGCCGCGCGCGAGCAGTACCAGGCGTCGCTGGCGATGGACCCCACGAACCGGATCGCCGAGCGCAACATCGACCGGCTGCGGGTCCTTCTCGTCGAGGCGGGTGACCGCACCGTGCCCGCCCTCGAGGGCAGCAAGGCGCCCGTGACCATCTTCGTCGAGGAGACCGGCAAGACCGGCTTCGCCTTCCTGACCGACCTGGCGGACCCGAAGAAGCTCGCCCAGGTGAACCCCGGGGACTTCGTCGAGCTGACGCCCGAGGCGAACCGGCTCATCGCGTGGAGCAACGGCGTCCGCATCGGCGTCGTGGAACCCCGCGTCGCCGCGCGCCTCCTCAAGCTCATGGCGAACGGCAACAAGTACGCCGCCGGCGTCACGTCCCTCGGCGCCCAGGACGTGCGGATCATCATCCGGGAGGTCTTCCAGGATCCCCAGAACTACGGGAAGGTGTCGTTCCCGACCGCCGCCAAGTCGGTGGACCTCCGCCCGTACACGAAGGGCACGCTCGTTCGCGAGGACGAGGAGCTCGAGGAGGACCTGGAGGACGACGAGGAGGACGAGGAGATCGAGGACCTCGAGCGCGTCATCCCGGCCGAGGTCACCGGCGACGAGGCCTTCGTCGAGGAGCCCGACGAGCTCGTCGAGGAGCCGTAGGGCTCGGTGAGCCCGCGGGACCTGCCTCTGCGCGGGGACGCGATCGCGACCCTCCCGGTCTTCGAGAGGCTCGCGCCGCGTCCCGACCCGCGCGAGGTGGCGGCGCGGATCGACGCCGCGTCCGGGACCGGCGACGTCGTCGTCGACCTCCACGGGCGGGGCGGATGGGTGGCGCGCGCGGCCGTCGCGCGCCAGCGCCGGGCCGTGACGGTCGAGTCGATGCCGCTCACGCGGCTCCTCGCCGAGGTCGTCCTCCGGCCGCCGGACATCCGCCATCTCGACGCCGCGTTCCAGGCGATCGCCGCCGCGCCGCGCGGGCAGTCGAGCCTCCGGGTCTCGCTCTCCGAGCTGTTCGCGAGCCGGTGCGCCACGTGCGGGCGGACGGTCGTCGTCGAGGAGCTGACGTGGGCCGCGGGAGCTGACGGGGCCGCGCGGCCCGTGCGCAAGACCTACCGGTGCTCGACGTGCCGCGCGCAGCAGGGAGGCCCGGAGCTGCGACAGGCGCCGGTGGACCCGGCCGACGTGGAACGGGCGCTCGCCGACGTGGACGCGGCGACCGCCCGGCGGGAGGTGCACGACCGGTTCCCGCTCCTCGACGGCCGCGACACCCTCGCCGACGACCTCACCGAGCTCCAGACGCCGCGGCAGCTCGTCTACCTTCACGCGATCCTCCAGCGGATCGAGATCGACCTGCGCGCGCCGCAGGTCGAGGCCGCGCTCCGGCTCGCGCTCCTCGAGGCGATCCTGCCGGCGAGCCGCCTGGCCGCGACGCAGGGCCGGAGCGCCACCCTGCGCATCGCGAACGCGCGCGCGAAGCCGGCTCTCCCGGCCGAGTGGCGCGAGCGGAACCCGTGGGTCGCCTTCGAGGCCGGCTACCGCGCGGTGCGCGCCTTCATCCAGGGGCTCGAGGCGGATCCGCTCGGCTCCGTCCAGGCGCGGACGTCGGAGGACATCCTGTCGCTCGGCGAGGGATCGACGAGCGCCGTCGTCCGGCTGGGGTCGCCGGCAGGCTTCCGTGGGCTCGCGGACGACGCGTCCGTCGTGCGCTCCACCGACCTGCGGCGGCGGATCCGGCTCATCGTCGGCCAGCCGCCGCTCCGCTGGAGCCAGGACCGGCTGTCGCTCGCGTACTACCTCACCGCCTGGGTCCTCGGCCGCGACGCCGCCGCGTCGCTCCCGCTCGAGCCCCTCTTCGGGGCGCCGGTCCGCCCGTCGTGGTCGTGGCAGTCGGCGGCCCTCCGGCGCTCCCTGGCCGCCGTCGCGCCACTCGCCGCGGCCGATGCGCACGCGCTGATCCTCCTCGAGCCCGACAGCGGCGCCGAGGCGCTCGTCGCCTCGGCGCTCGGAGGCGTGGCCGCGGGCTACCGGCTCGTGGCCGCGCGGCTCCCGGACGTGGGCGAGAGCGGGCCCGGATGGGTCGAGCTCGCTGCCCCGGGCGTCCCGGTCTCGTCGGGGACGCGGTCCCGCGCGACACGGGCACTGCCGCCGCTCCCCGGTGCGCCCCACGAGCCCGAGTCCGCGCGCGCGGCTCGCGCGGCCCGCGCGGAGCCCGAACGGATCGAGCGAGGCCCGTTCTCGGCCTCGGAGGCTGCCCGCACGATCACGGAGACGGCGGTGTCCGTCCTCCAGGCGCGAGGGGAGCCGGCGCGTGAGGACCGCCTGCTCGGGGAGATCCTGCTCGGCCTCGACAGGACGGGCCAGCTCCGCCGGTTCGTGTCGAGCGCGCCGGAGATCGGGATCGACGACGAGCCGCCGCCGACGCCACCCTCCGAGCCGGCCGACGCGGGCGACGGGCGCGTGCGCCGCGGCGGTGCTGCCCGCAGGCCCGCCGGGCACGACGGCCAGGGCGGCGGCGGCGCGGAGGCGGCCGGTCGGCCGGGCGCCGACACCGTCGCCGATGCCCGTCCCACGGCGCCCGTGACGTCCGCGAGCGGGGGCGCAGGCGCCGCGGATCGCGTGGAGGTGCTCCTCGGCCTCATCCGCGACGAGCTCCAGCGGCCCACCAACCGGCGACTGGCGGAGGTGGAGCCGGGCCGCTGGTGGCTGGCCATGCCGGAGGACCAGGACGCATGCGCCGTCCCGCTCTCCGACCGCGTCGAGTGGGCGGTCTTCAGCCTCCTCGCGACGGCAAGCCGGGTCTCCGAGGCCGCGTTCCGCGACCGGATCGCCGCCCTGTTCACGGGCCCGGACGAGCCCGACGAGGCGTTCGTCCGCGCGTGCCTGGAGAGCTACCGTGGGCCGGCGAGCACGGCGGACGTGCTCGTGCCGTTCGAGGACCTCACGCGCAGGTCCGAGGAGCACGCCCGGACGATCGCGACCCTGGTCGAGCTGGGGCACCGGCTCGGGATGCGCGCGTGGATCTCCCGCCGCGAGCAGAGCCGCCGGCTGGGCGGGCACAAGCTCGCGGAGTGGCTCGACGAGCGCGAGCTCGGCGCCTACCTCCCGCTCATCGGCCGTGGGCCGACGGACGACCTCGAGATGGTGGACGTCATGTGGTACGTCCGCCAGCGCGCGACCTTCCTCTTCGAGGTCGAGTGGACCGCGATGATCGGGGAGACGGTCCTCCGACGCCACGCACGGATCCCGACGACCGACCAGGTCGTCCGCTTCCTCGTGATCGCACCGGAGCGGACGGAGCTCCTCCGCGTGAAGATCGACCGCTCCCCGCTCCTGCGGCGGGCGTTCGAGCAGGGCAACTGGCACATCCTGAAATGGGACCACCTGCGCGAGTTCGCCGCCGGCGACCGGGTCTCGCTCGAGGAGCTCGAGCAGTTCCTGGGGCTGGACCCGGCGGCCGAGCATGGCGGCGAGCAGATGCCGCTGTTCGGGTCATGACCCGGGCCGGCACGGAGGGACGATGACGACCGGGACGCACACGACCGACGGGCAGGCGACGGACGGGATGGACGCGCGGGCGTCGCTCGACGCGCTCGCGGACAGCTTCTGGGAGTCGGTGCTGGAGCTCAGCCCGACGACCGCGACCGTCTACGGGGACGAGCGGTACGCCGACCGCCTGGAGGATCCGGGGCCGGAAGGCCGCGCCAGGCTCCGCGACCTCATGGCCGGGACGCTCGCGGCGGTCGGGTCCATCGACCCGGACGCCCTCGACACCGAGCGCCGGATCACCCGCGACATGCTCCGGGTCGTCGCCGAGCTCGCGATCGAGCAGCAGGACCAGCGGATCGACGTCCTCAAGGTCGTCGACCAGATGGAGGGGCCGCAGACCCTCCTGCCGTCGCTCGCGGCCTTCCAGCCGGCGGACACGCCGGAGCGGCTCGAGAAGCTCGTCGCCCGCCTCCATGCGTACGGCCCGTTCATGGCCGCGAACACCGAGCTCCTCCGCGAGGGGATGGCCCGCGGCCTCACGGCGCCGAGGATCGTCGCCGAGCGGACGGTCGCGCAGCTCGAGCGGCTCCTCGACCTTCCCGCGGAGGAGTACCCGCTCGTGACGGCCGCGGCGGTCGCGCGCGACGTGGACCGCGAGGCGATCCTCGCCGCGGTGCGGGACGTCGTGCGGCCGGCGGACGCGGCGTACCTC
This sequence comes from Chloroflexota bacterium, assembly GCA_025454515.1. Classification (GTDB taxonomy): domain Bacteria; phylum Chloroflexota; class Limnocylindria; order Limnocylindrales; family CSP1-4; genus CAIYQJ01. Next base: position 12,967 of record JALOOH010000001.1, read on the forward strand.
GCGGTGCTCCGCGACGACTACCTGCCCCACGCCCGGACGGAGCCGGGCCTCTGGTCGGCGCCCGACGGCGAGGCGCTCTACCGGACCCAGGTCCGCGCGTGGACGACGCTCGACCTCGACCCGGAGGACGTCCACCGCATCGGGCTCGACGAGCTCGCGTCGATCGAGGAGGAGCGCCGCGTCATCGCGCGCGCCGCCGGCTTCGGCGACGACACGGTCGCCTACCGCGCCTCGATCCTCTCGGACCCGGCCAACATCCCGGCATCGGCCGACGCGCTCGTCGCGCGCGCGACCGACGACATCGCCCGGGCGATGGACGCGGCCCCGCGCGTCTTCGGACGGCTGCCGCGCGCCGGCGTCGTCGTCCGACCGGTCGAGCCGTACAAGGAGAAGGACGCACCGTTCGCCTACTACTTCCCGCCCACGGTGGACGGGTCGCGGCCCGGCATCTACTACGCGAACACGTACGACCTGCCGAGCCGTGCGTACTACAAGCTCGCCTCCACGACGTACCACGAGGCCGCTCCGGGCCACCACTTCCAGATCACCCTCGAGATGGAGCACCCGGAGCTCCCCGCGTTCCGCCGCCTCGGCTCCCGCATGGTCGGCGGCGCGTACGTGGAGGGCTGGGGCCTGTACAGCGAGCGGCTGGCCGACGAGCTGGGGCTCTATCGCGACGAGGCGGAGCGGTTCGGGATGCTCGACGCCCAGGCGTGGCGTGCTGCGCGCCTCGTGGTGGACACCGGCGTCCACGCCCTCCGCTGGGAGCGCCAGCGGTCGATCGACTTCCTGCGGTCCGCCGCGCTGGGCCCGACGGACGCCCTCATCGAGACCGACCGGTACATCGCGTGGCCCGGCCAGGCGCTGACGTACAAGACGGGGCAGCGGGAGATCGAGAGGCTGCGGCGCGAGCTCACCGCCAGGGATGGTGCCGCGTTCGACCTGCGGCGGTTCCACGACGCCGTCCTGGGGCACGGCTCACTGCCGCTCGCGACGCTCGCCGCCGAGCTGCCGCGCTGGCTCGCACCGGAGGCGTAGCGGAAGGGCTCGGGGCCGCCGCGCGACGGCGCTGCGTCAGGGCGCGCGTCGGTCCCGTCGACGCTGGGCGCCGCCGCGAGTCACGGCCCACCGCCCGGCGGCGACGAGCGCGATGAGCCCCGCGCCCGCCATCGGGACGAGCGTGTCGACCGAGCGGACGCCCAGCACGATCCACGCGACCGGGTAGGCGACGAAGCCGACCGCAGTGGCCGTCGGCGCGCGTCGGACCACACCGTACGTGACGAGGGCGGCGACGAAGCCGACGGCGGCCGCGACGGGCTCGATCACCGCGAGGGCGCCCGCGGCGGTCCCCACGCCGCGGCCGCCGCGCATCCCGGGGATCAGCGGCCGGACCGACCCCAGCACGGCTCCGAGGCCCCCGAAGACGGCACCCCAGTAGCCTCCGAGCACCCAGCCCGCGAGCCCCGGGGCGACGCCGCGGGCCAGGTCGAGCAGCAGGACGGTCGCGCCCGCGACGGGCCCGGCGAGGTGCCACACGTTCGCGCTGCCGGGGTTGCCCTCGCCCTGGCGGAGGACGTCCACGCCGACGATGCGTCCGACGACGACCGCGCTCGGGAAGCTCCCGCAGAGCCAGCCGACGGCGACGAGCCCGAGGACGACGCCGATTGGAAGGTCGGGCCAGCCGGAAGGGAAGCCGGGCACGCGTGCGGGCCGTCAGCCGCCGCCGGCGGGCGCGAGGACGCACCGCGCGACGATGACGGCCTTGCGCCAGCGGGGCACGACGCTGCGCCACGGCCGGCGTGCGCCCAGGCCGTCCCGCTCGATCTGGCGGAGGATCTCGCGGTACATGACGGCCGCGGCCCGGATCGAACGCTGCCCGTGGGGCAGGAGCCGGATGCCCGCCATGCCGGCGGCGTACGCCGCGTCCGCCCGCGCGATCCCGTCGCGGAGCACGCCCGTCCGGTCCCCGGTCGCGAGGGACGCCGCATCGAGACCGTGCGCGCGGAGCGTCTCCTCGGCGAGGTACACCCGGCCGCGCGCGAGGTCCTCGTCCACGTCGCGGAGGATGTTCGTCCGCTGCATCGCCCCGCCGAGCGCGCGGGCGGCCCGGTCGGCCTCCTCCCCCTCCGCGCCGAGGATCGACGCCATCAGGCGGCCGACGGTCCCCGCCACGCGGTAGCAGTACTCGTCGACGTCCGCCTCCGTCCCCATCCGCGGCCCGGCGAGATCCTGGCGCATCCCGGCGACGAACGCGGTCACCGCGTCCCGGGGCAGCGCCGGATGGCGGCGGCGGAGGTCCTCGAGGATCCGCGTCTCCGCGGTCGCGCCCGACGCCGCGCCCCCGTCGATCCGGTCGCCCCCCTCGCCTCCGGCGCCCGGATGGGCCGCCCACGACTCGACGGCGGCGAGCCGCGCCTCGGCGTCCGGGTCGCGCGATCCCTCGCGGTCCACGAGGTCGTCGAGCGTGCGGAGGACGAGGTACAGGAGCTCCGTGTCCTCGCGGATCCCGCGCGGGAGGAGTCGGGACGCGAGCGCGAACGTCCGGGCGACCCGCCGGATCGTCCGCCGCGCCTCCGGGAGGAGCGCCGTGACCTCCGGGTCCCGCGCAGCCAGGGTCGCGTCCGTCGCAGGGCCGCCGGCGGTCACGGGCGCCGCCCGCCCCCCACGTCCGCCCGGATGAGCCCGGCCGTCACCTCCGCGGTGAGGAGCGTCCCGGGGAGGCCCGCTCCCGGATGCGTCCCGCCGCCGACGTAGTAGAGGCCGCCCACGACCCGGTCGCGGTTCGGCTGGCGGAAGTACGCCGACTGCTGGAGTGTCGGCTCCACCGCGAACGCATTGCCGTCGGTGGAGCCGAGAGCGTCGCGGAACGTGAGGGGCGTCCAGCTGTGCTCGACCACGATGGACGTCCGGAGCCCGGGCAGCCCCGCCGGGCCCTCGAGCCAGTCAAGGAGCCGGTCGCGGAGGAGCGGCTCCACCCGGACCCAGTCGTCACCGGATCGGAGGTTCGGGACCGGGAGGAGCACGTACAGCGAGTCGCCGCCTTCCGGCGCCATCGCCGGCTCCGTCCGGTTCGGGGCGTGGATGTAGACGTTGAACGAGGCCGGGAGCCGGCGCCCGTGCGTGACATCCCGGATGAAGCCCCGGTAGTCGTCGCCCACGACGAGCGTGTGGTGCAGGAGGCGCGGGAACTGCCGGTCGGTCCCGAGGTAGAGGAGGTACGCGCTCATCGTCGTGCGGAGCGGCCGCAGGCGCCACGGCAGGACGTCCGGGGCGTCGGGGAGGACGCGATCGCGGCCCGTCACGTCGCCGTTGTAGACGACGACGTCGGCAGGCAGCTCGTCCCCGCGGTCCGTCCGGACGGCGCGCACCCGCCCTCCGGCGTGGAGGATCCGGTCGACCCCGTCTCCCGTCACGATCCGGCCCCCGCCGCGCCGGATCAGTTCCGCCATCGACTCGACGAGGGTGTACGTCCCGCCCTCCGCGTACCAGATCCCGTCGGCGATCTGGAGGTAGACGAGCGCGGCGTAGATGGCCGGGACGCGGTCGGGGTCGCCCCCGATGAACAGCGAGTGGAAGTCGAAGACCTGCCGGATGTGGGGCTCGTCGAAGTACTTCGCGACGAACGACCCCATGAACCGCACCGCGTCGAGCCGGAGCATCGTCGGGAGCAGCTTCACGAAATCCGCCGCGCGCGTGAAGGGCATCCGTCCGTATCGGAGGATCCCCTGCTCGTGGATCGCCTTCGTCGCGGCGAGGAACCGGTCGAGGTTCGCCGCGTCGTGCGCGTCGAACTTCAGCATCTCGCGGCGCAGCTCCCCGGGGTCGCGCATGAAGTCGAAGTGCCGCTCGTCCTCGGTCCAGTGGATCCGGTACCCCGGGTCGAGCTCGTGGAGCCGTGCCTCCGCCTCGAGGCTCGAGCCGGCGAGACGGAACAGCTCGTCGAACAGCCACGGCATCGTGATGAGGGACGGCCCGGTGTCCCAGGTGTAGCCGCGGTCGCGGATCCGCGAGGCGCGCCCGCCGAGCGTCGTGCGGCGTTCGAGGATCGTGACGTCGTGGCCGTCCGCGAGGAGTCGCATCGCCGCCGCGAGGCCGCCGAAGCCGCCGCCGGCGATCACGACGCGCGTGCGTCGGCGACCGCGTCCGCCACGCGCGGGCGGCGCGGAGCCCGGATCGACGGCGGGTGCCCCGGTCGGGCGGGAGGGATCGGCGACGGCGCTCACGTGCGGGCTCCTTCGAACGGGCGCCCGCGCCACCGCGGCGGCCGCCCGCGGACGGCGTCCACCAGGCTCGCCACCTGGGCGATGGTCGTCAGGCTCACGGTGAGAGGGTGCCACAGGACCGTTCGCAGCGGCATGCGCTCGCGGATGGCGACGAGGAGCCGGAACACGACGACGAGCCCCAGTGCGACGAGTCCTCCGCCGAACAGGATCGGGTCCCCGACGATCGCGCCGGCGAGCGGCAGGAGGCACGGCAGCAGCCATGCGACGGTCGTGAGGCCGAGGCTCGCGATCGCGACCGCGAACGACCCCCCTCCGTACGCGACGAACACGCGCCGCCAGGCGGCGAGCGCCCCGACGCCGTCCGGGTAGTGGCGCGTCGCGGCGAGCGGGGCGGCGCGGACGAGTCGCACGCGGTCGCCGGCCCGCACGAAGGTGCGCGCGAGGTCGACATCCTCTCGCTCGCTCCCGGGGGTCGCGGCGTGCCCGCCGCATCGGGCGTACGCCGCGCGGTCCACGAACAGCAGCGGTCCGTAGGCGAAGGCGATCGCCGCGGGGTGTCCGCCGCTGCCGTGCGCGGGAGCGAGGGGCAGCAGCCCGAGGATCGTCATCGGCAGCTGCGGGATGCAGGCCTGCTCCGCGAACGTCGGCATCGCGTAGCGCGTGACGCCGGTCACGAGGCCGGCCCTGGTCCGCAGCTGCTCCGTGGCCAGCCGCGTCAGCGCCGACGGATCGGTGAGCGTGGTGTCGGCATCGAGGAAGAGCAGGTGCGGCGTGGCGACCGTCGCGGCCGCCCGGTCGCAGGCCCAGCTCTTCCCGGCCCATCCGTCGGGCTTGGGTGGCACGGTCATCACCACGTCCGCGCACCCCGGCCGCAGCCGTGCCAGCTCGGCCCGCGCGACCGCCGCCGACCCGTCCGTCGAGCCGTCGTCCGCGACGACGATCGCGAGGTCGGGATGGTCCTGCCCGGCGACCGAGGCGAGGAGCGCCGGCAGCCGCGCGGCCTCGTCCCGGCACGGCACCACCACCGTCAGCGGCGGGAGCACGGCACCCGGCGCGGCCCGTGTGGGCAGCCGCAGCGAGGCCTCGGCCGCGAGCGCCATGAGGAGGGGCACGCCGGCGGCGAGGCAGGTCGCGGCCACGATGACGACGCTGACGGGGCTCGTGTAGAAGCCCCACGCGGCGAGGAGGGCCTGCGTGATGACGAAGCCGGCGAGGAAGTTCAGGCCGAGGAAGCTGCGCCACGCGCGCCGCGCCTGGGCCTCCGACGGGTCGCAGAGGATCGACAGCGGCAGCAGCAGGTACGGCGCCAGCGCGAGGGCGGCGAGCACGCCGAGCGGCCCGTACGCCAGCGGGATCGCGGCGGCGAGCGCGTAGCACGCGAGGGCCAGCCATGCGGTGGCGCGAGGGCCGGCCGCCGTGGCGATCGACCCGATCCCCGCGGCCCGGTCGTACGCGATGTCCTGGACCGCGCCCACCGCGTGGCTCGCCACGCCCCAGGCGAAGAACGCCGCGACGAGGGGCCAGGGGATCGCGGCAGGCGGCATGCCGCCGACGAGGAAGCCCGCGACCGCCGGCAGGACGAAGTGCGACGACGACGTGAGCGAATCCAGCAGCGGCCGCTCCTTGGTCCGCAGCGGCGGCGCCGAGTAGACGACGGCCGCGAGGGCCGCCAGGAGCACCACGGCCGTGCCCGCCGGCGGCGCGACGACCGCGAGCGCGAGGAGCAGCGGGACGTTCGTCACGGCGACGGCCACCCACGTCGCGCGGCGACGATCCGGCGGCAGGAGCCCGCCCTCGACCGACCGCTTGCGCGGGTTCGCGACGTCCGAGGGGTAGTCGAAGATGTCGTTCACCCCGTACATGAGCAGGTTGAACGGCACGAGGAAGTAGAGGAACCCGAGCAGGACGGCGAGGTCGACGCCCCGCAGCGCCGCGTAGGCGGCGGCGGCGAACGGCAGCGCGGTGTTGACCCACGAGAGAGGGCGACTGGCGGCGAGGAGGTCGCGCACGACGGCGCCCGGCCGCGCCCCGTCGGCATGCCCCGGCGCGGGCGGCGGAGGCGTCCCGTCGGGTGATGCGGGATGCGGCGCCGCGTCCATCGTCACCGCAGGCTCCGGCGGCGGCCGCGCGCCGCGTCGTACGCCGCGATGGCGGTGAGGCAGAGCGCCGCGCCGTACAGGTAGTCCTCGACTGGCGTCGTCCCCAGGCGGATCCCCGCGATCGCCGCTTCTCCGTACGTGACGATCGGCAGCCCCGTGAGCACGGCGTCGAACACGACCGTGAAGGCCAGGAAGACCGCGAGAGCGGCCCAGGTCTGCCGTCGCCCGGCCGCCCCCGCCCACCACGCGAGGAGGACGGCGGCAGCGAGCCACGCCAGGCCGGCGAGCGTGTACGCGGGGATCGTCACGCAGGCTCCTCACCCGTGAGCCTGCCCGCGACGCGGTACAGCAGGATCGCCCACACGGTGATGAACGCGAGAAGAAGCGGCTCCTCCGGCGGGATCCCGGGGGGGACGATCGCGACGACCCACGTCGGGTTCGATGCGAACCATCCGCCCGCCGCCCCGAGCGCGTCGAACGCGAGGAAGGCGACCTCCACGACGACGATCGCCACGACCGTGGCGCGGCTCCACAGGCCGAGCCGGAGGCGCCGGTCGATGACGAAGGCACCGACGAGGGACGCGAGGATGGCGGCGAGGTACAGGCCGGGCACGCACCGAGTGTAGCGGCGACCCGTGTGCGGCCGGCCGGGACCGGGCGCCGGCCCGCCCGCCTCGGCCCCGGTGCGCACCTCACGGGGTGCCACGTCGTGCGCATCCGGGCCGGATGTGCGCCGACGGCCACGCGATTCGCAGGTGTCGGCGGGCCACGGGCGCGTGTTCCGCAGGGTGGCGTCGTTGACGAGCCGGAGGGGGCATGGCACGATGGGCGCCCCATCCGAGAAGTCGCGGGCACCCGTCCGCGGCGGACGCGTCCGTCGATCGGCCGACCGCTCCGGAGGCCCGCGGGCTCGGCATGGGCGCACGAGGATCCATCATGGCAGCCGACCCCGCCGCCGCGACCACGGCGCCCCTTCGCCGCGACGTCCAGCTCGCCGCCTACCGGCGGGCGATCGCCGTCATGCCCGGCGGGGCGGACTCCAACTTCCGCGCGTGGGGCGAGGACACCATCTACATCGACCGCGGACGCGGCAGCCACATCTGGGACCTCGACGGCAACGAGTACATCGACCTGCGGATGGGCTACGGCCCGGTGATCCTCGGCCACGCGGACCCGCGCGTGGACGAGCACGTGCACGCGCGCATGCGCCAGGGCGTGAGCTTCTCGCTCACGAGCGAGGACGAGATCCGGGCGGTCGAGCTCATCAGGGAGCTGACCGGCTGGGTCGAGATGGCCCGGCTGACCGTCTCCGGGACCGAGGCCACGATGCACGCGATGCGGACGGCCCGCGCGTACACGGGCCGCACGAAGATCGTGAAGTTCGAGGGCCAGTACCACGGTGTGCATGACTACGCGCTGATCAGCGTCGTCCCCAACGACATCTCCCTCCTCGGGGATCGGGACAACCCGGTCCGGCTCGCGTGGGGCCGGGGCATCCCGCCGGCCGTCGCCGACACCGTCATCCCGATCTCGTACAACGACACGGCGATGCTCCGGCGCGTCTTCGAGGCCGAGGGGGAGGACATCGCGGGCGTGATCATCGAGCCCGTCCTGGGCAACGCGCAGGGGATCATGCCGCGGGAGGGCTTCCACCAGGAGGTGCGGGCCCTGACCCGGGAGTACGGGGCGCTCCTCATCTTCGACGAGGTGAAGACGGGCTTCCGGTTCGCGCCGGGCGGTGCCGCGGAGTACTTCGGCATCGAGCCGGACCTCGCGAGCTACGCGAAGGCGATGGGCAACGGGTACCCCGCGGCGGCCTTCGGCGGGAAGGCCGAGATCATGGCGGTCATGCCCAGGCACATGAGCCATGGCGGCACGTACGCCGGCAATCGCGTGGCCGCGGCCGCGGCTGTCGCGACGCTCGAGGCGCTGAAGGACGGCACCGTGCTCGCCGGGATCGCCGAGACGGGGCGGCGCATCCAGGCGGGGCTCGCCGATGTCGCGGCCCGACGCGGCCTGCCGATCTCCTTCATGGGCCACCCGACGATGTTCGGGATGGTGTTCGCCGAGGACGCGCCGGCCGACTACCGCGGCTGGGCGGCGACGGACCATGACCTGTACGACGCGGTCGCGGTCGGCATGCACCGCCGCGGAGCGATGCCGGAGCCCGACAGCCGCGAGCCGTGGTTCCTCAGCGCCGCCCACGACGACGCCGACGTCGCCCGGATCGTCGAGATCTTCGCCGACTCCCTCGACGCTGCCCTGGAGGCGCGCGCGGCGGCCCGCTGACGCCGACGGGCCGCATCTCTCGGCCGGTGGGCCGCCCGCGCCGGCGGCCACCGCGCCGAGCCCCTCGACCGGCGGGCCGCCCGCGCCGGCGGCCACCGCGCCGAGCCCCTCGACCGGCGGCGGCCCCGCTACCATCGCATCCATGCCGACGCTCGACCCGAACGACCTCGACGGGCTCGTCGCGTTCCTGCGCGCCAACTGGTTCGCGGTCGCCTTCTGGGGGATCGTCCTCGTCGTCGGCTACCGCCTCGCGAGGCCGCTCGTCCACCGGCTCGCCGTCCGCATCATGCGGTCCGCCTCGCGGGAGGGGGACGACGAGCTCCGTGAGCTGAGGGCGGCGGAGGCGGAGAAGCGCGCCGCGACCGTCGAGGACCTCGTGAGCAAGCTGCTCCGCGGGGCGATCATCGTCATCGGCCTCCTCATCCTCCTCGCCCTCTTCGACCTCTTCCCCGTCATCGCCGGGCTCGGCATCGTCCTCGCCGCCATCACGCTCGCCGGCCAGGACATCGTCCTCGACTACCTCATGGGCATCCTCATCCTCGTCGAGGGGCAGTACTTCATCGGGGACTGGATCTCGGTGGGCGGCGTGGAGGGCTCCGTCGAGGAGATCACGCTGCGTCGCACGGTGATCCGGGACGCGACCGGGACCGTGCACAGCGTGTCGAACGGCGTCATCCGGACGTCGTCGAACCTGACCCGCCTCTACGCCGGGCTCGCCGTGGACGTGGTCGTGCCGTACGACACGGACATCGACCGTGCGACCGCGGTGGTGTCGCGCGTGGGCCGCGAGATGTTCGACGACCCCGAGTGGTCGGGGCGCCTGCTCGACGCGCCCCGGCTCATCCGCGTCGGCCCGCTCGGCGACCTCGGCGTGACGCTGAAAGTCGGGGGCCGCGTCCGCGCCGCGGACCGCTGGGAGGCTCCCGGCGAGTTCCGCCGGCGCCTTCTCGCCGCGTTCAACGCGGAGGGGATCGAGATCGCGCGGCGCGGGGCCATCGTCGTGGGGAAGGACGCGGCGGGCGGGACCGTGGCGGTCGATCCGACGGCGCTCGACGCTCCGCCGCCCGGGACGGCGCCCGACGGCCCGGACGACGCCCGGCCGCATCCCTGAGGCGGACGCGTCCTCGTTCGGGTGACGGTGCCGCGGTAGACTGGAACGCCTGCACGTCGCGGCGCGGCGGCGGCGACCGGACCGGTGTGGAGGACCGCCCGTGAGCGTGGACGAGGGCATCCCGGCCCGCCCCGAGATCGAGGGGCTCCTGCTCGAGAGCCGGACGTTCCCGCCGGACCCCGCGTTCGCCGAGCGCGCGAACGCGCAGGCCGACCTCTACGCGGAGGCGGAGCGCGATCCCGAGGGCTTCTGGGCGTCCCGAGCCCGTGACGTGCTCTCGTGGTTCACCCCGTTCGAGCGGGTGCTCGACTGGGATCCCCCGTTCGCGAGGTGGTTCATCGGCGGCGAGCTGAACGTCGCGTACAACTGCGTCGACCGCCACGTGGAGCGCGGGCTGGGGGAGAAGGTCGCGTACCACTGGATCGGGGAGCCGGGGGACACGCGGACGATCACGTTCGCGGACCTCCAGCGTGAGGTGAACAGGGCCGCCAATGCCCTCCTCGAGCTCGGCGTGCGCAAGGGCGACCGGGTCGCCATCTACATGCCGATGATCCCCGAGCTGCCGGTGTCGATGCTCGCGTGCGCGAAGATCGGCGCCGCGCACACGGTCGTCTTCGGCGGGTTCTCCGCCGAAGCGCTTGCGGACCGGATCAACGACGCGCAGGCGAAGGTCCTCATCACGGCCGACGGGGGCTGGCGGCGCGGGAGGAAGGTCGGGCTGAAGCACCACGCCGACGAGGCGCTCGCGAGCACGCCGTCGATCCTCCACACGATCGTCGTGGAGCGGCTGGGGGACGGTTGCCACATGGTGGAGGGCCGCGATCACCTCTGGGCGGACATCGTCGCCAGGCAGAGCGACGCGTGCGACCCGGTCCCGGTCGAGTCCGAGCAGATGCTGTACCTCCTGTACACGTCCGGCACGACCGCCAAGCCGAAGGGGATCGTCCACACGAGCGCCGGCTACCTCCTGGGCGCGACCTGGACGCACCGGATGGTCTTCGACGTGAAGCCCGACGACGTGTACTGGTGCGCGGCGGACATCGGGTGGGTCACCGGCCACTCGTACATCGTGTACGGCCCGCTCGCGAACGCGACGACCGGCGTCATGTACGAGGGGGCTCCCGACACGCCGGACTGGGACCGCTGGTGGGAGATCGTCGAGCGGTATCGCGTGACGATCCTGTACACCGCGCCGACGGCCATCCGCGCCTTCATGAAGCAGGGACCCGACTTCCCGCGGCGGCACGACCTCTCGTCCCTGCGCCTGCTCGGGTCGGTCGGCGAGCCGATCAACCCGGAGGCGTGGCTCTGGTACCACGAGCACATCGGCGGGTCCAGGGCGCCGATCGTGGACACGTGGTGGCAGACAGAGACGGGCTCGATCCTCATCAGCCCCCTGCCGGGCGTGACGACGACGAAGCCCGGCAGCGCCACCTTCCCGCTGCCGGGCGTCGCGGCGGACGTGGTGGACGCCGAGGGGAGGTCCGTCCCCAACGGTTCGGGAGGCTACCTGGTCCTCACGCGGCCATGGCCGTCGATGCTCCGCGGGATCCACGGCGACCCGGACCGGTACCGGCAGACCTACTGGAGCCGCTTCCCGGGGATGTACTTCGCGGGCGACGGCGCCAAGAGGGACGAGGACGGCTACCTGTGGCTGCTCGGCCGCGTGGACGACGTGATGAACGTCGCCGGCCACCGGATCAGCACGATCGAGGTCGAATCGGCGCTCGTCGACCACACGTCGGTCGCGGAGGCGGCGGTGGTCGGCAAGTCGGACGAGGTCACCGGCCAGGCGATCTTCGCGTTCGTCATCCTGAAGTCCGGGCAGGAGCCGTCCGACGCGCTCGCCGTCCAGCTCCGCGAGCACGTGGCGTACGTCATCGGGCCGATCGCGCGACCCCGGTATCTCCTCTTCACCCCGGACCTCCCCAAGACGCGGTCGGGCAAGATCATGCGACGGCTCCTGCGCGACATCGCGGAGGGGCGGACGCTCGGGGACACGACGACCCTCGCGGACGCCACGGTCGTCGACACGATCCGCGAACGGACCGGCGGCACGGAGGACTGAGCGGGTGCCACTTTTCGATCTCTTCCGACGCAAGCCCGCGCAGGGCGGTCCGCAGGCCGCCCCGGCCGCGGAGCCGGGCGCGCCGATCGACGCCTGCACGGAGGACTGGCGGATCCGCGGTCGCGTGAACGTCGAGGGCCGCCTCCTGGACGCCCTCAACCGCCGGGATCCGATCGAGATCCTGTCGGCCGAATGGGCGCCCACGGACGGCTCCGCGCCGTTCGAGGCCGTCCCCGGGCTCCGCACGCTCGACCCGTTCGACCTGCTCATCGTCTTCGCGCGACCGGAGACGATGCCTGCCCGGACCCCGGAGGAGACTGCCGCCCGGCGGCGGTCGAAGGACACCTTCGACGTCCTCGTGGACCTCGCGCCGTTCCAGGTCGTGGGGACCGTGCACCTGTACCCGGGCCTCGATGCGTCCTCGCTCCTCGATCGCGGGACCGACCTGTTCATCGCCTTCACCGGTGCCGTCGCGGCCCTCCCGACCGGCCGGCGCGTCGGGCCGGACGAGCCGACGACGATCCTCGTCAACCGCTCCTACCTGACGCACGTGGAGCAGGTCGACGAGGTCACGATGCGGGCGATCATGGCGACACGGCCGGGCGGACCCGAGGCCCCGGGCGCGCCCCTCGTCGCATCTGCGGCGCCGGACGCTGCCGGCTCACCCGCGCTGACCGCCGACGCCGTCGACGCGCCCGCGCCGCCCGTCGACGGGCCCGGTGCCGCCACGCCGGGAGTGCCCGCTCCCGGCGACGAGTCGGGCGTCACGGGCTAGATCTCCGCGACGCGCGTCGCGGGTCGCGCGTCTCGCGTCGCGCCCGGGCCGGGGGGGCCGGACGCCGTCCAACCCGTGACGGACCCGAACGGACAGAGGCCGGATCGGCTGCGCCGATCCGGCCCCAGGTCGTGGGACGAGGTCTCGCCGCGGAGGTCAGGCCTCCGGGTCGCGGGCGGTGAGCTCGACGAGCCCGGGCTCGACGCGGCCGATCTGGGGCGAGAAGCCGCCGAGCGAGGTGACCCCGTCGGCGAGCTGCACGCCCGGAGCATGCGTGACGGCGAACACGAACTCGCCGGAGGGACCGGACGAGACCGCCACCGAGCGGACCCCGTCGAGGCGCCCGAGCTGCCGCTTGAAGGCCGCGATGCTCGAGACGCTGGTGAGGCCGGTGACGACCACCTGGGAGGTCTCGACCGGCCCGCTCTCCGAGGGAGCCTCGGCCGCGGCCGGGTGGACCGGCGCCGTGAGGCCCGCGAGTCGTGCGCTGATCGAGCCGTCCGCGGCGCCCTCGCCGTCGGCCTCCGAGGCCGAGACGTCCGCGAGCGCGTCGCGTTCCGCGTCCGCGAGGTCGGGCAGCGCGGCGAGCCGCGGATCGACGTCCCCGGCTCCAGTGGCTTCCGCGTCGGCGGGCCACTCGCCGCCGTCGTCGGTGGGCGGGGACTGCGTCGTCTCCGCGACCGGCTCGCCCTGGGCCTCGACCGCGGCCGGCTCGGCCTCGGTCTCGGCCTCTCCGACCTCGGCCACCGCCATCGCCTCGGCCGCCGGCTCGTCGGCCACGCCCTCGGGCGACTCCTCGACGACCCCCGTCCCCGTCGCGCGAGCGACGACAGCGGCACGCTCCGTCTCGGAGAGGGGCGTGAACGGCGGCGGCTCGGGAAGGCTCGCCGCGAGGGCTGCGAAGCGCCCCGGATCCTCTTCGGCGATGAGCTTCTCGAAGAACGCGTCCATCTCCGTCTCGAAGGCGGACACCTGGCCCTGGACGTTCTCGATCTCGGCCTCGACCACGGCCGCGTGGCCCTCGAGGTCCCGGTCGAGCTCGACCTTGCGCGCCGCGATCCGCTGCTCCGTCTCCTCGCGGATCCGGGCGATCTCGGCCTTGGACCACTCGCGGATCCGCGTGACGTCCTCGTCCGCGTTCCGCCGGATGGAGGTGGCCCCGTCGGCTGACCGCGACTGGATCTCCTCGACGGCCGTCTTGCCGTCGGCCCGCAGCTGGTCCAGGGTCGCGACGCGGCCCTCCTCGGCTGCGGCATGCATCGCGCGCGTGAGCTCGGCGAGGAACCGGCTCGGCCGGCGCGCCGGGGCCGCGTCGGGCGCGGCGGCCGGTGCTCCGCCGTCCGTCGTCGCGTCGCTCGCGGCAGCGTCACCGACGGACGGTGCCGTCTCGCCCTCCGGCGGGGGGATCTCCATGTCGTGCTGCATCTGGTTCGCCTCGGCGTCCTCTGGCGGACCGCCGCCGCCGTCGTCAGGGGCCGGCGGCTCTCGCCGGTCGCTCCACGGGAGCCGGAAGCCGGCTCGCTGCTCGGTCGTGTCCATCATCGAGAACCTCGTCGGCGGCCGTTCGGCCGATGCGCGCTCCCACCCGTCGCGCATCCCCGAGTCTGGCGCCGGCGCGCACCGGGGACAGGATGCCGGTGGTACCGGTACGCACCACCAGTTCGTACCGTGGCACGAAGGCGGTCGTTCGACGCACCCAGCCGCGCCAGCCGCGCTCCTCCCGCCTGTCGCGCGCCTCGTCGCACGCCATCCGCGCGCACCCCCCGGCCGCCGGCACTTGCCGATGCCGGTACGATGCCCCCCATGGACGCGCCTCCCGGCGGCGCGCCGGCCCGGGACCTGCTCGGGCGGCGCCTGCACGACCTCCGGATCTCGGTCACCGACCGCTGCAACTTCCGCTGCGTGTACTGCATGCCGGCGGAGATCTTCGGGGCCGACTTCGCCTTCGTGCCACGCGCCGAGCTCCTCTCGTACGAGGAGAGCGCACGTCTCGTCCGGATCTTCGTCCCGCTCGGCGTGGAGAAGGTCCGGATCACCGGCGGCGAGCCGCTCGTCCGCCGGGACCTGCCCGACTTCGTGGCGATGCTCTCGGCGATCCCGGGCGTGCGCGACCTGACGCTCACGACGAACGGCGCCGCGCTGCGGCGGCTCGCCGGGCCGCTCGCGGATGCGGGCCTGCGCCGGATCACGGTGAGCCTGGATTCGCTCGATCCCGAGGTCTTCGCCCGGATGAACGGGATCGGCTTCCCCGTCTCGCGCGTCCTCGAGGGCATCGATGCCGCTCGCGAGGCCGGGCTGGCGCCCGTCAAGGTCAACACGGTCGTCCGGCGGGGCCTCAACGACGCGAGCGTCCTGCCGCTCGCGCGATGGGCGCGCGAGGCCGGCCTGACGGTCCGGTTCATCGAGTACATGGACGTCGGGCAGGCGAACGGGTGGCGGCTCGACGACGTCGTCCCCGCTTCCGAGATCGTCGACACGATCGGTCGCGAGTTCCCGCTCGAGCCCGTCGCCCCCGCATACCGCGGCGAGGTCGCGGACCGCTGGCGCTACGTGGACGGGGGCGGCGAGATCGGCGTGATCGCGTCCGTCACGGAGCCGTTCTGCGGGGACTGCAGCCGCGCGCGCGTGTCGGCCGTCGGCGAGCTGTACACGTGCCTGTTCGGCACGCACGGCCACGACCTCCGGTCGCTCCTCCGCGGGGGTGCGACCGACGACGAGATCCGCGCGTCGATCGTCGAGGTCTGGCGCGGCCGCGCCGACCGCTACTCGGAGATCCGGTCGGACGAGACGGAGGGCCTGCCCAGGGTCGAGATGTTCGCGATCGGCGGGTAGCCCGGCCCGAAACCGGGATCATCGGAGGCGAAGCGCCCGTCGCGGGCGGGCGGCCGAACGGAGGGTGGATCTGTGACCGAAGGCCAGGGAGGAGCGCCGGGGGGCGCGGGAGGCGGCGGATGGCAGCCGGAGGCACCGGCCCCGCAGGGCTCGCCGCCGGACCCGGGTGAGGCGGCCTCGCAGGCCGCGACGGGCGCGCGGAGCGCGATCGACGACGTCGGGCGGCAGATCCCCGGGAACGCGGCGGCCCAGCCGGCTCCGATGGGCCTGGTCTACGGCGACGTCCTGAGTCGCGTCGTGGCCATCATCATCGACGGGATCCTCATCGCGATCCTCAACTTCATCGTGTTCATGGTCCTCGGGGTCTTCCTCGTCGCCGGGGGCGACGCGATCGGGCTCGGGACCAACTGGCTCTTCATCCTCGTCTCGACCGCGATCGGGCTGCTCATCAGCGGCGCGTACTTCGTGGGCCTCTGGACCACGCGTCGGGCGACCCTGGGGATGATGGTGTTCTCGCTGCAGGTCGGGAACGAGTCCAACGGCGCCACGCTCACGACGCAGCAGGCGATCATCCGCTGGCTCCTCCTCGGCGCGGTCTTCAGCATCGCGCAGGCGTTCACCCCGGCCGGGTTCCTGAGCACGATCGTCGGGCTCGCCGCCTTCGTCTGGGTCATCGCCCTCCTGTACACGACATGGGCCAGCCCCACGAAGCAGGGGCTCCACGACAAGTACGCGCACACCATGGTGGTGAAGTCGGTCCGCACGGTCGCCTGAGCCGGCCGTCCGCCCGACCGAGGCCCCGCCGGCGTCGCCGGCGGGGCCTCGGCACGTCCCGTCGCCGCTGACCACCGCACGGCCCCGGTCGGTTCTCGATCGGCCCCTGTCGGCCCCCGGTCGGTTCTCGGTCGGCCCCCGGTCCGCGGAGTGGACCGTCCACACCGTTCTCCACAGGCCGTCCACGACGCCCTCCGTTCCGTGGATATCTTCGCGACGACGCGCCGCGATTTCGTGGACAACCGCGTTGCGCCACCCTCCGGCCGCCCGTATCGTTCGGTCTGCCCGAAGGGGTCCGCAGGGACAGCGGGAGCCGAGATCACATCAAGGCTCGGGGCCGGAGATCGCATCAAGGCCCGCGGCAGAGATCGCATCAACGCCGGTCGCGTCCCGGGCGAGGTGGCCGCCGCAAGGCGGGCGCAGCGCCGACGGAGCCGCAGGGAGCGCCGAGATCACATCAAGGCGGTCCGAGCGGAGCCGGAGCTGGTTCCTTCGGGCGCTTCCATGTCCGCCTCCGGGCGGACGGCGCCCGGCGGGACGTGGCCGGCATCCCGGTGTCTGGGACGACCCGTCGGGCGTGGAAGCCTTCTCCCGGAGGACCGAGCGAGTGTCGATCGACCACGCCCGCCCCATCCATCCCGCGGACCTGCCAGAGCGTCTCGACGCCCTCGAGGCCGCGGTCCGCGCGCGGACCCCGCTCGTCCCCCGCGTGGGCATCGTCCTCGGGTCCGGCCTCGGCGGGCTCGCCGACGACCTGGCGGACGCGACGGCGATCCCGTTCGCCGAGCTGCCGGGCTGGCCCGCCGCCACTGCCCCCGGCCACGTCGGTCGGCTCCTCCTCGGGACCCTCGACGGCGTCCCGGTCGCCATGCTCCAGGGTCGCCTTCACGCGTACGAGGGCAATCACCCCGGGCTCGTGGTGCAGCCGGTCCTCCTCATGGGGCGGCTGGGCGCGCGGACGATCGTCCTGACGAACGCCGCCGGCGGCCTGGATCCCGCCTTCGGCGCCGGCACGCTCATGGTCATCGCCGACCACATCAACATGACGGGCGTGACCCCCCTCCACGGTCCCAACGCCGACGCCATCGGGCCGCGCTTCCCGGATCAGACCGACACGTGGACGCCCGCGCTCCGGGCGCGACTGCACGACGCCGCCCGCGCCGAAGGGGTCGTCCTCGAGGAGGGCGTGTACGTCGGCCTGCTGGGGCCCACGTACGAGACCCCCGCCGAGGTGCGCATGCTCCGCGGCTGGGGCGGCGACGCGGTCGGGATGTCCACCGTCCTGGAAGCGATCGCGGCGCGCTGGGCTGGGCTGCGCCTCGCGGGCGTCAGTCTGGTGACGAACCCTGGCGCCGGGTACCTCGGCGAGCCCCTCTCCCACGAGGAGGTGCTGCAGGCGGGGCGCGAGGCCGGCCCGCGGCTCGCGCGCGTGCTGCGGCGCTTCGTCCGGGACCTGCCCGCCGACTGACCCGGGCCCGGGGCGGACCGATGTCCCCCGGCTGATCCCCGCCGGCGCCTCCCCGCCCGGAGCGCGCTCTGGCCCCGGCGGCCCTCGGGTCAGCCCTCCGCGATGGGCAGGTCGCGCCCGGCCGCCTTCGCGGCACGCGCCTTCTCTGCCCACGCCCCGAGCACGGTGTCCTTGTGCGGTCGGATCGGGCAGTGCTCGTCGCGGTTCCCCGCCTCGTCGCAGTAGCCGAGCGGCACGCACTTGGGGGCGAGGAACGAGCCGAGGAACGGACTCACCGCGAACACCTCGTGGCGGATGAGCTGGAAGAGCCGGCGGATCTCCCACTGCGCCATGGTGCACAGCCGCAGGCCCGACATGTGGATGAGGGCGCGGAGGTTCGTCGTCATCACGAGGTTCGTGCGCGTGGCGTTCGGGAAGACGAACCGCGCGTCCTCGCCGGGGATGCCGGCCTCCACGAGGTCGCCGTACAGTCCCAGGCCGCCGCGGATGTGCTCGTCGAAGCGGTCTCTCAGATCGTCGTCCGCCTCGGCGATCGTCGCGGGCGTCATCGTGGACGCGCCCTTGAACTTCACGTAGCGCTGGCTCTGCTGGTCGAAGGCGACGCCCGCGCGATGCCGGACGAGCTGGTGCGAGAGCGTCCGCGACACCCCACTGATGCCGAACGAGAAGACGACATGCTCGATGGTGGACCCGTGGCCGGACTCGATGACGCGGCCGATCAGCTCCCGCTGCTTCGCGGGGTCCACGCGCCCGTCCAGGGCGCGGGCCATGATCTCGTCGGGGTCCAGCTCGCTGTAGCACGTCCGGCACGCCGTGTAGATGAGCGGGACGTAGTAGCGATCGACGATCTCGCGGTCCGGGAAGAGGAGCGTCGCGCGCATGCCGAGCTCGTGGCGGCCCGGGTTGCGCGGGATCGAGCTTCGCTCGGGGGAGCCGGGGGGACGGAGCGGCTCGGCGGTCATGGGCGGAGTCTACGCGGCGCCGTCCGCAGTGCGTCGAGCCGCCGGGACGCTCTCGGCACGGCGGAACCAGAGCCAGTACAGGGCGGTCGCCACCGAGTAGAGGGCGATGATCGTCGCGAACGCGACGGTGTAGCCGAGCGAGAAGCCGAGCGTCGCCTGGAGCACGCCGTACCAGAGGCCGGCGATGACCCACCCGAGCGACCACAGGAGGTTCTGCGCGGCGGCGAGCGTCGCGCGCTCGTCCGGGCGCACCTGCTCCTGGGAGAACGCCGTGATCATCGGGCTGCCGGCGTTCATGAGCGAGTTGCGCACGGCCAGCGCGAGGACCACCGTCCAGAGCAGTGGCGACCAGCCGAGGACCACGATGAACGGGATGCTCACGGACTGGACGAGGACGACCGACCCCACCTTGCCGACGCGCCGGGCCAGGACGGGCTGGAGGAGGATCGCGAGCGTCGTCCCGAGCGCCGAGATCGCGAAGACGAGGTTGAGCGACGCGAGCGAGAGATCGAACTTCGTCTCGACGAAGACGTTGAGGAACGGGATCACCTGCCCGGCTCCCAGCGCCGTGAGGAACCCCGGGAAAAGGAGCTTGAAGAAGAGCGCGCGGTCGTGGACCACGATCCCCACGCGCGAGAGCGTCCGCGGCCGGGCGCGGTCCGCGCGCTGCGCGATCGGCTCCCCGCTCCATCCGTCACCGGCGCGCTGCTCCGCGGTCCTCGGGCGGCGCCGCGAGGGGCGGTCGTCGTGGAGCGTGAGGAGGATCGCGAAGCCCACGACGCCGAACCCGACCATGATCGCGAGGAGGACCCTGTAGACCGCGGGGTCCCCCGACTGCAGCCCCCAGGCGCTCGAAGCGATCGCCGCCACGACCGCGCCGAGCATGGCCGCGCCGACGCCGGTGAACGTCATCGTCGCGTACTGCGCCGCGAACAGCTCCGCCCGATGGTCGCGCGTGCTGTGCTCGGTCACGTACGGGACCGTGACCACGGCGAACGTCTGCTGGCCGGCGGCGAGGATGGCCGCCAGCACGATGATCGCGACGGGCTCGGGGATCGCGACGAGCCCGGTCGTCGCGACCACGGTGAGCGCCACGCCCACGAGCAGGACGGCCCGTCGCCCGATGCGGTCGGAGACCGCGCTCGCGGGGAACGCGACGACCATCGCCGCGAGCGAGCCCACCGCCGCGACGACCCCGACGAACGAGTTCGTCAGGCCGAGGGACCCGAGGTAGAGGTTGAAGTCGACCCAGTAGAGGCTCTGCGCCGCGCCGACGACGAGGGTGACGACGAGGAAGCGCCGAGCGTCCGGCTCGAACGACGCGTACGCGGCCAGGGCCCCACGCAGTCGCCCATGCCGTCCGGCCATCCCGCCGCCGCTGCCGCCCACCGTCATCGCGGCCGGGCGTCCTCCCCGGCGACCTCCTCGTCGGTCATCTCGACGAGGGCCGCCACGTAGCCCTCCCAGTGCGCAGCGTGGTCGTCGCGGTCCTTCGCCGCGAGCCCCGCCTCCGACCAGCCGTCGTGCGTGAGCGTCACCCGCGTGCCGTCCTCGCCATCCGCCAGCTCCCAGCACACGCGCGTCCGGGCCGCGGGCTCGCCGCCCCACCCCCAGGAGTACGACAGGCGCTCGCCTGGGACCACGTCGAGCAGCTCCCCGCGCATGACGTCGCCGCCGCCGAAGTCGAGGACGTAGGCGTCGCCCGCCGACCCGACCGGGCCGACGTGCGTGAACCACCGCTCCACGAGCGCCGGGTCGGTGAGCGCCGCCCACGTCGCGGCCCTGTCGGTCGCGAGCTCCGCGCGGATGACCATGGGCTGCACGCGCGATCCGGGCATCGTGTACCTCCACGCGGGGACGGATGGTCGCGCCCCATGCTACCGGGCCGGCCGCCCCGCGGCCGACCGCCCACCACGGGTACCCTGTGTCGGCGCGACACGCGGAAGTGCACGCGCAGCACGGGGGAGGGATGGACCGGGCCTTCATCGCGGGGGTCGTCGCCGGCTACGGGATCGCGATCCCGGTCGGGGCGATCGCCGTCCTCATCATCGACGCCGGGCTCCGGCACGGCTTCCGGACGGCCGTCGCGGCGGGCGCCGGCGCCGCGGGCGCGGACGTCCTGTACGCGACGGTCGCGGCGATCTTCGGCGCCGCGCTCGCCCAGGTGCTCGAGCCGATCGCCGTGCCGCTCCGCGTCGCGAGCGTGGTCCTCCTGGTGGCGATCGGCGCCCGCGGCCTCCTCGCGGCCCGGCGCGACGCGCGCACCGAGCCGGGAGCCGTGACGCTCCCGCCGGGCGCGGCGCGGACGTTCACCACGTTCCTCGGGCTGACGCTGCTCAACCCGATGACCGTCGTGTACTTCGCCGCACTGATCCTCGGGCTCGCGTCGACGGGCGCCGGCCCCGCGGAGAAGGCCGCCTTCGTCGCGGGCGCAGGGCTCGCCTCGCTCTCGTGGCAGGAGCTCATCGCGTTCGTCGGCTCGCGGCTCCACCGGCGCCTCTCACCCCGCGCCCGCGCCGCGACCGGGATCCTCGGGAACCTCGTCGTCATCGGGCTCGCCGTGTCGATCGCGATCCCCCTCGTCGCCGGGTCCGGCTAGCCTTCGACCGCCGCGAGCGCACGTCCGACCGCGTCGTCCCAGGCAGCGGCCGCACGTCCTCGAGCGGATCGGCCCGGAGGAACCCGTGCCGGCCGTCGCGCGTCCTGACGGGGACGGAACGACCCGACTCGAGGTCCCGAGCGGAGCCTGACGTCCTCGCCGCCGGGCCGCCCGGCGGCCCGTTCCGGGCCCTTCGGCTATCCTCCCGTCGACCCCTCGCGCGGCCGAACGGCGGCCGCCACCTCATCAGGAGCCTCATGCACCCCCATCTCCGGACCGCGGCCGCGGTCGCGCTTCTCGCCGTGACCGTCGCCGCATGCGGCGGCTCGGCCTCCACCGCATCCCCCGGCGCCACCACCGCCCCGACCGCCGCGCCCACCACGGCCGCGACCGCCTCGGCAGCGCCCGACGCGTCCGCCTCGCCCGCCGCCTCGCTCGACGCGTCGGCGGCGCCCTCCGTCCCGGCGTCGCCCGCGGCGACGCCCACGCCGGATCAGCAGGCGCTCATGGAGCGGCTCCCGACGTCCGTCGGCACGCTCCAGCTCAAGGTGAACCCCGTGGACGGCGCCGCGCTCATCGCGGCGGACCCGGAGGCGAACAAGGGCCTGGTGGACTTCCTCACGAAGATCGGCCTCGAGCCGACCGACCTCCTCATCGCGTTCACCTCGCCGGAATCCCAGACGTCGGTCGCCTTCTCGATCGGCGCGTACCGGTTCGTCGAGGCCGACCCGGCGAAGCTGAAGGCCGAGTTCGTCCAGGCCAACCTGGACAGCCAGCCCGGATCGACGGCGAAGGACGAGACGATCGGGGGCCGCGAGGTCGTGACGCTCGGCGCCCCGGCGGGCGACTCCGGCCCGCCCGTCCATCTCATCTTCGACGGCGACACGGTCTTCGTCGTCAGCTCCACCGACGCGGACTTCGCGGCTGAAGCGGTGAAGGCGCTCCCGATCCAGTGACCGGTCCCATGCGCCGCGCCGGGCTCCTCCCGGCCCTCCTCGCCGCCGTGGCCGTCCTCGTGGCCGCCTGCGGCACATCCGCGAGCCCCGCCCCCACCCAGGCGCCCCCCGCCACCCCGGCGGCGTCCGCCACGACCGCCCCGGCCGCGTCGCCGGCGCCGTCCGATGCGGGCTCGCCGCTCCCGTCGTTCACGCGCGTCGCCGACCTCGAGGCGATGCTCCCCGAGAAGATCGGCGACGTGAAGCTCGCACCGCGCAGCCTGACGGGGACGGACGTCCTCGCGACGGGCGACCCGACGTCGATCGCGGCGCTCCAGGCGATGCTCGACGCGACCGGGGCGACCGCGGCCGAGTACCAGTTCGCCTACTCGCCGTTCAAGACGTCGGCCGGGACCGACGCGGCGATCGGCGTCTTCCGCGTGGCGGGGGCCTCGCCCGACAAGCTCCGCGACATCCTCATCGAGCAGGGCAGGACGAACAACCCGGGCATCGGCGCCCCCGAGGACACGACGATCGCCGGCCGGAAGGTGACCACCCTCACGATCGACGACGGCGCCGGCACCACGTGGCTCTGGTACTACTGGACGAAGGGCGACGTCCTGTTCTACCTCCAGACGGCCGACGCGTCCGTCGCCGAGGAGATCATCGCCGCGCTCTGAGCCCGGTCCGGACGGTCCTGCCGTCCCGTCCGGTCGGCCCCCGCCCCGCGGGCCGGGGGCACTTCCGGCGCCCCCGCGCCGCTGCTACGATCGCGCGGCCTCGCACGACCTCGCGCGGCACCATGCGGAGGGCGCATGCCGGTCGGGCTCCTGGAACGACTCGCCGCGGGTCCCGTCCTCGGGGACGGCGGGTACCTGCTGGAGCTGGAGCGCCGCGGGTGGGTCCGCGCGGGCACGTTCACGCCGGAGGTCTCGGTCGTCCACCCCGAGGCTCTCCTCGAGCTGCACCGCGAGTTCCTGCACGCGGGAGCCGAGGTGCTGCAGGCGCTGACGTTCTACGCCGGCGAGGACCGGCTCGCCGCCGCGGGCCTCGCCGCCGAGGTGGACGAGATCAACCGGGAGGCCGTGCGGATCGCCCGCCAGGTCGCCCGCGAGGGAGACGCGCTCGTCGCCGGCACGCTGAGCCCCACGGGCGCCTTCGAGCCGGACGACCGGCGCTCCGCCGATCACGTCCGCGCCGCGTTCGACCGCCAGCTCGACGACATGGTGGCGGTCGGGGTGGACTTCGTCATCGGCGAGACGTTCGCGTGGCTGGGCGAGGCACGGATCTGCGTCGAGCGGGCGCGGGCGACGGGGCTGCCCGTCGTCGTCACGATGGCGTTCGAGGAGGAGCCCGTCGCCCGCGAGGGCGAGGGGGCGGGGGAGTGCGCGCGCGTCCTCGTGGACCACGGGGCAGACGTCGTCGGCGTGAACTGCCTCCGCGGCCCGGTGAAGCTCCTGCCGATCGCGGCGCAGATGCGCGAGGCGGTCCCCGCGCCGATCGCGTGCCAGCCCGTGGCGTACCAGACGCCGCCCGGGCGGCCGGATTTCACGTCCCTTCCGGAGTTCCCCTTCTCGCTCGACCCGCTCCAGCTGCCCCGCGCGGCGATGGCGGAGTTCGCGGTCAAGGCCCGGGAGCTCGGGATCGGGTACATCGGGTCGTGCTGCGGATCCGTCGCCGTCCACGTCCGCGCGATGGCGCAGGCGCTCGGCAAGGCCCCGCCGGACGACCGCGGCCAGGTCGCGCGCGGCGTCCACGGGGGCGATCCGGGCCGCTGACCCGCGCCGCGCCCCGCACGCGCCCGCGCCGGACCGAGGCGCGCCGCGCCCCGCACGCGCCGCCCTCGGCGCGTACACTCGGGGCGTCCCCACAGGAGGAGCGGGGACATCGGCCTCCGTGGCGAGCCTGCGTCCCGGCGCGTCGCGGCCGGAGAGGAGCCACCATGCGATCGACCGCCGGATCCCGTCTCGCGCGTCTCGCGGCTCTCGCGCTCGCGGTGAGCGCACTTCTCGTCGCCGGACCGCCGGCGCCCACGCGCGCGGCGGACCCTCTCGTGCTCCGGGTGGGCACGAGCCAGGACCTCGAGGCGCTGAACCCGTTCAACGCCTACCAGTACATCGGCTACGAGATCTTCTTCCTCAACTACGACCTGCTCGTCGGCTTCGGCAACGACCTCAAGCCGATCCCGGGGTTCGCCGAGTCGTGGTCGCAGTCGCCCGACGGCAAGACGTGGACGTTCAAGATCCGCCCGGGGATGAAGTGGTCGGACGGGACGCCCGCCACCGCCGAGGACGCCGCCTGGACGTTCCAGATGATCATCGACGCGATCAAGGACGGGAACAGCGTCGGGTACGGCTACCTCGACCCGGACGTGAAGAACGCGGCGATGGTCTCCGCGACCGCGGCCGACCCGGAGACGCTCGTCATCGAGCTGGCGCGCCCGAACGACCGGCCGCTCACCACGACGATCCCGATCCTGCCGAAGCACATCTGGGGCGACAAGACACTCGACCAGATCAACGAGTTCGCCAACGACGCGCCCGTCGTCGGGACCGGGCCGTACCAGGTCGTCGAGTGGAAGACCGGGCAGTACGCGCGCCTCGCGCGGAACCCCAACTACTGGGGGAACCGGGGCGCCGCCGACGAGGTGATCTTCCAGTTCTTCCCCGACTCCGCGGACACGATGGTCCAGGCGTTCAAGGCCGGCGAGCTCGACTACATCCGCAACCCCAGCGCCCTCCAGTTCAACGAGCTGAAGAAGGAGCCGGGCACCGCGACGATCAGCGCCACCTCGAACGGGTGGACGCAGCTCGGGTTCAACACGTACCAGGAGGAGATCCCGGGCGGAGGCGCCTCCACGACCGCTCTGCGCGACCCGGCCTTCCGCGACGCGCTCGGGTACGCGATCGACAAGCAGGCCCTCGTGGACAAGGTGCTCCAGGGGTACGGCATCGTCGGGACCACCCAGGTGCCCCCGTGGGAGCGGCGCTTCCACACCGATCCCGCGGACCCGCGGACCTTCGACATCGAGCTCGCGAAGCAGAAGCTCGACGCTGCGGGGTACGTGCTCGATGGGTCGGGCAACCGGCTCGACAAGGACGGCAAGCCGATCAACCTCCGCCTGTACTTCCCGAACTCGAGCGATGACTACCCCAAGCTCGCGGCGTTCGTCACGGACTGGTTCAGCCAGCTCGGGATCCCCGTGAAGAGCCAGTCGTTCGACTCGGGCGCCCTCACGGACATCCTCCTCCCGCCGGAGGCGGGCGACCAGTACAAGGCCGACTACGACATGTTCATCTGGGGCTGGGGCGGCTCCCCCGACCCCAACGCGCTCCTCGAGATCTTCACGACCGGCGCGATCGGGTCCACGAGCGACAGCCAGTTCTCCGATCCCGACTACGACGCGGCGTTCGTCACGCAGAACGAGGCCCCCACGACCGCTGACCGCAAGGGGTACATCGACGAGTTGCAGCGGATCTTCTACGACAAGGCGCCGTACCACATCTTCTACTACGACAACGAGCTCCACGCCTACCACACCGACACGTTCGCGAACTGGCAGACGCAGCCGACGGAGGACGGGACCCCGTTCTTCGTGAACGGGTCGCTCAACTACACGCTCCTGACCGACGCGAAGGCGACACCGTCGCCGACCCCCGTCGTCACCGAGGCACCGAGCGCCTCCGCGGGCGGCTCTGCGGCCCCCACCGCGGCGCCGACGCAGGCCCCGAGCCCCAGCCCGGCACCGGGCGGCCAGCCGGGGGACAGCACCGGGACGTTCCTGCTCATCGGCGGGGTCGCCGTGCTGATCGTGCTCGTCACGGTGGGCATCCTCGCCTGGCGGACACGCGGCCGCCGGGGCGGCCCGGGATCGGGCGAGGAGGAGTAGCCCGGACCGCCGGCCGACGTCGCCGGACACCACTGCGTGAGCGCAGGACGGATGGATCGGCTACCCATCGCGCGCCGCGAGGCGCGCGGTGGGTAGCCGCTATCTCGCGCGGAAGATCGTCCAGGCGATCCTGACGATCGTCTTCATCGTCCTGCTCAACTTCGTCCTCTTCCGGATGATGCCCGGGTCGCCGGACCGGGTCCTCGCGCGCAACCTCCCGGACGCCGCCCGGGCGGAGCTGCGCGAACGCTGGGGGCTGGACCAGCCGCTGATCCCCGACCAGCTCGTCGCATACATCGGGGCGATCGCCCGGGGCGACCTCGGCTCCTCGTACAAGTTCAGCAACACGCCGGTGACGGAGGTGATCGGCGACCGGATCTGGCCGACCCTCATCCTGTTCGGCCTCGGCGAGCTCATCGCGATCGTCGTGGGCCTGGGCCTCGGCGCCTACTCCGGGTGGAGGAGAGGAGGGCCGGTCGACTACGTCGGCAACGGCTTCTCGCTGATCCTCTACTCGATGCCGTACTTCGTCATCGGCATGATCCTCCTCATCGTCTTCGCGACCACCCTGGGGTGGTTCCCGACGAGCGGGATGTTCTCCCTTGGCCATCGGTTCGACAGTCCCGTCGAGCAGATCGCCGACTTCGCGTGGCACCTCTTCCTGCCCCTGATGACCGTGGCGATCGGGCTCATCGGGCAGTACTCGATCCTCATGCGCTCGTCGATCATCGACACCCTGACCGAGGACTACGTGACGACCGCGAAGGCCAAGGGCCTGACCGACGGCCGGGTCCTCCGCTCGCACGCCCTGCCGAACGCCCGCCTGCCCGCCGTCACGCTCATCGCGATCAACCTGGGCTACGTCATCGCCGGCGCGATCACCGTGGAGGTCGTCTTCGGCTGGCCGGGGATCGGGACGCTCACCGTCACCGCGCTCAACGCGCGCGACTACCCCGTCCTGCAGGGGATCTTCCTGCTCCTCTCGATCTCGGTCGTCATCGCCAACCTCGCCGCCGACCTCATCTACGGGTACCTGGACCCGCGGGTGCGGACGTGACGTCGACGCCGCTCTCCGATCGCGAGCTTCGGGCGGAGCGCTGGCGCCTGCGGATCCGCGGATGGTCGGACTTCGCGGGCCGGTTCGGCCGCCGACGCGACGGGGTCATTGGCGTCGGCGTGCTCGTGCTCTTCACGATGCTGGCGCTCTTCCCGAACCTCATCGTGGGGCCGCTGCAGACGGCGACGACGGCCCCCGGCCAGCCCCTCCAGCCGCCGAGCCTGGAGTTCCCGCTCGGGACGGACGACCTGGGCCGCAGCATGCTCAACCTGACGGTCCACGGCGCGCGGATCTCGATGGTCATCGGCCTGCTCGCGACGGTCGTGACGGTCCTGCTCGGCGCCGTCATCGGGATCGTCTCCGGCTACCTCGGCGGCCGGACCGACACCTTCCTCATGCGCATCACGGACTTCTTCCTGGTCCTCCCGACCTTCGTCCTCGCCCTCATCCTCGCGCCGATCATCCTGGAGCTCGTCGGATCGGACGCCGAGATCATGGGGATCCCGTCCACCCTCGTCGTGATCATCGTCGTCATCGGCGTCACGAGCTGGGCGTCCACGGCCCGGATCATCCGGTCCCAGGCGCTCTCGGTGAAGGAGCGGATGTTCATCGCCCGGGCCCGCGTGATCGGCGGCGGCGGCGGCCACATCATGTGGCGACACATCATGCCCAACGTCCTCAACCTCATCGTTGCGAACACCGTGCTCGTCTTCGCCGGCGCGATCCTCACCGAGACGACCCTCTCGTTCATCGGCCTCGGCGACCCGCTCCTCCCGTCCTGGGGCGTGATCCTCAACTCGGCGCAGACATCGGGGGCGCCCGGCCTCGGGGCGTGGTGGTTCTTCGTCCCGCCGGCCACCTGCATCGTCCTCGTGGTCCTCGCGTTCACCCTCGTGGGCGGGGCGCTCGACGACGTCCTCAACCCGCGCATGCGAGCCAGGCGATGAGCTCGACCCCGATCCCGCCCGAGCCCGCGTCCGCGCCCGCGTCCGCGCCCGCGTCCGCGCCCGCGTCCGCGCCCGCGTCCGCGCCGTCCGCGACCCCCGGGCAGATCCGCGGACGCCGCCAGTGGCCGCTCCCGAAGCAGGCCGACCCCGACGCGCCGCTCCTCGTCGTCGAGGACCTCCGCGTCCACTTCCGCCTCGAGTCCGGATCGGTCAAGGCCGTGGACGGCGTCAGCTTCACCCTCCGCGACGGGGAGGCCCTCGGCATCGCCGGCGAGTCCGGCTGCGGCAAGACCACCACCGCGCTCTCGCTCCTCCGGCTCCTGCCCGGCAACGCGAAGGTCGTCGGCGGCAGCGTCCGGCTCTTCGGGATCGACCTGGTCCCCAAGTCGGAGAACGCGCTCCGCCGCTACCGCTGGCGCGAGATCTCGCTCGTCTTCCAGGGCGCGATGAACGCCCTCAACCCCGTCAAGCGCATCGGCGAGCAGATCGCCGAGCCCATCGTCGTCCGCCTCGGCCAGTCCCAGGCGGATGCCGACCGCCGGGCGGGCGAGCTGCTGGAGCTCGTCGGGATCCCGCGCCAGCGGGCGCGCGCCTACCCGCACGAGCTGTCCGGCGGGATGCGCCAGCGCGCGATGATCGCGATGGCTCTCGCCTGCGATCCCGCGATCGTCATCGGGGACGAGCCCACGACGGCCCTCGACGTCATGGTCCAGGCGCAGATCCTCGAGCTCCTCGAGCGGCTGCGATCCGAGCTGGGCCTGTCGCTCATCCTCATCACCCACGACCTGTCGGTCATCGCGGAGACGTGCGACCGGGTGCTCATCATGTACGCCGGCCGCGTCGCCGAGGAGGGGCCGGTGGCGGAGGTCTTCACCAGGCCGCGCCACCCGTACACGCAGAAGCTCCTCGGGGCGTTCCCCAACATCCATGCCGACCGGCGCACGCTCGAGGTGATCCCCGGGGCCCCGCCGGACCTGCGGACCCCGCCGCCCGGCTGCCGCTTCCACCCGCGCTGCCCGCTCGCGATGCCGGTCTGCGCCGAGGAGGTGCCGCCGGAGGCGACGTTCGCCGGCGTCCGGGTCGCGTGCCACCTGTACGGCCCGGACTCCGACGGGACGCCCGTCCCCGTGCCGTCCCTCGCGGCCGGCGCCGATGCCCCGCCCACGCCCGACGACGGCGCGGGGACCGCGGGAGCGCCCGGGCCGTCCTTCGCCGACGTCGTCGCCGCGGAGCTGGCGGCCACGACCCCCGCGCACATCCCGTCGTTGGACCACTCGATCTCGCCGGTCCGGCCGCCGGGCGAGGACCGCTCGCCGGGAGAGGACGCGTGAGCGACGACCGCGACCTCCTCCGCATCGAGGGCCTGAAGGTCCACTTCCCGATCCGCGGCAGCCTGACCGACGCGCTCCTGCGGCGGCCGCGCGGCTTCGTGCGTGCCGTGGACGGGATCGACCTCTCGATCCGGCCCGGCGAGGTGCTCGCGCTCGTCGGCGAGTCGGGGTCCGGCAAGACGACGACCGGCCGAGTCATCGTGAAGCTCACCCGCCAGACCGCCGGCCGCGTCGTCTTCGACGGACAGGACGTCTCCGGCCTGTGGGGTGTGCGCCAGCTCCGGGCGTATCGGCGGCGGGTCCAGATCATCTTCCAGGATCCGTACGAGACGCTGAACCCCAAGCAGACGATCCACGACTTCGTCGCCGAGCCGCTCCAGGTCAACCGCCTCGCCCGGTCTGCGCGGGAGCGGGAGGAGCGCGTCATGGGCGCGCTCGAGGCGGCGGGCCTCCGGCCGGCGAGCGACTTCGCGTTCCGCTACCCGCACGAGCTCTCGGGCGGTCAGCGGCAGCGTGTCGTGATCGCGGGGGCCCTCGTCATGGGCCCCGAGCTCGTCGTCGCGGACGAGCCCGTCTCCATGCTCGACGTCTCGATCCGCACGGAGCTCCTGCGCCTCATGCTGGACCTGCGCCGACAGCGCGGGCTCACGTACCTCTTCATCACCCACGACCTGTCGGTGGCCTGGGTGATCGCCGACCGGATCGCGGTCATGTACCTCGGCCGGATCATGGAGGTCGGGACGGCCGAGACCGTGATCCGGGCGCCCGCGAACCCGTACACCCGTGCGCTCGTGAGCGTCTCGCCGAGCCCTGCGCCGGCGACGAGCGGGACGCGCGCGGTCCGGACGATCCTGTCGGGCGAGACGCCCGACGCGGCGGACGTCCCGGACGGCTGCCGGTTCCACCCGCGCTGCCCGCTCGCGTTCGACCGCTGCCGGCGCGAGGAGCCGCCGCTCTTCGACCTGGGCGACGGACACGCGTCCGCGTGCTGGCTCGTCGAAGGGGGTGGCAGCCTGCCCGCGCAGGCGGCGATGCCCGCGCAGGCGGCGATGCCCGCGCAGGCGGCCCGCACGGACCCCGAGCCGGGCCCCGCCGCATCCGCCGGGGCCGCGCCGGAGGCGGCCGCATGAGCGGCGGCGGCGCGCGCGCGTCCGCGCGCCGGGATCAGGCCCGACCGGCGAGCCGGCGCAGCTCCGCGTGCGGGCCCGAGATGATCGCGACCTCGCCTGCCCGCAGGACGCGTCCGTCGGGCGGGTTCGCCTCGTAGTCGGCCTCGCCGTGGACCACGGCGAGGACGAAGATCCCATCGTGGCGCAGCGAGGCGACGTCGCGGTCGGCGAGCGGTGAGCCGGGTGCGATCGAGAGCTCCTCGAGCGAGAACGCCAGCTGTCCGTGCGAGAGAGCCTGGTCGAGGAAGTCCACGACCCGCGGGCGACTCGCGAGCTCCGCGAGCCGCCGTCCGGCCATCGTGTACGGCGAGACGACCCGATCGGCGCCGGCGCGGGCGAGCTTCGCCTCGGCCTCGACGGTGGACGCCCGGCCGACGATGAAGAGGCCCGGGTTCAGCGCGCGGGCGGAGAGGATGACGTACACGTTGTTCGCGTCCGAGTCCATCGTCGCCACGAGGCCGCGGGCGCGGTCGACCCCCGCCGCAAGGAGAGTCGCGTCGTCCGTCGCGTCGCCCGCGACGACGAGGAGCCCGTCCCGGCGAGCGTGCTCGATCGACGGCTCGTTGCCGTCCACCACGACCATCCGCTGGCCGTCGTGCGTCAGCTCGCGCGCCACGGTGGAGCCGACGCGCCCGTAGCCGCAGAGCACGAAGTGGTCGCTCATCCCCGCGAGCTCTTCCTCCATCCGCTTCGCCTCCCGCCTCCCGCTCGTCGCGTCGCGCACGAGCTCCTCCGTGATGATGCCGACCGTCCCGAAGATGATCCCGACACCGGCGATCGCCACCAGCGACGTCCAGATCCGCAGCGGCTCGTCGAGCTCGCGCACCTCGCGGAACCCCACGGTGGTGAGCGTGATCGCCGTCATATAGAGGGCGTCCGAGACGGACCATCCGCCGATGAGCATGTACCCGGCGGTCCCGACGACGAACGCGGCGGCGACGACGAGGAGCCAGATGCGCAGGAGCCGCCACGGCCCCGCGCCCGGCGCGATGGACCTGGTGCGGCCGCCCGTCACGTGCTCCGCCATCGAGCGCATCGTAGGGGACGGTGGCGACGCCCTGCGAGCCGCGGCGGCAGGCGGCGGCCGGCGCGCGCGGCTCGCAGGCCGCGGAGGCCGGGGCAGCCCCCCGCGCGCGGGAGCGGGCGCGGCCCGCCTCGCGTACCATCGCGCCCCATGAGCCGGCTTCCCGACCTGGGCCCCCGCGGCGAGGGCTGGGTCGCTATCCAGGGGGTCCTCTTCGTCGTGATCGCGGCCTCGGCCTTCCTGCCGCCAGCGTGGGAGGGCGCGCTGCGCGTCGCGACGGTCGCCACGGGCGCCGCCCTCATCGTCCTCGGCGGGATCCTCGCCGTGCGCGGCCAGCGCGACCTCGGGCGCAGCCTCACGGTCTTCCCGCGACCGCGGGGCGACGCGACCCTCATCGAGGCGGGCGTCTACGCCCGCGTGCGGCACCCGATCTACGGCGGGCTCGTGCTCGCCGCCTTCGGCTGGGGGCTCGTCGGCGCCAGCCCCGTCGGCCTCGCGCTGGCCGCGGTCCTTCTCGGCTTCTTCGCGCTCAAGTCCACGCGCGAAGAGGCCTGGCTCGCCGACCGGTTCCCCGGCTACCCGGCGTATCGCGCGCGGACGAAGCGGTTCGTCCCGTTCGTCATCTGATCCCGGCGGCCGAGCGTCCGGTCACTCGGCGGGGCACCCGCTCTCCTCGGGGAGGAGCGGCCGGAGGATGAGCGAGAAAGTCTCGCCGCCGCTTCGCCAGTACGTCAGCTGGTTCGCCGCCTCGAGGGCGGGCCGCAGGGTCGCCAGGTCGTCGCCGGCCACGACCCCGCACCGCATCGCGGGCTCGGCGCCGGGCCGGAACGGCTCGCCGAACGTCGCGAGAGGGACCGCGAGCGGCCAGTCCACGACGGTCGGCTCGATCCCCTGGTCCTGGGAGGTCGGATCGGCCGCCTGCGCGTAGACGCGGATCGACGCGAAGTCGAATGGCTCGTCGGCGGAGACGACGTCGGGGCCGAGCCAGCCGGGCAGGTCGCCGAGCTTCGCCGCGAAGTCGGCGAGCTCCGCGCGGGCTGCCGCGTCCGCGGGCGGGATCATCGACGCGTCCTCGCCGATCCCGAGCGCGTAGGCGGAGACGCGCGAGGTGGCGCCGCCCGCGTTCACCGTGAAGATCGTCGTCGGGGCGTCGGCGATGCCCGGATAGTCGTAGTGCGCGTCGTTCCCGAGGATGCCCGCCTCGGCCGCGGCCGCGAGGATCTTCTGGAGACCGTCCTCGGAGATCCGCGCGACGCGCAGGTTCGGGAGCGCCGGCCCCGGGTAGATCTCGATCCTGGGCCCCTGGGTGATGACACGGCCGTCGCCGTAGATGCTGACGATCGGGAGATTCGAGAGGATCCACTCGTACGGGACGAACCCACCGCCTAGCTCCTGCCGCAGGACGAGCTCGTTCGCGCCGGTGGGGTGCATGATCGGCTCGGCGGTCGGCATGGTGCCGGGCGGCGTCCCACCCGCCGGCGGGGTCGTGGGCGGAGTCGATGCCGCGCCCGTGCAGGCGGCGACGAGCACGGTGGCGAGCGAGAGGGCGGCGGTCGCCGCGACGGTGCGCTTCATGGCCGTCCGACGACCGACCGGCCCGGGCGGTTCCCGCCCGTCGTCACGGGACCGCCGTCGGCGAGGCCTCCGGTCCTCCGGCTCCCGGCGAGGTGCTCTCCGCGGGCGACGCCGGCGCGGAGCCCGCGGGTGCGGACGCGGGCGCCTCGGGCGTCGGGCTCGGCACGGTGCCGTCGATCGTCTGCTGGATCGCCTTCTCGATCTCGCTGAGCTTCGTCACGCCCTTGACGATGGTCTCTCCCTTCGGTCCGACGATGTGGAACGTGGGCGTGGACGAGATGTCGATCGCGCGCCCTGCCTCGGTCTCGACGAGCGCGGCGCCGTGCGCCTCGCGCCCGTCCATGCACTCCGCGAACGCCTGTGTGTCCAGGTCCGCGAAGACGGCGAGCTGGGTGAGGTTCTCGGGTCCGAACGCCCCCTGGTTCTCGCCGCGCTGGGACGCGAACAGGAGGTCGTGATAGCGCCAGTAGGCGCCCTGCTGGCCGGCGCATCGCGCCGCGGCGGCCGCGTCCACCGACTCCTCGCCGAGGAACGCGAAGTCGCGGAACACGAGCCGGGCCTCGCCCGTGTGCACGAGGTCGCGGAGCAGCGCGGGCTCGACCGCGTGCGCCATGACGCCGCAGTACGGGCACTGGTAGTCGGCCCAGACCTCGATGAGGACCGGGGCCGCGGGATCGCCGAGGACCGGGGCGGCCCCTGCGCCGGCACCTGTGCCTGCGTCCGCGTCGGCACCGGACGGCGCCAGCGTGGGGCTCGCCTGGGCGGCTCCGCCGCCGGGCGTACCGGGCGTGCCCGCCGTGCCACCGCCGAGCATCCCCGCGGCCGCGAGGACGAGGGCGACGATGGCGCCGCCGGCGACGGCCGCGAGGAGATACCCCCCGGCCCGCGCGATGCGACCGGGGCCCCCCGGCGCGATGGGCTCCACCTCCACGGGGGAGGGGTGGACGTCGCCCGGCTCCACGGGCTCGAGCGCGGGATCGTCCTCGACGGGGTCCGCGGATGCCGCAGGGGCGAGCGGGGCGTCGGCGGATCCGGCGTCGATGGCGCCGTCCCGCGGTTCGGTGTCGGTCATGGGGTCTCCTCGGGGTCGGTCGCGGCCGGCGGTGGGCCGGCGGCGGCCAGGGGGGCCATCGTCGCACAGGCGGCCCGCCGGCGCCTCCGGCGCGCTACGCTGGCGGCGCGACGCCGGGACCCGGCGCGGAGATGGAGCCACGGATGGACGAGACCGTCACGGGGATCGTGCAGGCGCTCGGGCGCTTCCTCGACCTCGCGGGCGTCCTCGCCATCACCGTCGGCTTGCTTCTTGCGGCGGTACTTGTCGTGCCGGCCCTCGCCCGCGGCGACCGGTCGGCCGCCTACCGGCGCTTCCGCGTCGGCCTGGCGCGTGCGATCGTCCTCGGGCTCGAGATCCTCGTCGCGGCAGACATCATCCGCACGGTCGCGCTCGAGCCGACGCTGGAGAACGCGGCCGTCCTGGGCATCATCGTGCTCGTCCGGATGGTCCTGAGCTTCACGCTGACGGTCGAGATCGAGGGCAGATGGCCGTGGCAGCCGCAGCGTCCGGGCCTGCCGGACGGTGAGCGGATCGGCTGATCCCTCGTCCGCGAGCCGGGCCGGATCGAGCCCGACGGGGCTCTGCGACGCAGGCCTACGAGACCTCGACGACCCGGTACAGGCGCGAGCCCGACGGCGCAGCGACGGAGACCTCGTCGCCGGCCGCTGCGCCCAGGAGCGCCTGGCCGAGCGGGGACGTGTCGCTGATCCGGCGCTCGGCCGGCTTCGCCTCGGCGCGGCCGACGACCGTGTACGTCTCCCGGGCGCCGTCGTGCTCCACCGTCACGACGGACCCGATCCCCACGACGTGGGTCCGCTCGATGTCGTCGATGACGATGACGGAGTGGAGCAGCGCCTCGATCTGCGCGACGCGGCCCTCGAGGAAGGACTGCTCCCGCCGCGCCGCCTCGTAGTCGGCGTTCTCCCGGAGGTCGCCGAGCTCCCTCGCCGCCTTGATCCGTGCGACGATCGCAGGCCGCTCCACCGTGGTGAGGTGCGTGAGCTCCGCCTTGAGTGCCGCGAGCCCGGCCGCCGTCAGGTGCGTGACGGCCTGTGTCGTCGGCGCCGCCTGGTCCTTCGCTCCCGGGGTCCGTGGCTTCCTGGGAGCCCGCTCGGCCGCCGCGCGCGAGGCTGCCGAGCGCGCCCGCGCGGACGGCTTCGCCATCGGGCCGCCGGCCGCGCCGGAGAGCGCCGTGCCGGGCTTCACCGCGGCCTCCTCGTCCGGCCGGAAGAGGTTCGCCAACCCGTGCTCGACCCTCCGTCCGTCCGGTGCCTCGACGTTGCCGTACGGCAGCACGAGGGTCGGGTCGGGGAGGCGCGCGGCCCAGACGGGATCCACGCCGCGTCCGAACGCCTCGAACGCCGCGTCCGCGTACTCCTCGGCCGCTTCCGTCACCGCCCACCAGAGCCGGAGCTTGGCCACGTCCTTCAGCACGCGGAGCCGCCACGCTCCGCCGAACGGCCGCCGATCGCCCATCGGCGTCGCCGCCAGCGCCGCCGCCCTCCCGCCGAGCGACTTCGTCGTGGAGCCGATGAACAGGACGGTCTCGCCCGGCAGCCACCACCGGCGCAGGTCCGCGGCCAGCTCGTGCGGTGTCGGCGTCCTCCCGTCGAGCGTCAGCTCGGGGACGCGCTCGAGCCACGCCCGGAGCGCATGGTGATCGACGGGCATCTCGGGGTGGGGTGCAGCGATCTCGACGACGAAGATCCCGGGCTTCGCGCTCCGGAGCGCGGCGCCCCAGAGCACGGGGCCGTCCGCGAGGAGGCCGAGCCCCGCGAGCAGCTCGCGGGCGGTGGGCCCGGGCAGGGCCGGAGGGGGAGGGGTGGGCGGCATGACCGTCAGCCTATCCGAGCGACCCGGAGACTGCTCGTCGAACCGGTGCCGGTCCCGGTGACCGCCGGCCGAGCGACTGGACCCGCCCGGCCGGCGGTGGGATCGACGGGTCGTCGGGTCAGGCGGTCGCCTTCCCCGGCTCGATCTCCGTCATCGCGTGATGGATGCCCAGGGCGTCCATCAGGCTGAGGAACGGATCGGGATCCATCTCCTCGGGGATGACGATCCCCTCGGCCTTCCACGCGCCCTCGGCGATGAGCTCCATCGCGAGGACCGGGTTGAATCCGGTCTGCCAGCCCACGACCTGGAGTCCGTGGTTCCGCCAGATCTCCTGCGCGTCGGCCATCTGGTACAGGTAGACCTCGCGCGGCCGGCCGTCCTTCACGCCGGTCACCCAGGTCCCCACGATCGCGCGGCCGAACATGCGGTCGCCCACCGTCATCGGGTCCGGCGTCAGCGCCATGACGACGTCGCGCGGCGCGACCTCCACGTTGCCGACCCGGATCTTCTTCGTCGAGTCGAGGCCGAGCTTGTGGAGCGTCTTGAGGATCTCGATGAACTCGGCGCCGAGCGCGTACTTGAACGAGGCGCTCCGCACGTCGAGTGCCCGCGGGATGAGGGCGACCTCCTCGTGCTCCACGTTGACGCACTCGACCGGCCCCACGCCCTCCGGGAAGATGAACCTCTCGGCGCCGGAGAACGGCTCCGTGGTGAACCAGCCGCGGTCCTTCTCGTAGAGCAGCGGCGGGTTGAGGCACTCCTCGATCGTCGTCCAGATGCTGAAGACCGTCGCGAACGCATACCCGGCGATGTACATGTCGCCGCCGTCGCGGACGTGCGCCCCGTGGACCTCGTCGAACAGGTCTCTCGCCGCCTTCTTCGCGAACACGTCCGTGAGGCCGGGGTCCATCCCGATGCCCAGGAGGGCCATCCGGCCGCTCGCCCTCCACGCGTCGGCCAGCGCGAACTGGCGTTCGCCGAGCATGACGCCCACCTTGCGGAACGGGTCGTCGGGGTGGGGCTCGGACAGGCTCACGGCCATGTCGACGTAGTCGATCCCCGCCTCCAGCGCCGCCTCGAAGATGGGCATGACGAAGCGCGGGTCGACCGAGTTCATCACCAGGTCGACCTTCTCCGCCTTCGCGAGCGCGACGATGTCGGCCTTGCGGCCGGCGTCGAGCCGCACGGCCGTGTAGCGCTCGTCGTTCCCGACGACGCCGAGCACGTACTGGGCGCGCTCGAGGTTGTAGTCCGCGAGGACCATCTTCTCGAGCCACGGGCGTCCGCGGCTGAGCTTCGCGATCGCCTCTCCGACGGTGCCCGTCCCGATGAGCAGGACCTTCATGGCCGATGACTCCTTCCGGCGGGCCCCCGACCGCGCCACCACGGCGCCGGGCCGCCCCGCATCG
>JALOOH010000154.1 GCA_025454515.1 Chloroflexota bacterium
TCGACCGGATGCTCCGCGTCTGCGAGGCGGCGCCCGGGGTGGGGATCGCGGCCCCGCAGGTCGGCGTGGCGCTGCGGGTGGCGATCGTCTGGCCTCCGTCCGCGGACGATGGGCGCGACGAGGATGCGCCGGCGGTGCGGCCCGCCCCCATCGAGCTGGTGGACCCGGAGGTCGTGGAGGCCGAGGGTGAGGTCGTCTGGGCCGCGGAGGCCTGCCTCTCGCTTCCCCTGCTGCGGGGTCGCGAGGTCCACCGGCCGCGGCGCATCGTCGTGCGTGCCGCGGACCGTCGTGGCCGCGTGCGGACGCTGGAGGTGACGGGCTTCGTCGCCGAGATCTTCTCGCACGAGATCGACCACCTCGACGGGATCCTGTATCCCGCCCGGGCGGAGGCGCTCGAGTACGACCTCGACCACCGCCCTCACGACCCGGGCGCCCGGTAGGTGCGGTGCCCGGCGCGGTACCATCGCCGGGCCCCCGCTCGCAGGAGTCGCCGCCGCCCATGACCACGCCGCGCGTCACGTTCACCTACGAGAGGCTCGCCAACGGGCTCCGCTGCATCTACGCCCCCGACGCGCTCGCGCCCGTCGTCGCGGTGAACGTGTGGTACGGGGTCGGATCCAAGCACGAGGTTCCCGGCCGGACCGGCTTCGCCCACCTCTTCGAGCACGTGATGTTCCAGGGGTCCGCCCACGTCGGAAAGGCCGAGCACATCTCGCTCGTGCAGGCGGCCGGCGGCACGATGAACGGGACCACCTGGCTCGACCGCACCAACTACTTCGAGACGCTGCCGAGCCACCGCCTGGACCTTGCGCTGTGGCTGGAGGCCGACCGGATGGCCACGCTCCTCGACGCGCTGAACCAGGAGAACCTGGACAACCAGCGGGACGTGGTGAAGAACGAGAAGCGGTCGTCGTACGACAACCAGCCGTACGGCCTCTGGTCGCACAAGCTGCAGGCCCACCTCTTCCCGCCCGAGCACCCGTACCACCATCCGACGATCGGTTCGATGGAGGACCTGGACGCGGCCTCCATCGAGGATGTCGCCGCCTTCTTCCGCACGTACTACGCACCGAACAACGCCGTCCTCTCCGTCGTCGGCGACTTCGACCCCGCCGAGGCGCGTGCGGCCGTCGAGCGGTACTTCGGGCCGATCGCCTCCGCCCCGCCCGCGCCGCCGCTGCCCGACATGGGCCTGCCGCTCTCGCTCGGCGGAGAGGTGCGCGAGGTCGTGGAGGACCGCGTGCCGCTCACCCGGATCTACGTCGGGTTCCGCGCGCCGGTCTTCGGGGATCCCCGCCTGCGAGCGCTCGAGATCGGCGGCCAGATCCTCGCCGGGGGGAAGGGAAGCCGGCTGCATCGCCGGCTCGTCCGGGAGGAGCGCATCGCGCAGGACGTCACGTTCTTCGTCATGGGGTTCGTCGGCGGCGCATCGATCGCGGCGGGATGGGCGACGGTCCGGCCCGGGGTGGACACCGCCCGCGTCGAGGCCGCCTACCTCGAGGAACTCGACCGGATCGCACGTGAGCCGGTGACGGCCGACGAGCTCGGGCGAGCGCACGCCCTGGTCGAGACCGAGTCCCTCGCCGCCCTCCAGCGCGTCGAGGATCGTGCCGACCAGCTGTCGATGTACGCCACCCTGTTCGACGACCCCGATCGCATCAACCGGGAGCTCGACGGCTACCTCGCGGTCACCGCCGACGACGTCCGGGCCGTCGCGGCCGACGTCTTCCGGCAGGAGAACCGCGCCGTCGTCACGTACGTCCCGGCCGAGGGCGGGCCACCCGGGCCAGCGGACGAGGCGGAGGACGCGGCATGAGCGGGGAGCATCTCGCGGTCCGCCCGGTCGCGGGCACGCCGCGTCCGTACGAGTTCCCGCCGTTCACCAAGGAGTACCTCGCCAACGGGGTCGAGGTGCGCACCGTCCACCTGCCGCGCCGGCCGCTCGTGTCGGCCGTCGTCGCGATCCGCCGGGGGGCGACCGACGAGGATCCGCCGAGCGCCGGCGTCTCGGCCCTCGCCGCCCGTGCGCTCTCCGAGGGGACCGAGCGGTACGACGCGATCGCGCTCGTCGAGGCGTCGGAGCGCCTGGGGGCAGAGTTGCACGCCTCGGCCGGCTGGGACGCCGCGTCGACGAGCGTGGAGGCCCCCGGGACGCGGCTCGGTCCGGCCATGGAGCTGCTCGCCGAGATGACGCTCCGGCCGTCGTTCCCGGAGCACGAGGTCGAGCGGCTGCGCGACCAGCGGCTCAACGAGATCCTCCAGGCGTTCGCGGACCCCCGGTCGCGTGCCGAGATCGCGTTCGCGGCGACCATCTACACGGCCGGATCCCCCTACGGCCGGCTCCTCGGCGGCGACCGCGAGACGGTCGCCGGCCTGGCGACGCCGACGCTCCGCGCCCGCCATGCCGCCTGGCTCGACCCGGAGCGGATCACCGTCGTGGTGGGCGGGGACCTCGACGGGATCGACGTCCGCGGGATCGTCGAGCCGCTCTTCGGCGGGATCCCGCGGGTCTTGGGCGCGCGCGGGGATGAACCGGTCGTCGCGGCCTCGGCCGTGGACCGGACGATCGTCCGGATCCACCACCGGCCGGGCGCCGTGCAGACGGAGGTCCGGGTCGGGCACGTCGGACTGCCCCGGCGGATCCCGGACTTCCACGCGGTGAGCGTGACGAGCGCGATCCTCGGGGGCCTCTTCAACTCGCGGCTGATGATGCGTCTCCGCGAGGAGAAGGGCTACACGTACGGCGCACATGCCGGCTTCGACCTCCGCGTCCACCCCGGTCCGTTCGGGGCGCGGGCCGCGGTGGAGACGTCGGTCACCGCGGCGGCCGTGACGGACCTCGTCGCGGAGATCCGCCGGATGCGCGAGACGGACGTCACCGACGAGGAGCTGCGGGCCGCGAAGGACTACCTCATCGGCGTCTTCCCGCTGCGGTTCGAGACGCCGGGTCCGGTGGTCACGGCGCTCGCCGGGCTGGCGACGGCGCAGCTCCCCGACGACGAGCTCGCCCGGTACCGACCCGGGATCTCCGACGTCTCCGTGGCCGACGTGCGGCGGGCGGCGGAGGCGCACCTCCATCCCGACCGCTCCGCGATCGTCCTGCTCGGCGATGCCGACCGGATCGCCGGCGACGTCGAGGCCGCCGGGCTGGGCGACGTGGAGATCGTGCGCGAGGATCCGCCGACGGGCTGAGACCTTCCGGCGCGTCGGACCGTGGATCGGCCCGGCGCGGCCGTCGGAGACGCCTGGGGGCCGAGACGGCGCGGCGGTGGGCCCCGGCCCGGTCTACACTCGCCGCGTGATCGTCGTCATCGGCCCTCTCGCGTATCGCCCCGGGCCTCCCGGTGGCACGGGCGAGGCCGCGGGCCTCGCGTCCGGCATCGCCGCCGCGGCCGCCGCGGCCGGCGCCGCTGTCGAGGTGGCGGCAAGGGTGGGGGACGATCCGGCCGGGGACGCGCTCCTCCTCGTCCTCGCGCGGGTGAAGGTCGGCCACACGGCGACGCTCCGCGATCCCACGCTGCGGACCCTCGTGGTCGAGGGGCCGGAGCAGGATGGAGAGCCGCTCGTGCCGCTCGCCGACGACAAGGCCGCTCCGGGCGCGGCCGCGTCCGGGATCCCTGGCGTGGACGGCGAGGGCGCCGGGCCGCCCGGATCGGAAGCGCCGGCGCCGCTCGACGCGGGCGACCTCGACCTCGCGCTCGGCTACCTGCTGGACGCGCGGGTCGTGGTCGTGGCCCAGGCGCTCGGCGATGCCGCGGCCGCGACGGTCGCGCGGCACGCGACGTTCTCGGACGCGACCGTGATCGCGGTCGTCGGCCCCGGGACCCCGGTCCCCGACGCGCTCGATCGCGCCATCGTCTTCGAGCGCGACGAGGGTGCGGGTGAGGAGTTCGGGACGCTCGTGGGCCGCTTCGCGGCGTCGCTCGACGCCGGTGCCGAGGCCGCGGAGGCCTTCGACGCCGCGCGGGCGGGCCTCGGCTGGAGCCCGGCGGCCGACTGAGCAGCCGATGCCCGGGGCAGGGGCGCGCGCCGCGCCGCGCCGCGCCCCCGGCGGCCCGGGCTGCCCCCAGGCGGCCGCGGCCGGGGGCCCGGGTCCTGCAGCGGATCTTCATCACGCGAAGATCGGCGGCCCGCGTCTTCACCCGGTGAAAGCAATCGGCTCTCCTGCGCCCGCGGGCGCTCCGTCCGCGGCCACCGGGGCACTCGGGACCCATCGACGCGACCCTGACCCCGGGCCTCGCCGGGGTGCGACCCGGCCGCGTGCCGGATCCGTGCACCCGGTGAAGAGGATCCGCACGGTGCAGGCGGATGGAGCGGGCACGCACGCGGTTCCTTTCACCAGGTGAAGACGCGCGGGCGACCGCTCCTGCCCAGGCCGCGGCCGTGGCCGCGGCCGGGGCAGGCGGCCCGCCGACCCGCAGCGCGGCGTCAGGCCCCGACCGAGTCCTCCGCGGAGTCAGGGTCGATGGGCTCGACGAGGACCGGCCCGTCGTTGCGCACGTCACTCACGTACCGCGCGACCGGGAACCGGATGAGGCCGGCGGCGGGCGCCGGCACGAGCAGCCCCTGGAGCTCCGATGGGTCGGCCGGCGCCGCCCCCAGCCACATGGCCCACGCCTCCTCGGGGAGGATGACCGGCATCCGGTCGTGGATCGGTGCGAGGATCTCGTTCGCCGCCGTCGTCACGACCGAGAAGGTCCGCAGCGGCTCGGCGCCCTCGGGGGCGTCGGGCTCCCACCACGGGGACCAGATCCCCGCGAGCGCGAGCGTCCGGCCGTCCTCGCGCCGGATCACGTACGGCTGGCTCGGACCCTTCCCCTCGCGGTGCCACTCGTAGAACGCGTCCGCGGGGACGATGCACCGGCGCTTGGCGAACGCGCTCCGGAAGGCGTTGCTCGTGGCGATCGTCTCCGCCCGCGCGTTGATCATCCGCGACCCGATCCGGGGGTCCTTCGCCCACGTGGGCACGAAGCCCCATCGGTACGGGACGACCGCCCGGCGCTCGTCCCGCTGGACGACGACCGCGGCCTTCCGCGTCGGCGCGAGGTTGTAATGGCCCCCCGGATCGTCCGCGATGTCCTCCGCGCCGAAGATGCGCGCGAACTCGGAGGTCGAGAGCTGCTGGGTGAATCTGCCGCACATGCCGGCATCCTCGCACCCGGCGGCCCCGCGCGCCAGTACCCGGGCAGGCGGGCGGGCAGAGCCCGGCTGCACGATGCCGCGCCCGGCGACGACGCGGGCGTCGCGGACCCGCCGACGGCGCTCCGCGGCCCGCTCGGCTAGAGTCCCGGCGTGGGCATCACCTTCCAGACCGACCCCGCCGTTCCCGGGCCGCTCGACGCCGCGACGGCGACCGCGCTCCTCGACGGCGCCGACGCAGCCCTGCTCGACAACGAGCCCCAGCGCGCGGCGGCGTACGCGTCGCGCGTCATGGGCAACGCCGACCCGGCCGTCAGCGGCCGCGCGATGGTGCTCTACGGCGATGCGGTGGACCGCCTCGGCTACGAGGACGAGGCGCTCGAGACGTGGCGCCGCGCGACGACACTGCCGCCGTCGCCCGCGACATACGCTGCGCTTCTCGAAGGAGACGGGGGACGAGCGCGGCGCCCGGCGGGCGTTCGCCCGCAGCCGCGGCGGCCAGGCGCCGCCCGTGGCGACGATCGGGATCATCGCCGTCACCACCATCGTCTCCGTCCTCGCACTCGTGGGCGACGGCACGATCTTCGCGCTCCTCGCGCTCGACAAGCCGGCGCTCGCGGCGGGGGAGTGGTGGCGCCTGGTCTCGCCGACGCTCGTCCACGGCAGCCTCATCCACCTCGGCTTCAACATGCTCGCGCTGTGGATCGCCGGCTCGCTCGTGGAGCGGCTGTACGGCGCTCCGACGATGCTCGCGCTCTACCTCCTGACCGCGGCCGCCGGCTCGGCCGCCAGCTTCGCGTTCGGCGGGCCGTACCCGTCCGTCGGTGCCTCCGGCGCCGTCTTCGGCTTCTTCGGGATCCTCTTCGCCGTGCAGCGCGTCCACGACCCGGTCC
>JALOOH010000155.1 GCA_025454515.1 Chloroflexota bacterium
CGGCCACGCCGCTCCTCCGCGCCTCCCTGCCGACGACGAAGCACGTGACGGCCCAGACACCGTCGCCGGGAAGGTGGGGGATCGTCCGCGACCGTTCCAGGCGGACGTACTCGGACCGCGGCGCGACGGCCACCCAGCCGACCGCGGCCCCGCCCCGGAGGGCGAGCAGTCCCGGCGGGACGTCGGCGGCCGCGAGCGCGCGGAGGGCGTCGCGGTTCGCAGCCGCGTCGTGGCTGGCCCAGCTCGTCCCGGGCCGCCGCCAGTACGCGCACCAGCACCAGCGGGGGTCGCCTGGACGATCGAACAGCGCGACGAGCGCCTCCCAGTGGTCGGCGTCGAGCGGGACGATCTCGAGGGGCGACGCGCCGGCGGCCGGCGGATCCACGGCGTCCCGCGCCGACGCGCGGCGCGGGACGCGCCCCGGTCGGCCGCGTGCGCCCGTCATGGCGGCCCCGGGTCCCCGGATCTCGACTCGAGGACGTCCAGCAGGAACGCCGCGGTCGCGACGGCGGCGCGGAACAGCCCGTGCTCCCCGTGCTGGAAGAGGCGCAGGTCCATGACGCTCGGCTCGGCCTCGCCGGCGATCGACACCGCGACGCGCAGGACCGTGTGCGAGGCGTCGGTGCGGGCGGCGACGGCGCAGCCCACCGCGACGCCGGCGTCGCGGGCGGCGTGCGCCGCCTCGTCCTCGACCGGAAAGCTCGCCGGGTCCGCCTCCCGTGCGCCCCCGGAGACGACGGACCGCTCGACCGCGGGGACGGAGGCGAGCAGGGCCGCGAGCGCTCCACGCGTCCCGATCTCGAACGTCGCGATGCGGACGTCGGCCGCCGCGGCCGCGCCGGCGACGAGGTCCGCCCAGCCGGTCTCGCCCTCGGTGC
The DNA here is from genome assembly GCA_025454515.1 of Chloroflexota bacterium. GTDB lineage: Bacteria > Chloroflexota > Limnocylindria > Limnocylindrales > CSP1-4 > CAIYQJ01. Next base: position 879 of record JALOOH010000155.1, read on the forward strand.
GGACGTGCTCGGCGAGCGCGGCCCGCACGGCCTCCGTCGTCTCGTCGAGGATCGTCCGCGCGGGGACCGGCGGGCCCCCTGCCGGGTCGGGCTCGTCGACCGCCGAGATCCGCACGTCGAGCCAGTCGGCTCGGGCGTACGTGGCGACCACCGGGTTCGCGCGGCGGAGCATCGCGTCGCCGAGGCGGTCCGCGACCACGGACTCGCCGATCCCGTACAGGCGGAGCGTGCGCGCGAGGCGGCCGTCGCCGAGCCCCCGCTCGCGCAGCCGGGGGAGGACCCAGCTCGCCCACATCGGACGCATCTCCCGCGGCGGGCCGGGGAGCAGGATCACCACGCGGCCGTCCGGCCGGTCCACCCACCAGCCCGGGGCCGTCCCGTTCGCGTTGGGGATCGACGTCGACGACGGGATGAGCCAGGCCTGCTTCAGGTTCACCGCGAGCAGGGGCATCCCGCGCTTCTCGAACAGCCCGCGCAGCCACGCTTCCAGGCCGGGGTCCACGGCCGGGACCTCCCCGACGACGGCCGCGACGGCCTCGCGCGTGAGGTCGTCCGGCGTCGGGCCGAGGCCGCCGGTGGCGACCACCACGTCCGCGGCCGCGAGCGCGCCCCGGAACGCGGCCGTCACCGCCGCGAGGTCGTCCGGCAGGGCGGAGATGCGGCGCACCGAGACGCCCTCCGCGGCGAGCGCGGCGGCCAGCTCGCCGCCGTTCGTGTCCCGCGTCTCCCCGTTCGTCAGCTCGCTCCCGACCGCGAGGAGCTCGGCGGACCGGAGCGGACGGGCGGGGCTCTGCCGATGGTCTTCGGGCATGGGGCGCAGGGTACGCCGGATGCGGCGATCCGGGGCGGCCGTGGGGCGCGATCCGTTGACCCGCGCACGGACCGAGCGTATGCTCGATAATCGATGATGTCGGGGGCCCGGTGGCATCGCACCTTCCGTCCTGCCGGCGGGGTCGGGCCGCGACCATGGCGTGAGGCACGGGCCGGGCCTCCTTCGGGAGCATCGGGCAGCCGCGGAAGGGAGCACGGATGAGCGGGTCGGATCTCTTCAGTCTCGAGGGGCGCGTCGCGCTCATCCCCGGCGGGGGCGGGGCCATCGGGGGCGCGATGGCGGTCGCGTTCGCGCAGGCCGGAGCGAAGGTGGCGATCGCGGACGTCACGCTCGAGCGGTCGGAGGCCGTCGCCGAGAGCGTGCGCGCCGTCGGCGGCGAGGCGCTCGCCCTGGCGGTGGACGCGACCCAGGAGTCGGAGTGCGAGCGGATCGTCGCGGAGACGATCGCACGGTTCGGGAAGGTCGATGTCCTCGTCAACGCGATCGGCGGAGGTGCGGGCAGGGTCCTGTACGACGCCGAGGTCTACCCGCGCGACGCGTGGGACTGGATCATGGAGCTCAACGTTCGGAGCACGCTCCTGGCCACCCAGGCCGCCGTCCGCGCGATGATCGCCGCGGGGCACGGCGGGGCGGTGCTCAACATCTCCTCCGTCCGCGCCGACCTCGGGATCAACGCCGGCTACTCGGCCTACGTCGCCGCGAAGGGGGCGATCAGCTCGCTCACGCGCCAGTGGGCCACCGAGTGGGCGAAGCACGGCATCCGCGTGAACGCGATCCGCCCCACCTTCGTCGACACGCCCCAGGTCGCGATGCTCCTCGACGACCCGGCCTTCAAGGCGGGCGTCGTGAGCCGGATCCCGCTCGGTCGGGTCGGAGGCACCGAGGATCTCGTGGGCCCGGCGGTCTTCCTGTGCTCCGATGCCGCGCGGTTCGTCACGGGGCAGGTCCTGGGGATCGACGGCGGTCTGACGGCCACGCAGTAGCGCCGACACGCCCGAGCCTCGCCCCACCCATCAGCGTCCGGAAAGAGAGCCCAGTCGATGCCGATCCAGATGGAGCAGGTCACCCCCAACGTCTTCACGAGCACGAAGCTCCGGGGATGCAACCCCAACTTCGTGACGACGGCGGACGGCGTCGTGGTCATCGACACGCCCCAGCTGCCGACGAAGGCCGTGGCGATGCGAGCGGCAGCCGAGGCGCACGGGCCGATCCGCTACCTGGTCAACACCGAGCACCACGTCGACCACATCTTCGGGAACTACTACTTCAAGGGCGCGGGCACCGTGGTGAACCACCAGGGCCTGTACGAGCGGTTCATGGTCGTGTACCCGGAGCTGGACCCGTTCGCCTACGCGCACGAGTCGGTCCCGGGGCCGCAGGCGAAGGGGACCGACCTCGACGATCCCGAGGGGTCGGCCCTCTGGCCGGATCGCGAGGAGTACTACCGCGACCCGAACAAGGGCCGCATCGTGTTCACCGGCGACCTCACGCTCCGCGTCGGCGACCACACGTTCAACCTCCTCCACACCCCCGGGCACACCCCGGGGCAGCTGGCCGTCCACGTGCCCGAGGAGCGCGTCGTCTTCACCGGCGACACGATCTTCTCCGGCTGCCAGACATGGCTGATGACCTCGAACGTGGACCAGTGGATCGCCTCGCTCGAGCGGATCCGCGCACTGGACGTCGACTGGATCTGCCCCGGCCACGGCCCGGTCGTGCCGCCGTCGTACGTCGAGACCCAGCGCGCCCACCTCCTCGCCTGGAAGGCCGCCGTGGCGGACGCGATCGCGAAGGGCTGGACGCGCGAGGAGACGATCGCCCGCGTGGACTTCGCAGAGGTCTTCGGCCCGGTGGACATCGGGCAGGGCTACATGCTCGAGTACATCCAGAACCTCAACGCGGCGTCGCTCTACGACAAGTTCTGCGCTCCGGCGCCCGCGCCGGCGCCGTAGGTCCGCGCATCCCTGCGCCGCTCGTCCGCGAGGACGAGCGGCGCTTCGCTTCCCGTCGTCCCCGACTCCGGAGGTCACCGATGGCCGACACGATGCGGGCGCTCGTCGTCCTCGAGCCGGACCGGTTCGAGATCCAGGAGGTCCCGGTCCCGCGACCGGGGCCGAACGAGGTCCTGGCGCGGGTGCGCGCCGTCTCGATCTGCGGCACGGACGCCCACCTGATCCGGGGGGACTACCCGGGCTTCTGGCCGCCCTCGTTCCCGTTCATCCCGGGCCACGAGTGGGCCGGCGAGATCGCCGCCCTCGGCCCCGGCGCGGCGATGTACGGCTGGCGGGTCGGCGACCGGGTCGCGGGCACGAGCCACGACGCCTGCGGCGTCTGCCGCGAGTGCGTCGAGGGCCGCTACAACCTGTGCGAGAACTACGGCCGCGAGGGCCTGCACCGCCAGTACGGCCACAACCACCAGGGGGCCGACGCCGAGTACGTCGTCCAGGGGGTGAAGACGATCTTCGCCCTCCCCGACGCGCTGTCGTTCGAGGACGGGGCGCTGATCGACCCGGCCTCGATCGCCCTGCACGTCGCGAACCGGGCCGGGATCGCACCGGGCGACACCGTGGCGATCACCGGCGCGGGCGCGATCGGCCTGCTCGGCGGCGACGCGGCGCGGATCCGCGGCGCCGGCCGCGTCATCGTCGTCGGCCGGGGCCGGCGACTCGCGAAGGCCCGCGAGATGGGCTTCGAGACCGTGGACACCGAGGCGGGCGACCCCGTGGCGGCGGTGCGCTCGGCGACCGCCGGCCTCGGTGCGGACGTCGCGCTCGAGTGCGCCGGCGTGCCGGAGGCGGTGGAGTGGGCGCTCGAGATGCTCCGCCGCGGCGGGCGGTGCGCGGCCGTGGGCATCCCCACCGTCGGCGTGGAGATCGCGATGCAGAGGCTCGTGCTCGACGAGCTCGAGCTCGTGGGGTCGCGCGCGTCCGCGGGCGAGATGCGCCGGGTCATGCCGCACGTGGTGGACGGCCGGATGCGGGTGCGCGATCTCGTCACGCATCGGTTCGCGCTGACCGACTACGCCGAGGCCCTCGCGACCTTCAACGACCGCTCGAGCGGCGCGATCAAGATCGTCGTCGCGCCGTAGCCGGGAGCGGGCGGCGCCCGCGGACGGCACCGGGGCGAGGACGGGCCGGCCGCCCCGCGCGTCAGCCCGCGCGCGGGTTCGGGTCGGACAGGCCGAGGGTGAAGCCGCCGTCGACGTCGATGACGGCACCGGTCACCCACCGGCCGCCGTCGCCTGCGAGCCACGCGATCGCCTCGGCGATGTCGCGCGCGTCGCCGACCTCGGAGAGCGCCTGCCGGCCCAGGTGCAGCCCGGTCTCGAACCGCGCCCGCTCCTCGTCCTCCGTCAGGCCGCGCAGCTCGGACGGCACGATGCCGGGCCGGACGCAGCACACGCGGATCCCGTCTCGGCCGAGGTCCACGGCGAGGGCGCGCGTCATCGCCTCCACGGCCCCCTTCGCCGCGACGTAGCCGAACCGGCCGCGTGGCGGCCGGCCGACGACCGTCGACCCGAGGTTCACGACGACGCCGCGGCTCCTGCGGAGCTCGTCGAGCGCCGCCCGCGTGCACAGGAAGACGCTGAGGACGTTCGCGCGGAACATCCCCTCGAACGCCTCCTGCGGGAGGCTGTCGATCGGCCCCTGGGTCTCCGCGCCCGCGTCGTTGACCAGGACGTCGATCCCGCCGAACGCCTCCACGGCGGCGCCGACCATCGCCCGGGCATCCCCGTCGGCCGTGACGTCGGCGCGGAACGGGACGACGCGGCCGGGGGCACCGGCCAGCCCCGCCGCGAGGTCGCGCAGCCGCTGCTCGCGCCTCGCGACGGCGAGGACATGCGCGCCGCGGCCGGCGAGGAGC
>JALOOH010000028.1 GCA_025454515.1 Chloroflexota bacterium
GGTCGCCCCGGGCGGTCAGCCGCCCGTCCCGCGCCCCTCCCCCATCGCGGCCACGTCCGGAGCGGCGGACCGCGCGGCGGACGTGCCGGCCGCCAGACGGCCGCCCGCGTCAGGGCCCAGGACCGCGTCCCATCCGTCGTCGCGGAGAGTCTCGAGCGTCGTGGCGGCGGTCGCGGCGATCGCCGCGACCGCATCGGCGAATCCGTCGCCGAGTGCGACCGGCCCCGCCTCGGAGGCGATCCGGGCCACGATCTCCGCGGCCGACCGCGTCTCGGCCGCCGCGGCGGCGGCGCCGTCGAGGTCCGCCTCCCTGGTCACGAGCGCGGCGCCGCCGGCGAGGAGCAGCGCGAGCGTCCGGAGCTGCCGCCAGCGGTCGCGGGCGGTCCCGCCGCCGGTCGGCTCGCGGAGGGCCAGTCCGATCGACGGGAACAGGCGCCGCTGCGCCGCGACGTACGCGAGCGCGAGGGGCCCCGCCGGGCGGTCGTCGAGCATCCACGCCGGCAGGGTCCCGAGCAGGAGCGTGCCGTCCTCGAGTCCATCGGCGCGCGCGAGCTCCACGCTGAGCGCCTGCAGCGCGAGCGCCCGGCCGACATGGATGGTGGCCGCTGCCGGCATCCCGGCGGCGAAGTCCGGCGCGACGACGAGCGGCCCCGCGTCGACGACGAGGATGCCACCCGCCCGTCGGAGCATGCGTCGGAGGAAGGCGTGGTCGGCGAGCGCGCGGGCGGGGTCCACGCCCCACTCGACCATCTCCGCGATGGGATCGGACTCGACGATGTCCAGCCGCTCGACGCTCGTGACGACCGCCGCCTCCGGAGCGCCGAGCGCGCGGGGCACCGCAAGGATGCGGGCATACGCGCGTCGCTCCGCCGCGGCCTCGTCCACGACCGCGCGGATCGTCGCGAGCGCGCGCTGGCTCCCCGCCGGAGCGGGCTCGCCGGCGAGCCGGGCCTCACGGGCAGCGAGGGCCTCCGCCTCCGACAGCGAGATCCCTGTCGGATCAGGGACGAGGTCCGCGAGCTCGCGGCTCGCGGGGACGTCGATGCGGACGACGTCGGCACCGCCGACGACCAGGACGGCGACCTCGTCGCGGGCCTGCTCGAGATGCGACGCCCGGACCGGGAGGCCCACGAGCGGAGGTGGCGGCTCGCCGAGGACGTCGAGGAGGTCGAGGCGCGCGGTGCGATCCGCCTCGAGGCGTGCGAACGCCGCGGCCACGAGCCCGTCGGCGGCCGCGCGGACGTCCTGCGCACGCCGCGGATCGGCGAGCGCCTCGGCCTCGAGATCGAGGTCGATCGCGCCGCTCGCGACGTCGAGCGCGACCTCCGCCGGCGACGCCTCGTACAGCGCGACGGCGGCCGCGAAGGGAAGCAGCACGCCACGCGCGAGGCGCCCGGGGTCCCGCCCGACCGCGCGCTCCACGACGGCGGCGGCGAGCGGGCGCCCGTCGCGGTCGAGGCCGCCGACGCCGACGAGCCGGAGCGTCGCGCGCTCGATCCCGACGGTCGTCGTCCGGCGGGCCTCCGCGCCAAGCGACGCAGCGAGGTCGCGGGCCAGCCCGCGGACGCGGTCGATCGCGGCGTCGAGGCGTTCGTCCACGGGCTAATGCTACGCGGCCCGGCGAGGCCCCCGGTCAGGCAGCGAGCGACGCAAGGCGGATCCCGGCCAGGAACGCGCGGTAGACGAGGACGGGATCGTCGGACTCGACCCGGACGGTCCGGTCGCCCGCGCGCGTCGCGAGCGGCACGACCGCGGCGAGGTCGGCCTGCGCCGCGTTCGACCAGTCCGTCTCGAGGACGATCGGCGCCGGAAGCACGAGCGGCGACAGGGCCCCGGCCGCGGCGGCCCGCACAGCGCGCTCGGCCCCCGCGCGCACCAGGTCCCGGGCCCGCGACGGGTGCAGCGCGGCGGCCGCGTGCCTGCCGATCCCGTGCTTCACGACGACGCGCTCGGCCCCGGGGACCCAGGCGGCGACCTCGTCCGCGAGGGCGTCGTCGCCGGCCACCATGCCGATCGGCACGCCCCACGCACCGAGCACCATCGCGTTGATGCCGGTCTCGCCGACACGGCGCCCGGCCAGCCGTGTCTCGACCGGGCCGTAGGAATACGTGTGGGCGATCGTGCCCGTCGGATGCCCGGCGCGCGCGTGGTAGCCGACACAGAGCGCGACGCCCACACCCGCATCGGGGCCGGCGCCTTCCACCATCGACCACGCCTTCTGGCCCGTGATGAGCCGGGCGGCCTCGTGGAGAGCCGACGGATCCAGGTTGAACATGGACCCGTGGCTGTCGTTCACGACGATCTCGTCCGCGCCTGCGGCGAGGGCGCCCTCGATCGCGGCGTTCGCCTCCCCCGCCATCAGCGCGGCAGCGGCCGGATAGCCCTGGTCGCCGCGCTCCGTGGGACGCGGGTGCGCGACGCCCGCGATCCCCTCCATGTCCACGCTGATCCAGACCTTCACGCCGGGCCCTCCTCCCCGGGGCCGGGCCGGGCCGGCGCGCCGACCCACACGTGGCCGCCGGCGTGCACCTCCGCCTTCCAGATCGGCGCCCGCGCCTTCGTCTCGTCCATCGCGTACTCGGCCGCGTCGAACGCCTCCGCGCGATGCGGCGAGACGGCGACGATCGCGACGGCCGCCTCGCCGAGCGACACGCGCCCGGTGCGGTGCACGATCGCGAGCCGGCGCACGCCGAAGCGCGCCTCGACCTCGTCCGCGATCTCGTCGAGGGTCCGGAGGGTGAGCGTCTCATGGGCCTCGTACTCGAGCGCCTCCACCGGCAGCCCGGCGAAGCGCTCCGCCTCCGCCTCCTCGCCGGGTGCCGGCTCGCCGGCGGTGATGCGCGTCCGCCCGATGAAGCCCACGACAGCGCCGTCCTCGACGGTCGCGAGCCGGCCCGCGAGATCCGCGAGGATCGAGGCGTCGAAGGGCACCTCGCGGATCTCGATGATCCGATCGCCGCCGGAGCCGCCACTGACGGGCGGGATGCATGCCAGCTCGGCGTCGTCCGGCAGGACAGAGTCGGCGGCGACGTACCGGCCGTTCACCGCGAACCGCGTGTGCGGCCGCATGGGCGCGACGGCCGGCCGCTCGGCGACGAGCGCCCGCCACGCGTCCTCCACCAGCGACCCGGCCGGCAGCGCGAGCGGGACCTCGCGGGCGCCGGCGAGCTCGCGCAGCCGCGCGTACAGGCGCACGCGGACGCGGATCGCATCGCCGCCCCCGGGCCCCGGGCCCGCGCCGTCGCGCCCCGTGCCCGTCGCCTCGCTCATCGGCCCTCTCCCACGTACGTCGCCAGGAGGATCCCGTCGCACATCGGGACGATCGTCGCCACGAAGCGGGGGTCCGCGAGGATCGCGGTGTCGAACGCGCGGAGCGCATCGCCGCTGCGCAGCTCCGACGCGGTCTCGTCGCGGAAGCCGCTCCGTCCGGCCACGAGCCCACCGTACAGCACGTTGTCGGCGAGGACGAGCGCTCCGGGGGCGAGGCGGGGCACCAGCGCCTCCACGTATGCCGCGTACTCGGGCTTCAGGGCGTCGATGAAGGCGAGGTCGAACGGCCCGCGCAGCTCCGGCACGTCGGCAGCGAACGCATCGAGTGCGGGCATGGCCACGACCGTGATCCTCCCGTCCCGGATCCCCGCCGCGCGCCAGTAGCCTCGCGCTCGCGCCGTCCGCGTCGCATCCGGGTCGATCGTGACGATCGTCCCGTCCGGCGCCGAGCCGAGCGCCAGCCAGAGCGTCGAGTACCCGATGGCGGTCCCCACCTCCACGATGCGGCGCCGCCCGTGAGCCAGCACGCGGAGGAGGTGGCCGGTCGGTCGATCGACGATCGGCATCCGGTCGCGCAGGCCATCGGCCTCGAGCGTGAGGACGGCGGGCTCCGGGTCGGGGGTGACGGACGCGATGAAGTCGAGGTCGGTCGCGTCGGGGACGTAGTCGCCAGGGCGCACGGTGTGTCCTCCGGTGGAGCGCGTGTCAGGTGAGCAGGCCGGCCCCGAAGTAGAGGCCGGAGGCGAGGATGGTCCCGACGGCGATGGCGCCGACGTCGATATACAGCAGGCCGGTCGCCGACTCCATCGACCGGGTCTTCGCGGTCTGGAGCGCCGCCCACGAGAGGATCAGCGGGAAGACGAGGCCCACGAGCAGGCGCATCCAGACGAAGAACGCCCACTCGCCCACGAGCGGCTGGAAGGGCGGCAGGCCCATCCCGGCACCGGTCGCCAGCCAGACGACGAAGAGGAGGAGCTGGACCCCGACGATGACGAGCAGGAGCTTCGCGAAGAGGACGAGCGGCTGCGTCGGCAGCTTGGGGGTCACGAGGTACCAGTGGCCGAGGATCATCGCGGCGAAGACACCGCCGGTGGACAGGGCGAGCGCGACGAGCTGGACGAGGAGAGGACCGGCTTCGGGCGCGGTCCGGGCCCAGCCGACCGCGCCGACGACGATGGCGCCGAATCCAGCGGCGACGCCGAGGATGCCAAGGACGGCCGCCGCGCGCGGGCGCCGGAGGAGGGCGGCGTACAGGATCGCGATGACCGCCAGTGCGACGAGGAGGCCCTGGCGGGGACCATCGAGCGCCGGCGACGCGACGATCGGGGCGTCGGGTCCCGGGACCGGCAGCGCCGTGTCCGAGATCGCGGCGAGGATCGCGAAGACCGCCGCCGCGAGCGCCGTGAACCGGACGAAGCCGGGGGTCGCCTCGGTCCGGCGGCGTGCCGCCTCAGCCGCGAGGAACGAGCCGGCGGCGAGGCCCGTCAGGACCGTCCAGTTGATGAAGGCGAGGCTTCGCGCGATCTGCTCCGTGGGCACCGGGCGAGTGTACCGGCCCGCTACGATGACGGGGTCCGACGGCCCCGCCCGAACGGGTCCGTGCCGATGCGCGCCGGAGGCGTCCGATGGCTCTCGATCGTCAAGTCCGCATCACGTGGTACGGCCACTCCTGCTTCGAGATCGTCACCCCGGGCGGGAAGGTGGTGCTCGTCGATCCGTGGTTCGGCAATCCCGCGAGCCCGCGCGCGGCGGGGTCGGTGGACCGTTGCGACGTCCTGCTCGTCACGCACGGGCACGGCGACCACCTCGGCGACGCGCTCGACATCGCCCGCCGGACCCACCCGGCCTGGCCGCAGATCCACGAGCTGAGCCTCTGGACGAGCGTCGGGAGCAAGGCCGGCGAGCGGACCGAGGTCATCGGCATGAACAAGGGCGGGACGGTGGAGGTCCGCGGCCTGCGCGTGTCGATGGTGCCGGCGGAGCATTCGGCCGGGAACCTCGTGGACGAGGCCGACGACGCCCCGGTCCACCTGGGGGAGCCCGTCGGGTTCGTGATCGAGATGGAGGACGGCTACCGCGTCTACCACGCGGGCGACACCGCCGTCTTCTCCGACATGCGCCTGATCCGCGACCTGTTCGCGCCCGACCTCGCGCTCCTGCCGATCGGCGGGCACTACACGATGGACCCGCGGGCCGCCGCGCTGGCCGTCGAGCTGCTCGGCGTGGAGGACGTCGTCCCGATGCACTACGGGACGTTCCCCATCCTCGCCGGGACCCCCGCCGAGCTCGAGGAGGAGATCGCGCGGCGGGGCCTCTCGGGGGTGACGGTGCACGCGCCGAAGCCGGGCGAGGCGGTGGCCTGACGCGAGGGCTCCCGCGGGGAGCGGCGGGCGGCCCGGGCGGCCGGGGCGGCCGGGGCGGTGACGCCTACGGGAGGGTGATCGACGAGGCGTACGACATCGTGTCGTACGCGATCCACATGTTCGTGTAGGCCGAGGCGGTCGCCTCGACCTTCAGCTCGACCCGGTGCCCGGCGGGCACCGTGTAGCCGACGACCGGGATCGCGATGCCTGCCAGGACCCAGGTGGACCGGCCGCCCTGCCAGTTCGCGTTCGTCCGCGTCGCGCTCGCGATCTCGAGGTACGTGTTCGTCGCGGGGTTGTAGTCCCGCAGGTAGGCGACGATGCTCCCGGCGCGGTTCAGCTGGAAGCTCGCGACGGCGCTCCAGAGCTGCACGCTGACGGTGCCGTTGACCAGACGCGCGGTCGTCAGCACCGGCGAGCGCCAGTTCGCGTACCGCGCGAGCACGGTCTCACCCGGTCCGGTCCCGGTCTTCTGGAGCCGGCGACCGGGCTGGCTGTCGGCGTTCGTGTCGTAGTTGTAGAGCGTCGCCGCGGTCGCCGGGCTCGCGTCCATCGAGAGGTTCGCCTGCGCGGTCGTGCTGCCGACCGGCGGCGTCGGCCTGTTGTGCAGGGTCCACGTGACGCCGGGGACGACCCATGTGCCCGTCGTCAGCGCGTTCCCGGCGTTCTGGGCGGACGCGACGAAGAGCGCCGACGACGACGCGACGCCGCGCCCGGCCCCGAACGCGGCGATGAGGGCGCCCATGACGACGACGGCGACTGCCGCTCTCGACCGAAGGTGCGCCACGCGTGGGCGCGCGACGCGTGGGCGCGCCGGTCGCGCGTGTGCGCCGGCCGCCCAGGGCGCCCTTCCCGGTGCGCCGGACCGCGTCACGCGAGGGCACCCGCCTCGTCGGGCTCCGCCGTCGCATGCCCCTCCCGCTCCGCCGCGCAGGCCGCGCACGGCCCCGGCGCGAGCTCCGTGATGAGCCACGAGAGCGCGACCAGGCCGAGGGCGAGCAGGACGAAGGCGGCGATGCCGGAGGGCAGCGAGAGCATCGCGCTGATGAAGCCGAGGACCGGGAGCGCGACGGCCACCCGGCCGATCACGCGACCGGCGGGCAGGGCGGCGGGGTCGCGGTCCGTGTTCGCGTCGCCCTTCGTCGTCAAGAGGGCCGCGTCGCCAGTGCCGGCGATCGCGACCACGCGGTGCGTGACGATCGTCGCGTTCGCCTCCCGGAACGAGATGACGTCGCCCGCGGCGATCGCGCGATCGGGCCCTGCCGTGACGAGGATCATCGAGCCGCGCGGGATCGCGGGCTCCATCGATGCGCCGCGGATGACGAGCGGCGTCAGGCCAAGGGCCGGCGCGAGGAGGCCGATGCCGGCCACCAGCCCGATCGTCGCGACGAGCGCGACGAGGGCCGCGTCGGCCGACCGGCGTGCGAGGCGGTACGTGCGGTCCATCCCGTTCCCCCGTGCGTCCGTGCCGGGGCCGCCCGCCGCGCTCGTCGGCGGCCGGCGACCCCGGACGTGGAGTGCTACGGGTTGTTCGCCGTCTGCTCGGCGTCGAACGTGAACGTCGCCGTGGTCGTGGCGCCCTGGAACGTGTCCCCTGTCGCGAGCGGGAGCGTCGCGCGGAAGCAGAGGACCTCGTTGGTGCCCGCGTCGAGCGTGCGATCGCCGGCCTGGGAGCCCGCGGCGTTGCTGCCGAAGGCCGCGCCGCTCAGCGCGCCCGTGTAGAGCTGCGTGCCGTCGAACGCGGCGCAGCCCGTGCCGAGCGTCTTCACGGTGAGCGTCAGCTGGTCGCGCAGGCCCTTCGCGTCGGCGTTCGTGCTCGCGCTCGACATCGCGTAGCGCAGCTGCGCGGTGCCGGTGTTCGAGACGGCGATCTGGCCGTTCACGGTGTCGCCCGGCATCATGTTCGTCGCGGTCAGCGCGGCCGTCGCCGGCGCGGCGCCGATCACGACCGTCCCCGCCGTGAACGCGTTCCCGGACACGGCCGCAGTGCTCGTGAAGATCGCGAGCGACATGGCGCCCGCGCCCATGCTGCCCGCCACGAGCCCCGCCGCGAGGAGCCCCAGGAGGCCGGCCCTGCGGCCGTGCCGGTGTCCGGTGTTCGTCCTGTCGTCCGCCATGATCCTTCCCCCCAGAGGGCTTCACGGCCGCGTCGGGGCGGCTCGCGCGATGAGTCCGATCCCCCGTCGAGACCGCCGGGACGAACGGTGCGCGAGAGGTGCTCGCATTCAACGTCACGTAGGCCGGACGGCGTATCCCCCGCTACGTCGCCTGCAGGAGGTACTTTCGTCAGGGTCGCGCGGATGCGGCCCGACCCGGACGCGCGAGACGGTCAGGAGGCGTGCAGCGATGGCAGGGATCCCCGACGGATTCGACGCGTTCGTGGCGGAGGTGGACGGCGACCGCGTCCTGCGCGGCGTGCGGCGGCTCGCGCCGGGCGACCTGCCGCCCGGAGAGGTGACGATCCGGGTCGCGTGGTCCGGCGTGAACTACAAGGACGCGCTCGCGACGGTCGCGGATGGGAAGGTCGCCCGCATCTCCCCGCTCGTCCCGGGGATCGACATCGTCGGGACGGTCGCGGCGAGCGACGACCCCGCCGTCGTCGTCGGCGAGGAGGTGGTCGCGCACGGGTACGAGATCGGCGTCTCCCGTCACGGGGGGTTCGCGGCGTACGCGCGGGTGCCCGCCGGCTGGGTCGTCCCGCTCCCGTCCGGCCTGTCGGCTCGGGACGCCGCGGCCGTCGGCACGGCGGGCTACACGGCCGCGGACAGCGTCGCCGCGCTCGAGGCGCGAGGCCTGGCGCCGGGCGACGGCCCGGTCCTCGTCACGGGAGCGAGCGGCGGCGTCGGGGGCGTCGCGGTCCGGATCCTCCTCGCGCGCGGCCACGAGACGTGGGCGATGACCGGGAAGCCGGCGGCCGCCGATCGGCTCCGCGCGCTCGGGGTCGCCGGCGTCGTCGGTCGCGAGGAGGCCGCCGCGGGTGAGGGGCGGGCGCTGGGGCCCGAGCGGTGGGCGGGGGCCGTCGACTGCGTCGGGGCCGCGACGCTGCCGTACATCCTGCGCACGCTGCGGCGCGACGCGGCGGTGGCCGCGAGCGGGAACGCGAGCGGGCCGGCCCTGGCCACGACGGTCTTCCCGTTCATCCTCCGCGGCGTCGCGCTGCTCGGGATCGACTCGTCGCAGGTGCCGATCGCCAATCGCCGCGCCCTGTGGGGGCGCATCGCGGCGGACCTCCGCCCGGTCGGGCTCGGGGACGACACGACGGAGTTCGGCCTCGACGGGCTCCCGGACGCCCTGGACGCGGTCCTCGCGGGGCGAGCGGAGGGGCGCTGGCTCGTCCGGGTCGGCGGCTGAGCGACGCGGGCCCTCGCGCCCCTTCGGCCGGCGCCGGCCTCCGCGGCGCCGGCTCCCCGGCTCCCGCGGCGCCGGCCTCCCCGGCGCCCCGGCGCCCCGGGGCCCCGGGGCCGTGCCCGCCTCAGCCCGGCTGCGCGTACACCATCGTGCGGAGCTCGGTCATGTCCTCGATCGCGTAGCGCAGCCCCTCGCGCCCCTGGCCGGAGTCCTTCACGCCGCCGTACGGCATGTGGTCGACGCGGTACGTGGGGACGTCGTTCACGATCACGCCGCCCACGTGGAGCTCGTCGAACCCGTACCACGCGTGCGAGAGATCGTTCGTGAAGACCCCGCACTGGAGCCCGAAGCGGCTGTCGTTCACACGCGCCACCGCGTCGTGGAAGTCGCGGAACGTCTCGAGCACGACGACCGGCGCGAACGCCTCCTCCGTGCAGACCCTCGCGTCGCGCGGGACGTCCTCCAGGATCGTCGGCGGGAAGAAGGCGCCGTCCGCCGTCCCGCCCACGAGCACGCGCCCGCCGCGCTGGACCGCCTCGTCCACCCATGCCGCGGTGCGCCGGACCGCGCTCTCATCGACCATCGGGCCCACGTCGGTCCTCGGGTCCAGCGGGTCGCCCACGACGAGGTCGCGCGCGCCCTGCACGAAGCGGTCGATGAAGCGGTCGTGCACGTCCTCGTGGACGTACAGGCGCTGGACGCTGATGCAGACCTGACCCGCGTACGCGAAGGCACCGATCAGGCACCGTCGGGCGGCCCAGTCGACGTCGGCGGTCGCGTCGACGATGGCGCCCGCGTTGCCCCCGAGCTCCAGGACGACCTTCTTCTTCCCGGCCCGCTCCTTCATCCGCCACCCGACGACCGGGCTGCCGGTGAAGCTGAGGAGCGCGAACCGCTCGTCCGCCACCATGCGGTCGCCCAGCTCGCGGGTCATCGGCAGGATGCTCACCGATCCCGGCGGGGCGCCCGCGGCGTCGATGATCTCGGCGACCGTGAGCATGACGAGCGGGTCCTTCGACGGCGGCTTGAGGACGATCGGGTTGCCGCTCGCGATCGCCGGTGCGACCTTGTGGGCCGCGAGGTTCAGCGGGAAGTTGAACGGGCTGATGCCGGCGACCGGGCCGATGGGGAACCGGCGGACGACGCCGACGCGCCCGCGCGACGCGGGGGCGATGTCGAGCGGGATGACCTCGCCCGTCAGCCGCTCCGCCTCCTCGGCGCCGAGTCGGAACGTGATCGCGGCCCGGTCCACCTCCGTCAGCGCGTCCCGGATCGGCTTCCCGGCCTCCATGGAGATGAGCGCACCCAGCTCGTCGCGCCGCTGGCGGATCCCCTCGCTCACCGCGTGGAGGATCCGGGCGCGCTCGTAGGCGGGCATCCGCCGCGTCACCTCGAATGCGGCCACAGCGGCGTCCACCGCGGCGTCGTACTGCTCCGCGGTCGCGGCGTACGTCGCGCCGGCCGCCTCCCCGGGGTATCCGGCGCGCTCGACCAGGAGCCGATGCGGCGAGTCCACCCACCGGCCGGCCAGGTAGATCGGGTGCGGTGCGCTGCCGGCGACGATGGCCATGGTGCTCACCTCTGGCGGGACGCTTCGCGGCCGGCCCACGACCCCGGACCGCGCGCGGGTCCCGGCCGGACGTGCGGCCATTCTAGGCCCGATGGCCGGCGACCCCGACCGCCTCCACCGCCTCCCGCGGCCGCCGGGGATGGACCGTCAGGCCGCCGCGCTCGCCTCCTCCGCCGCGGGCGCCTTCGGCTTCGCGACGAGCCGGGCGACCGCCTTGGCGACCTCCCAGGCGACGAGGAGCGTCACGGCCGTCGCGAGCGACACGATCCACTGCGTCGTGGAGAGCGGCGTGGTCCCGAGGACGTGCTGGAGGACGTCGAGCTGCGTCGCGAGGTACGCGAGGAGCATCTCGACGAGCACCGTGAGGTTGAGCTTCATGTTGTCGAACGTGGAGACGGTGAGGACGGACTCCTTCTCGCTCCGCGACTCGTAGACGCAGACGATCCGGAAGTACGCGAACGCCGTGAGGGCCATCGTCACGCCCGCGGCCATCCCCGAGGAGCCGCCCATGTCGGTCCGCTCGATGCCCGCGGCGATGAGCGCGACGAGCCAGACGGCCATGAACACCCCGACGCCGGCGGCGGTGACGATGACGCCGCGGGTGAGGATCGATGCGTTCCGCGCGCGAGGGTACCGCTTCATGATCCCGGGCGACTCGGCGTCGAAACCGAGGGCCACGCCGAGCGGCGTGTCGATGACGAAGTTGATCCAGAGGATCTGGGCCGGCGTGAACGGCTGCCCGGCGGCGATGTTGAGGATCGTCGCGGCGAGGAAGGTCAGCACGAACGCGACGAGCGTGATGAGGATGAACCGGACGTACTTCGTCAGGTTGTCGTAGAGCTTCCGCCCCTGCTCGACCGCGTGGATGATCGTCGCGAAGTTGTCGTCCGTGAGGATCATCCGCCCGGCGTTCTTCGCGACCTCCGTCCCGGTCCCCATCGCGATCCCGATGTCGGCGGCCTTGATCGCCGGGGCGTCGTTCACGCCGTCGCCGGTCATCGCGACGACGTGACCGGCCTTCTGCAGCGTCTGCGCGAGGAGGACCTTGTGCTGCGGCGCGACGCGGCCGACGACGCCGATGCCGTCGACGCGGCGGATGCGCTCGTCCTCGCTGAGCTTCGCGAAGTCCTCGCCGAGGATCGCCTCGCCGGGGATCCCGAGCTGCTTCGCGATCGCCGCCCCCGTGACGACGTCGTCGCCGGTCACCATCCGGACGCGGATGTGCGCGCCGATCGCGGCCTGGACTGCATCCTTGGAGGTGGGCCGGGGCGGGTCGATCATCCCGACGAGACTGGCGAGGCTCAGGTCCTTCACGTACCCGAGGAGGTCGCCGTTCGGGTCGAAGTCCGTCGGGTCCAGGTCGCGCCACGCCGCCGCCATGACGCGCAGCCCCTCGCCCTCCATCCGCGCGACGTTCGCGTCGGCTGCCGTCCGCTGGTCGGCGTCGAACGGGATCGGGCTGGCACCGGAGAGGGTGGCCGCGGCGCGGTCCATGACCGCCGGCGCGGCGCCCTTCACGAAGACGCGGACGACGTCCTTCCCGGTCGCGTCCTTCATGGAGTTGAAGGTGGCCATGAGCTTGTACGTGGGGTCGAACGGGAGCGTGGCCAGCCGCGGCAGGTGGCTCCGCGACCCGTCGATCGAGAGGCCCGCCTTCACGGCGAGGACGAGGAGGGCGCCCTCGGTCGGGTCGCCGACCACCGTGCCGTCCTGCAGCTTGGCGTCGTTCGCGATGACGTACGGGAGGATGGCATCGTCGATCGAGAGCGCCGTCCCCGCCGCGTGCTGGACCTGGCCGGCGGTCTCGTACCCGGTCCCCGTCACCGTGTACCGGTCGCTCGCGTCCGCCACTTCCACGGCGGTCATCTGGTTCATCGTGAGCGTGCCGGTCTTGTCGGAGTTGATCGACGACGTCGCCCCGAGCGTCTCGACGGACGTGAGGTTCTTCACGATCGCGTTGCGCTTCGCGAGGTCCACGGCCCCCATCGAGAGGATGACCTGGACAACGGTGGGGAGCGCCTCGGGGACCGCGGCGATCGCGAGGGCGACGGCCGTCACGAAGATCGTGTCCATCGCCTGTCCGCGCTGGTACCCGAGCACGAACATGATGACCATCGTGACGCCCGCGACGGCGGCGATCCACAGGGTCATCCGGTTCAGCTGCCGGGTGAGCGGGGTCTCCTCGGTCTTCGTCGCGGAGAGCATGTGCGCGATCCGGCCGACCTGCGTCCCGCCGCCGGTCGTCGTGACGATCATCGTTCCGCTGCCGTGCGTGACCGGCGTGTTCATGAACGCCATGTTCGACTGGTCGCCCGGCCCGAGCTCCTTCCCGGCCGGGAGCGT
Organism: Chloroflexota bacterium; assembly: GCA_025454515.1. Taxonomy (GTDB): domain Bacteria; phylum Chloroflexota; class Limnocylindria; order Limnocylindrales; family CSP1-4; genus CAIYQJ01. The sequence continues at coordinate 12,895 of JALOOH010000028.1, forward strand.
GGCAGGGTCCTTGGATGCGGGGACGCTCTCGCCGGTGAGGGCGGATTCGTCGATCTGGAGCGTGGCGGCGGCGATGATCCGGCCGTCGGCCGGGACCTGGTCGCCCGCGGCGAGGAGCACGACGTCGCCCGGGACGAGCGCGGCCGCGTCGACCTTCGCCTCCGCGCCATCGCGCAGGACGCGCGCCTCCTCCTTCATCATCGATCTGAGCGCGTTCATCGCGCTCTGGGCCTTGCCCTCCTCGCGCATCCCCACGATCGCGTTGATGAACGTGAGCAGGAAGAGCAGCGCCGCCGTCTCGACCTGGCCGATGAGCACGGAGACGACCCCGGCGACGACGAGGATGATCTGCAGGTAGCTCGTGTACTCGTCGAGGAAACGGCGCCACTCGGGCTCCGGCTTCTCGGCCGGCAGCGCGTTGGGCCCGTACTTCCCGGCGGCGTCCGCCGCCTGCGCCTCCGTCAGCCCCTTCGCCGGATCCACGCCGAGCCGCTGTGCGACGTCGTCGGGCGACAGCTGGTGCCAATCCGCCGACGGCCCGGCGGCCGAGCCCGCGGCGGGCGCCGCGGACGGCGGGCCGCCCGCGGCGGGACTCGCGCCGTCGGGCGCCTGGGTCCTGGACGTCATCGTCGAACCTCCCTCGTGGGCGCGCCCTCACGCGCCCACGGCCGCCCGGTCGCGCGGCGACCGGGCGGCCCCGGTGCCCGGGCCTCCCGGCGTCAGCCCTTCCTCTTCCCCTTGCCCTTCCTCCGGCCGCCGTCCGCGGCCGCGTCCCCGTCCCCGTCGTCCTCGGCCTTCTTCGCCTCGAGCTCGGCCTCGTACGGGTCGGGAGCCGCGCCCTCCGGCGCCTCCGCCTCGAGCGTCTCCTTGGCCACCTGGAGGTCGGCGAGCTGCTCCCTGGTGACCTTCGGGTACTTCGGGTCGAGCTCGATGAGCGCGTTCGCGATGACCGCGGCAGCCGCGACCCGGGCGAACGGCTTGTCGTCGGCGGGGATCACCCACCACGGCGCCCACTCGGTGCTCGTGTTCGTGAGCACGTCCGCGAACGCCTTCTGGTAGTCGTCCCAGAACCCGCGCTCCTTCGCGTCGTTGGACGAGAACTTCCAGTTCTTCTCCGGCCGGTCGATCCGGGCGAGGAAGCGACGCCGCTGCTCCTCCTTCGACAGGTTGAGGAACAGCTTGACGAACCGGAACCCCTGGTCCGTCAGGTAGCGCTCCCAGTCGTTGATCTCGCGGAACCGCCGCTGCCAGACGCCGCGGCCCTTCATCTTCGCCGGGAGCTTCTGCCCGGCGAGGATCTGCGGATGGACCCGGACGACGAGGACCTCCTCGTAGTGGCTCCGGTTGAAGATCCCGATGTGGCCCCGCGCGGGGAGCTCGCGCTGGTACCGCCAGAGGTAGTCGTGGTCGAGCTCCTCGGCGGACGGGATCTTGAAGCTGTCCACCGTGACGCCCTGCGGGTTCACCCCGCTCATGACGTGCTTGATCGTCCCGTCCTTGCCGGCGGCATCCATCGCCTGGAGGACGATGACGACGCCGTACGTGTCCTGTGCCGCGAGCTTGTCCTGGTACTCGGAGAGGAGCTCGACGCCGGCGGCGAGGATCTCCTTCGCCTGCGACTTGCTGACCTTCCGCGTGCCCGACGGGTCGAAGTCAGCGGGCAGGCGGACCTTCCGGCCGGGCTTCACCCGGAAGGGCTCGATGAACTCCGCGATCCGCTTCGGGCGGATGTCGACGTCGGCCACTGCGTGTCTCCTTCCGGTGCGGGGGCGGGGCGCCACGTCCAGCGGGCGCACGGGGCGGGACGGCCTCCGCGGCGCCCGCCCCGTGCTGCTGGATCGATCAGGCGGCCGGCGCGGCCTGGGGGGCCGGGGCATCCGGCGTCCCGGCCACGGTCTCCGGCTCCTCGTCGAGCGGGGCCTTCCAGACGAGCTTGCGAATCTCCGACACGACGACCACGAGGAGCCCGCCCACGATGCAGATGAGCCACTGATCGGCGGTGAGCTGCGTGGTCGTGAGGAAGTTCTGGAGGAAGTCGAGGTTCACCGCGAGGAAGATCGAGAGGGCGGAGGCGAGCGAGGCGATGACGAACCCGCGGTCCTGCATGACCTCCGCGCTGAACACCGACCGCCTCTCGTCCTTGGTGGCCCACGAGAAGGCGAGGTTCGAGATGGCGAACGTCGTGAACCCCATCGTCCGGGCGATCGCGTCGTTCTCCGACGGGAACGCGGTCGTGGCCCACCAGATGATCGCGAGCGTCGTGGCTCCCATCGTGAAGCCGGCCACGGCCAGCCAGACGAGGAGCCGCGTCGCGAGGATCGGGGCGTTCTCGGGCCGCGGCTTGCGATTCATGAGCCCCTCGGCCGGCTTGCCGTAGCCGAGCCCGACCGCCTGGAAGACGTCCACGGTGAAGTTGATCCAGAGGGTCTGGTACGGGACGAAGGGGATGCCGCCCGCGATGTTGAAGATCGACGCCCCGAGGAACGTGAAGATGAACCCGAAGAGCCAGCCCATCTGGGCCCGGATGTACTTCTTCAGGTTGTCGTAGAGGCCGCGGCCGAGCTCGACTGCCTTCACGATCGTCGCGAAATCGTCGTCGGTCAGGATCATCACCGCGGCTTCCTTCGAGACCTCGGTGCCGGTGATCCCCATGGCGATGCCGATGTCGGCCTTCTTCAGCGCCGGCGCATCGTTCACGCCGTCGCCGGTCATCGCGACGATGTGGCCCTTCTTCTTCAGGACGTCGACGAGTCGGACCTTGTGCTCGGGGGTGACGCGCGCGATGACGCCGATGCCGTCGATCTCGCGCACCGCCTCCTCGTCGCTCATCGCGCCGAACTCGGCGCCCGTGATCGCCCGGCCCTCGATCCCGAGGTCCGTGGCGATCGCCTGGGCGGTCACCGCGTGGTCGCCGGTGATCATGCGCACCTGGATGCCGGCCGACTTCGCGGTGGCGATCGAGGCCTTGGCCGCCGGCCGCGGCGGGTCCACGATCCCGACGAGGGCGAGGAGGGTCATGCCGTCGACGAGCGGGAGGAGGTCGGCGCCCGCGTCGAACGTCGCGGGGTCGAAGTCCTTCCGCGCCGTCGCCATGACCCGCAGGCCCTTCTCGCCGAGGCGCTGGTTCTCGTCCTCGTACTGCTTCCGCACCGCGTCGTCCACCGGCTGCACGCCGGCGAGGTCCGGGGCGAGGACGGACCCGGCCCGGGCAAGGAGCTGGTCGGGTGCGCCCTTGACGAACGCGCGGACGACGTCCGCGCCCGACTCGTCCTTCATCGCGTGGAACGTCGCCATGAGCTTGTACGCGGCGTCGAACGGCAGCTCCGCCACCCGCGGGTACTCCTGGCGGGTGAGGGTCGGGTCGATGCCGCCCTTCGCGGCGAGGACCACCAGGGCGCCCTCCGTCGGATCGCCGATGAGCTGCCCGTCCTTCACGACCGCGTCGGCGCAGAGCGCCATCGGGAGGAGGAACGGGTCCAGTTTGACGTCCGCCTGGCCACCGACCTTGTTGATCTGCCCGTCGGTGGAGTACCCGGACCCGGTGATCGCGTAGCGCCGCCCGGGGACGCTCATCTCGACCGCGGTCATCTGGTTGAGCGTGAGCGTGCCGGTCTTGTCGGAGTTGATCGCCGATGTGGACCCGAGGGTCTCCACCGACCGGAGGCGCTTCATGATGGCGCCGGCCTTCGCGAGCGTCTGGGTGCCCATCGAGAGGATCGTCGTGACGACCGCCGGGAGGCCTGTCGGGATCGCGGAGACGGCGAACGCGACGGCGGTGATGAAGAGGACGTCCCACTCCTCGCCGCGCCAGAGGCCGAGGGCCATCGACGCGAGGAGGGCGAGGCCGGCGACGACGAGGATCTGGTTCGTCAGCTTGTTCAGCTGCCGCGTGAGAGGCGTCGCCTCGCTCTTCTCCGCGGAGAGGAGGCCGGAGATGTGGCCGACCTCGGTGGACATGCCTGTCGCGGTGACGAGGATGCTCCCGGCGCCCCGCGTGACGTTCGTGTTCATGTAGGCCATGTCGAGGCGGTCGCCGAGCGGGGTGTCCGCCTTCTCGACGGGGTCCATGCCCTTCGAGACGGGCACGCTCTCGCCGGTGAGCGCGGATTCGTCGATCTCGAGCGTCGCGGCCCGGATGATCCGCCCGTCGGCGGGGACGACGTCGCCCGCCTCCACGTTCACGACGTCACCCGGGACGATCTGGTCGGCGGGGATCTCCTGCACCTGGCCGTCGCGGACGACCTTCGCCTTGACCAGCATCATCTGCTGCAGGGCCGCGACGGCCTTCGCCGCCTTGCCTTCCTGGTTCACCCCCATGACGGCGTTGAGGACCGTCAGGAGGATGAGCAGACGACCGGTGTCGGGCTGGCCGATCGGGTAGCAGACGATGCCCGCGACGAGGAGCACGATCTGCATCGGGTCGGCGTACTGGCGGAGGAAGGTCCGCCACCGCGGCTCCCTCTTCCCCTCGGCGAACTTGTTGGGGCCGAAACGCTGGGCGCGACTCGCCGCCTCGGCGGCCGAGAGCCCGGCGTCCGCGGTCACGCCCTGCTGCGTCAGGGCATCGTCGATCGAGAGCGTGTGCCACGCAGGTCCCGCGGCCGCGCCCTCGACGGGCGGCGACGTCTGGACGGTCATGGATCCCTCCCCTTGCGTCACACCCTGCGCAGCTTCGAAGTGGGCCCTCCGCGAGCGGGGCGCGGCGCAGGCCCGAGTCTATCGAGCCGGGAGGGCGAGCGACAGCACCAACAGGCCCTGCCCGGCGTGATAGAGGACCATGACGACGAGGTCGCCCGCGCGACGCTGCCGGACGAACCGCTGCTCGGCGAGCAGCGTGTCCGAGGCGGCGAAGAGGACCGCGCCGGCGACCGCGACGAGGGCGAGCGATCCCGTGGCCGCCGCGACCATCGCCGAGATGACCGCCAGGTACGCGACGACGGGCACGACCAGGGCGCCGCGGCCGCCGGCGCGGAGGGCGCGCACGAGGCGCGGTCCCACGACGAGGTCGAAGGCGAGCATCGCGGCGGCACCGGCCGCGACCGCCGCCGGCGCGACGCCGCCGGCGAGGAAGCCGGCCGCGTAGGCGAGGTGGGCGAGGAGGAACGCCGCGAGGCCGGCGAGGAACCCGCGCGGCGACAGCAGCGCGACGTCCCCCGCGAGCGAGAGGGCGAGCGCGACGACGAACCAGGCGCGGACCGCGGGATCCGCCGGGTCGAGCGCGAGCGCCGCCCCGATCAGCAGGATCAGCGGGAGCGGCTTCGTGACCCAGCGGACCCGGCTCGGCGGCCCGGGCCGGCCGCGACCGGTCGATGCGACGGCGGCCCAGTCCGCGATGGCCGCCGCGAGGGCGAGCGCGAAGAGCGCGGCCGCCGCCTGGGTCATGCCTCGGCGCGGGGGTAGGAGCCAAGGACGCGGAGGAGCGTGGTGACGGCGGCCAGGCGGTCTAGGGCGCGCGCCATGGCCGGCGACCGGACGTCGCCGTCCACGTCCACCCAGAAGACGTACTCCCAGGCGCGCTCCAGGCTGGGTCGCGACTCCAGCTTGTGCATGTTGATGCCCCCGCGGGCCGGCGGAGGAGCGCGTCGGGCAGCGCGGACCCGGGCGCCGCGATGACGACGAACCGCGTGCGGTTGTCCGGGACGCTCTGGATGTCGTCCGCGAGGATCTCCAGGCCGGCGAGCGCCGCGGCGCGAGGCGACAGGACCGCGGCGGCAGCGCGCTCGCGGCGCTCCGCGATCGCGACCCCCGCGGCCGCCGTGTTGTACGTGGTGAGCAGCTGCCACGGCCGGCCCCGCAGGAACCTGTCGGCCTGCCCGAGCGCCTGGATGTGCGAGTACACGCGCTCGATCCCCTCGATCCGCTCGCCCGGCAGCGTCGCGAGGCACAGGTGGACTGGGACGGCGACCTCGCCCCGGATCTCGACGTCGTGCTCGAGCAGGAGGTCGTAGTTCTCGCGGACGGTCCCGTTCACGAGGTTCTCGATGGGGACGACGCCGGCCACGACCGGGGCCGCGCCCGGCGGGTCCGCCGCGGCGCGGCCGGCCGTCACGGCGGCGAAGACCTCCCGGAACCCCGGGACCGGGACGGGGGCCGGGTCGGCGAAGAACGCCACGACGGCGTCCTCGGCGAAGGCCCCGGGCTCGCCCGAGTAGGCGACGCGCGCCCGCCCGGCCGGCCGCGCGGGCGTGCCCGCGTCACCGGCCGCCGGGCCGCCCGTCGCGCGCCCCCCGGTGCCCGGCCCGCTCATCGCTCGACGGCGGTCGTGAAGTGGCGCTCGTCCCGGCGTCGGACGGTCGCGCCCGATTTCCAGATCGCGTACTCGAGCGAATCCACGAGCGCGGCCGCGGACGCGCCGATGATGTTCGTGTCGCTGCCCATCGTGGACCACTCGCGGTCGGCGTCCGCCGAGTCGATGATCACCCGCGTCCGTGCCGCGGTGGCCGACTGGCCGTCCACGATGCGGACCTTGTAGTCCACGAGCCGGACGCCGTCGAGGACCGGGTAGAACGCGGCGAGCGCCTTGCGGAGGGCGGTGTCGAGCGCGTTGACCGGGCCGTTCCCGTCGGCCGCCGTGTGGAGGACCTCGTCGGCGACCTCCACCTTGACGGTCGCCTCCGCTCGCTGCTCGCGACCCTCCCGCTGCTCGATGATCACGGTGTAGTCCACGATCCGGAACGGCGCCTCGTACCCGGGCTGGTTCCTCCGCACGAGGAGCTCGAACGACCCCTCCGCGCCCTCGAACGACGCGCCCTGGGCCTCCAGCTCCTTGATGAGCCGGGAGAGGGCCCTCGGGTCGACCACGCCCTCGAGCCGGTGCCCCAGCTGCTCGGCGCGCAGCTGGGTGTTCGCCCTGCCGCCCAGCTCGGAGACCACCAGGCGGCCCTCGTTCCCGACCGTCGCCGGGTCCACGTGCTGGTAGCTGCGCTCCACCTTGGCCACTGCCGCGCCGTGCACGCCGCCCTTGTGGGCGAACGCCGACCGGCCCACGTACGGCTGGTAGTCGTCCGGCGTGATGTTCGCGATCTCGGCCACCGAGCGCGAGAGGTGCGTGAGGTCGCCGATGTCGCCGCCGCCGACCGGCAGCAGCGTGAGGTCCGTCTTGAGAGCGAGGTTCGCGAGGATGCTCACCATGTTCGCGTTGCCGCACCGCTCGCCGTAGCCGTTGATCGTCGCCTGGACGTGCCGGATGCCGGCCTGGACCGCGGCGAGCGAGTTCGCGACGGCGAGGTCCGCGTCGTTGTGCGTGTGGATGCCCCACGCGATGACGGGGGTGCCCGGGTCGCCCTCGAGCGCCGATCGGGTCTCCGTGACGATCCGGACGAGGTCGTCGGTGAGGGTGCCGCCGTTCGTGTCGCACAGGACGAGCGAGCGGGCACCCGCCTGGCGGGCGGCGCGCAGCGTCGCGAGCGCGTACGCCGGGTCCGCGCGGTAGCCGTCGAAGTAATGCTCCGCGTCGTACACCGCCTCGCGGCCGCGGTCGGCGACGAACGCGACCGACTCCGCGACCATGTCGAGGTTCTGCTCCGGCGTGGCGCCGAGCACCTTCGTCACGTGCAGCAGCCAGCTCTTCCCGAAGATCGTCACCACCGGCGTCTCGGCGGCGACGAGCTCCCGAAGGTTGGGGTCGTCCTCCGGCCTGTTCGCCTTGTGGCGCGTGGACCCGAACGCAGCGAGCTTCGCCCGTTCCCAGCGGATCGTCTTCGCGGCTGCGAAGAACTCGACGTCCTTCGGGTTCGAGCCGGGCCAGCCACCCTCGATGAACGGCATGCCGTACTCGTCGAGCATCCGCGCGATGCGGATCTTGTCGGCGAGCGAGAGCGTGATGTTCTCGCCCTGCGTCCCGTCGCGGAGGGTGGTGTCGTACAGGACGACCGGGCGGTCGTTCGCGGCGGCCGGTCCGCCCTGCGTGCCGGCGGTCATCGGAGCTCCTCCCCTGCGCCGCCGAGCCGCGCGACGATCGCATCCGTCATCCCACGCGTCCCGACCGGGATGAGCCCGGCCGCAGCGCCGGGGTCGACGGGCATGAGGTCGGGCGTCCGGTACCCGTCGTACAGCGCGTCCGAGACGGCGTCCTCGATGGTCCGGGCCATGTCCTCCCGACCGAACGACCAGCGGAGCATCATCGCCGCCGACAGGATCGTGCCGATCGGGTTCGCGATGTCGCGGCCGGCGATGTCCGGGGCGGAGCCGTGGATCGGCTCGTACAGCCCGTGCAGGCCGAACGCCGTCCGGCGGGTCCCGACCGACGCGGACGGCAGCATCCCGAGCGAGCCGGCGAGGACGCTCGCCTCGTCGGAGAGGATGTCGCCGAAGAGGTTCTCGGTCACCAGGACGTCGAAGTCCCCGGGACGCCGGGCGATCTGCATCGCGGCGGCGTCCACGAGCCGGTGGTCGAGCGCGACGTCCGGGTGCCGGGCTCCGACCTCGGTCGCCACGGTCCGCCAGAGGCGGGACGTCGCGAGGACGTTCGCCTTGTCCACGCTCGTGACGTGGCGGCGGCGCGACCGCGCCAGCTCGAAGGCGAGCCGGACGATTCGCTCGACCTCGACGTCGGTGTAGGGCAGCTCGTCCACGGCCCGACGCGCGCCCGCCGGCCCGCTCATCTCCGTCCGCTGGCCGAAGTAGATCCCGCCGGTCAGCTCGCGGACGACGAGGAGGTCGACGTCCTCGAGGAGGTGCGACTTCAGGGGAGAGCTCTCGGCCAGCGCGGGGTGGACCGTCACGGGACGGAGGTTGGCGTACAGCCCGAGGCCGCCGCGCATCGCGAAGAGCGCCTGCTCCGGCCGGACGGCGGCGTCCGGGTCGTCCCACCTGGGCCCGCCGACCGCGCCGAGGAAGACCGCGTCGGCGTCGCGGCATGCCGCGAGATCCTCCTCGCGGATCGCGACGCCGTACGCGTCGATCGCGCAGCCGCCGACGAGGATCTCGTGCCAGACGATCGAGAAGCCGCCGCGCGGGCCGAGCGCGTCCACGACGCGGCGTCCGGCGGCGACGACGTCCGGTCCGACGCCGTCGCCGGGGATCGCGACGATCTCCCACCGCGCCGCCGGGTCGCCGACCGGCTGGAGCGCCGCCTCCGCCCCCGTCGCGGCAGCCGGCTCGGTGACCGCGGACGGGCTCACGGGAGCTCCTCGTCGGCCGGCGGTGCCGGGATCACGGACGACGAGTCGCCGAGCTCGATCGCGTGGAGCTTGTTCGTCGCGACGAGATACGCCTCGAGCGACGCCTCGACGATGTTGGTCGAGAGGCCGTGGCCCGTGACGGAATCGGCGCGGGCGGGATCGTCGCTGGAGCGCCGGCAGCGCACGACGACCTGGCCCTGGGCGTCCTCTCCGCCGGAGACCGCGCGGATCTCGTAGCTGATGAGCGCGGGGTGCCAGGCGAGGACGGGCTCGATCGCCGCGTCCACCGCGCCGTACAGCGCGTCCACCGGGCCGTTGCCCTTGGAGCTCCCGTGGCGCTCCGTGCCGGTGAGCGTGAGCGTCACATGGCCGCGGGATTCGCCGCCCTTCGCGGAGCTCACCTCCCAGTCCACGAGGCCCACGGTCTCGGGGACCTCCGCGACCTGCTGCTCGACGATCGCGATGAGGTCCGCGTCGGTCACGTCCTTCTTGCGGTCGGCGAGGGCGATCGCCTCGCGGTACACCAGGTCGAGCTCGGGGCCCTCGACGTGGTAGCCCAGGTCGCGGAGCTTCTTCTGGAGCCCCTTCCGCCCGGAGAGCTTGCCGATCGTCAGCTGGCTGCCGGTCAGGCCGACCGACTGCGGCGTCATGATCTCGTAGGTCAGCGGGTTCTTGATGACGCCGTCCTGGTGGATGCCCGACTCGTGCGCGAACGCGTTCGCGCCGACGACCGCCTTGTTCGGCTGGATCGAGAACCCGGTGAGGTGGCTGACGAGCCGGCTGGCCGGCGTGATCTGCTCCGTGGAGACGCGGCTGACGAGCCGGGGGAACTGGGTGGGCCGCGTGCGCAGCGCCATCACCACCTCCTCCAGCGAGGCGTTGCCGGCGCGCTCGCCGAGGCCGTTGATCGTGACCTCTACCTGGCGGGCGCCCGCCTGCACCGCCGCGAGGGTGTTCGCCGTCGCGAGGCCCAGGTCGTTGTGGCAGTGGACCGAGACGACCGCCTCGTCGCCGGCGAGCGCCTTCACCCGCTCGACGAGCGAGCCGAACTCGGACGGGATCGCATAGCCGACCGTGTCCGGGATGTTCAGCGTGGACGCCCCGGCCTCGAGCACGGCCGCGTAGACCCGCAGGAGGTAGTCCGGGTCGGTGCGCGAGGCGTCCTCCGCCGAGAACTCCACCTCGGCGTCGCGGCCGAGCTTCTCGCGGCCGTAGCGGACCCAGCGCACCGCCTCGGCGAGCGCCTGGTCGCGGTCGATGCGGAGCTTGTGCTTGAGGTGGATGTCGCTCGTCGCGATGAAGACGTGGAGGTGCGGATGCTCGGCGACGCCGATGGCGTCGACCGCGCGCTGGGGGTCGCCGTCCTTGCAGCGGGCGAGGGCCGCGATGGCCGAGCCGCGTGTCTCCTCGGCGATCCGCCGGACCGCCTCGAAGTCGCCCGGCGATGCCGCAGGGAAGCCCGCCTCGATGACGTCCACCTTCAGGCGGGCGAGCTGGCGGGCGACCTGGATCTTCTCGGCGACGGTGAGGCCCGCGCCGGGCGCCTGCTCCCCGTCGCGCAGGGTCGTGTCGAAGATGCGTACGCTGCCCTCGGGTACGCCGGGGCCGTAGGTGGGTGAGCTCATCGTCCCGCGCTCCCCTTGGCCGAAGCCTGTGCCTGGCCGGCCTTGACGGTCACCGGGTCGAGGAACGCCATCCTCGATCGGAGCTCCGCCCCGACCTGCTCGATCTGGTGGCCGCTCTCCGCCTCCCGCATCCGCAGGAACTCGGCGCGGCCGGACCGGTTCTCCTCGATCCAGCGGGCGGCGAACGTCCCGTCCTGGATCTCCGCGAGCACCTGGCGCATCGTCGCCTGCACGCGGTCGTCGATGATCCGCGGCCCGGAGACGTAGTCGCCGAACTCGGCGGTGTCGCTCACGCTGAATCGCATGAAGTCGAGGCCGCCGCGGTACATGAGGTCCACGATGAGCTTGAGCTCGTGCATCGTCTCGAAGTACGCGAGCTCGGGCTGGTAGCCGGCCTCGACGAGCGTCTCGAACGCGCTCTTCACGAGGGCGGCCGTCCCCCCGCAGAGGACCGCCTGCTCGCCGAACAGGTCGGTCTCCGTTTCCTCCTTGAACGTCGTCTCGAGCACGCCGGCGCGCGTGCAGCCGAGCGCCCGGGCATACGCGAGCGTCCGCGCGCGAGCCGTCCCGCTCGCGTCGCGCTCGACGGCGAACAGCGCCGGGACCCCGCCGCCGTCGCGGTAGACGGAGCGCACGAGATGGCCGGGCCCCTTCGGCGCGACCATCCCCACGTCCACGCCCTCCGGCGGGACGATCTGGCCGAAGCGGATCGTGAAGCCGTGGGCGAAGAGGAGGAGCTGGCCGGGACGCAGGTTCGGCGCGATCTCGGCGTCGTAGAGCGCCTTCTGGGACGTGTCCGGGACGGCCATCATCATGACGTCGGCGGCGCGCACCGCGTCCGCCACGTCCATCACGCGCAGGCCGGCCTCCTCGGCGATCGCGCGGCTCCTGCTCGCCGGCGCGAGGCCCACGACGACGTCCACCCCGGACTCGTGCAGGTTCAGGGCGTGGGCATGCCCCTGGCTCCCGAACCCGATGATCGCGACCGTCTGGCCCGCGAGAGCGCCCGGGTCGGCGTCGACGTCGTAGTACATCCGGGCGGTCATCGCTTCGTCGCCTCCTCGATGGATGCGGAGCCGCGGGCCATGACGACGGCCCCGGTCCGCACCAGCTCCTTGATGCCGAACCCGCGGAGGAGCGCGATGAGCGCGTCCACCTCGGCCTCGGTGCCGGTCACCTCGACGATCGCCGCGTCGGGCGCGAGGTCCACGACGCGGCCTCGGTACATCTCCACGATCGACACGATCTCGCCGCGGTTCCGGTCCGTGGCGCGGACCTTCACGAGGGCGAGCTCGTGCTGGACGGAGGGCTCGTCGGTCACGTCCTGGACCTTGAGGACGTCGATGAGCCGGTAGAGCTGCTTGATCGCCTGCTCCACGTGGAACTCGTCCCCGTGGATCGTGATGGTCATGCGGCTCACGTCGTCGCTGTCGGTGTGGCTCACCGAGAGCGACTCGATGTTGAAGTTGCGGGCCCGCATGAGGCTCGCCACGCGGTTGAGGACGCCGGTGCGGTTCTGGACGACCGCCACGAGGACGTGGCGCCGGTGCTCGCCGGAGCCGGGCAGCGCGCGCGCCGGCCGCGCCGCGATCGTGTCGCCGCTCATTCGTCCACCTCCAGTCCGGGCTCCTCGAGGAGGTCGGAGAGGCCCTTGCCGGCGGGCATCATCGGGAAGACGTTCTGCTCGCTCGCGATCTCGAACCAGACGAGCGCCGGGCCGTCGGCGGCGTTCGCCGCGAGGATCGCGTCGTCGACCTCCTCCGGCCGCGTCGCCTTCCATGCGGGGATCCCGTACGCCTCCGCGAGCTTGAGGTAGTCGGGGCCGACCATGTCCGACGAGTGGTAGTTGTTCGCGTACACGAGCTCCTGCCACTGCCGGATCATCCCGAGCTTGTGGTTGTCGAGGAGGGCGATCTTCACGGGGATGTCGTCCTGGACGAGGGTCGCGAGCTCCTGGATCGTCATCTGGAACCCGCCGTCCCCGACGATGGCCCACGTCTTCTTGTCCGGTCGCCCGAGCGCGGCCCCCATCGCCGCCGGCATGGAGTACCCCATGGTCCCCAGACCGCCCGACGAGAGGTGGCTGTGCGGGCGGCGGTAGCCGGCGTACCGCGCCGTCCACATCTGGTTCTGGCCCACGTCCGCCACCATCGTCGCGTCGTGGTCGTTCAGCGCGCCGATCCGCTCGACCACGTAGTCCGCCGAGAGGAGGCCGTTGCGCCACGTGCCGGACCCGTGCCAGCTGCTCGCCTCCGAATCGCGCCGCCACTCGGCGAGCTGCTCCATGTACGAGGCGCGTGCCTCGTGGTCCACGGGCGCCACGAGCGGCAGGAGTGCCGCGAGGACGCGCCGGACGTCGCCGACGACGGGGACGTCGACGGCGACGTTCTTCCCGATCTCGGCCGGATCGATGTCCACGTGGACGATCCGCGCGTGCGGCGCGTACGTCTTCACGTTGCCGGTCACGCGGTCGTCGAACCGCATTCCCAGCGCGATGATGAGGTCGGCCGACTGGATCGCCCGGTTCACGTGCTTCCAGCCGTGCATCCCCATGTAGCCGTACGCGAGGGGGTGGTCCTCGTCCATCGCGCCGATCCCGAGGAGGCTCCAGGCGACCGGGATCCGGGCCTTCTCCGCGAGCTCGCGCAGCTCGTCCCAGGCCTCGGCGATGAGGATCCCATGGCCGGCGAGGATGACGGGTCGCTTCGCCTTCGCGATCTCGTGCGCGACGGTCTTCAGCTGGCGGGGGTGGCCGTCGAGCGTCGGACGGAAGCCCGGGAGCCTCGCGAGGACCTCCTCCTGGTCCGGGTGCTCGGCCCGCGTCTCCCCCTGGAGGGCGTCCTTCGTGAGGTCGATGTGGACGGGCCCGGGCCGGCCGGATCGCGCGATGTGGAAGGCCTCGGCGAAGACGGCGGCGATGTCGTCGGCGCTCCGGACGAGGTAGTTGTGCTTCGTCATCGGCAGGGTGATGCCGGTGATGTCGATCTCCTGGAAGGCGTCCTTCCCGATGAGCGCGCCGGGGACGTTGCCGGTGATCGCGACCATGGGGATCGAGTCGAGCTGCGCCGTGGCGATGCCCGTCACCAGGTTGGTGGCCCCGGGGCCGGAGGTTCCGAGGCAGACGCCGACCCGCCCGGTCGAACGCGCATAGCCGTCGGCGGCGTGCGCCGCGCCCTGCTCGTGCCGGACGAGGACATGCCGCAGCTCCGGGTAGTCGCCGAAGACGTCGTAGAGCGGGAGGATCACTCCGCCCGGGTACCCGAAGATGACGTCCACGCCCTGGCGGAGGAGCGCCTCGCACACGACGTCGGCCCCGATCCGCGTGCGCTTCTCGATGCGCCCCTGGTGGAGCATGTCGCGGCGCGCCTTCTCGATCGCCTCCGCGGTGGGCGTGCCGGCGTCGGGCACGTGCGAGTGGGTCCCGGATCGGGCCCCCTCACCTTTCGTCACGGTCATCCGTTCGTCCTCCGTCCTGGGCCGTCACCCCGGCCCGGGAAACAGAAGACCCTCGCCGCTCGGCGAGGGTCCTGCAGGTTCCGTCCCTGGTGGCGCTCGGCGCTACCGCGGTCCTCCAGACTCTCGCCGGCTCCGAATGAGCCCGATAAGGAAGAGGGCGAGGCTGCGGATGTCGAGGGCGGCTACGTCGAGGGAGCGCGGATCGTCCACGGGCACGTGCACGCGGCGACCGTCCGTCGTGACGACGACGGCGACCTTGCGAGCGTCGCGACCGCTGAAGAAGTCCACGATGCCTCCGACGACCCGGGCGACAGCACGCCCGAGGGTGCGCGAAGGATAGCACGCCCGACGTGACGCGCAACCACGGGACGGAGGTACCGGCCGAAGGTACGGCGTCCGGGGGCCGGGAGCGCGGCGCTGGCCGCCACGTCGGCCGCCGCGATGGCCGCCGCGATGGCCGCGCGCTCCCGTGGTCGGGGCGCCGTGCGGTCCGACCCTAGCGCACCCGCCCTACGGCCCGCGCGGCCGCCCGCGCCATCTTCGCGACGATCCAGAGCGAGACCGCCGTCGTCGCGAGCTGGACGGGGATCCACATGAGGCCGCCCGGGTCGGCGGGGCCGGAGCCGATCCCGGTCGGCCGGATCCGGACGATGGGCAGGCCGCGGCCGGCTTCCCGGAGCTCGTCGTCGGAGAGCCCGCGGACATCGCCGGAGGTCGCCCGCCCGATCGGTCCCATGTTCGTCATCAGGAGGCGGAATGCCCGCGCCCATTCGTCCGGGTCGGTCACCGGCTCGGCGAGGCCGCGGAACGTCGCGGTCGGCAGGACGACCTCCACGACCGGGTCCGCCTGGATGTTGCGGAACCACTGCGTCGCCTCGCCGAACCCAGCGATGCAGTAGACGCAGCCATCGAGGATCGCGTACCCGAGGGGGGCGTCGCGCGGCTGCCCGCTCTTCCGGCCGGTCGTCCGGAGGACCATGAGCGACCCGAGGACGGGCGTGCTGAACAGCGGGCCCAGGCCGGCGCGGAGCGCGGGGACGGCCACCCATCGGTTCAGACGGATGAATCCGCCGTGCATCGGCTCGAGCAGGCGGGTCATCGTCGGCCCGTACGGGAGGTCGCCGAAGCGGGTGGGTCCGAGGGGAGCCGGGGTCGGGGCACCGGGATCGGGTGCGGATCGCTCCCGTGTGTCCGGGGTCATCGAGCAGGTCTCCGTGGGGTGGTCCGCGCGATCGACCATCGCCGCGCTGCCGTCCCGGAAGAAGACCACGACGGCCCGCCGGGCGGTAGTGCCGAGCCGCCCCCTTCGCGAGCCGGGCGTGACGAGGCGGGTCCGCGGCCGACGACATCGGCCCGGATGGGATGGTCCGGGTCCGATACGGCCTGAAGAAGCCGGCGGAGAGCGCCGGATGCGTGCGGGCTGAGCGGCACGTGCTGTGCTGGTCGCATGGCAGCCAGCCGATCCCGGTCAGCACCCGCCCTCCGCCGCCGGTCCGCTGTCGAAGCCCGGGCGGCCCGCCGCTCCCAGGACATCCGCAGAAGGCTCGGCCGTGAGATGGCGAGCCTGCGTGAGGATGCAGGCCTCGCAAGGGCGGCGGTCGCTCGCGCTGCGCACGTCGCCCCCTCGACCGTCGGGCGGATCGAGGATGCCTCGGTCGATCCCGGCCTCGATACACTGGTGCGGGTCGCCGCGGTCCTGGGGTGCGAGGTCTCCCTTCGCCTGTATCCGGCCGGCCGTCCACTGCGGGATCGCTTCCAGGCCCCGATGCTCGAGGCGCTGCTGCAGGCGTCGGACCCGGCGTGGGAGCGCCGTCTCGAGGTGCCGGTCGTGGGGACCGTGCGAGGCGTGATCGACCTCGTCCTGCTGCATCCGAGCCGCCGGGTGCTCATCGCCGTCGAGGTCCACTCCGAGATCCGCCGCGTCGAGGAGGTGCTGCGCCGGTCAGCGGACAAGGCCGCCGCGCTCCGATCGCGCCCGCCCGACCTGACCCGAGCGGATCCGGGGGCCGAGATCATCGACTCCTCTGTGTCCCGCGTGCTGCTGCTCCGCTCGACCCGGGCGACGCGCGCGACCGTCCGGGATCTCGCTCATACGTTCGCCGCGGCGTACCCTGCGCGGACGGCGGACGCGGTCACAGCGCTGCGCGATGCCCGGGTTCAATGGCCTGGATCGGCGATCGTCTGGGTCGACCTCCACGGCCGGCGGGTGCACGTGATGGACGGGCCTCCACGCAACGTGACGGTGGGGCGCTGACCTCGGCGTCGCCGTACGGCTCTTCCGGCTGCCGGTCGTACCGGGTCGTCGTCGCGTCCTCGTCGGGTCGCCGGCCTGGCGGGCCGCGGCCCCTGGCCGGCGCGGGAGCCGGTCGGGTGGCGGGATGGCCTCTGCACCCATCGTTGCGCCCCACGCGACGTTCCGTGCCGAGCGAGCCGCGGGAGCACGCGTCCGGCGACGCTCCGGTACCCATCGTTGCACCGCGTGGCACGTTCCTTGCCGAGCGAGCGGCCGCGACCCGCCGGGCCCGCTCCTCGTCACGAAACGTTGCGCCGGGTGCGACGTCCCCGACCGAGCGAAGCGCAACGGCCACCCGGGCCCGCTCCTCGTCACGGATCGTTGCGCCGCATGCAACACGGACGGCGGCGCGCCAGTCACGCCGATCGGCTGCGGCGCCTGCAGAGGCCGAGGGATGTGCCCCCGAGCCGCCCCTGCCCCTCTGCTACCCTTCTCTCCCCGCGCCACGCAGAGAAGAGCAGCCCCCATGTCCGAGCCCCAGCCGCGCCCGCGGACCCTCGTCGAGAAGATCTGGGACGACCATGTCGTCGCCGAGGACCCGGGCACACCCGCGATCGTCGCGATCGACCTCCACCTCGTCCACGAGGTGACCAGCCCGCAGGCCTTCACCGGCCTCCGCGAGCGCGGCCTCACGGTCCGCCACCCGGAGCGGACCGTGGCGACGATGGACCACTCCACCCCGACGACGCCGCGCGGCCTGCCGATCGTGGACCCGATGGCGGCGAAGCAGGTCCAGCAGCTCGTGGACAACTGCGCCGAGTTCGGCATCCCGCTCCATGCGCTCGGGTCGGAGACGCAGGGGATCGTCCACGTGATCGGGCCGGAGCTCGGCCTGACGCAGCCGGGCATGACGATCGTCTGTGGGGACAGCCACACGGCGACGCACGGGGCGTTCGGCGCGCTCGCGTTCGGCATCGGGACGAGCGAAGTGGAGATGGTCCTCGCGACCCAGACGCTGCTGCAGCGGCACCCCCGGACGTACGAGGTGCGGGTCGACGGACGCCTGCGGCCCGGCGTCTCCGCGAAGGACATCATCCTCGCGCTCATCGCCCGGATCGGGGTCGGCGGCGGCACGGGCCACGTCTTCGAGTATCGCGGCGAGGCCATCCGAGCCCTCTCGATGGAGGAGCGGATGACCGTGTGCAACATGAGCATCGAGGGAGGCGCACGGGCCGGGCTCGTCGCCCCGGACGACGCCACCTTCGAGTACATCCACGGCCGGCGCCATGCCCCGCAGGGCGCGGCGTGGGACGCGGCGGTGGCGCGGTGGCGCACGCTGCCGACCGACGAGGGGGCGGCCTTCGACCTCTCGATCCTCCTCGATGCCGACCGTCTCGCCCCGATGGTCACGTATGGCACGAATCCCGGGATGGGGATCGCCGTGGACGAGCGGATCCCCCGCCCGGAGGACGCCCCGGACGCCGCGTCGCGGCGGGCGCTCGAGAAGGCCCTCGCGTACATGGGCCTCGAGCCGGGCGTACCGATCGCCGGGCACAAGGTGGACACCGTCTTCCTCGGGTCGTGCACGAACAGCCGGATCAGCGACCTCCGCCTCGCGGCATCGGTGCTCCGGGGTAGGCGGATCGCCGAGGGGGTCCGCCTGATGGTCGTCCCCGGCTCCGCCCAGGTGAAGGCGCAGGCAGAGTCCGAGGGCCTCGACGAGGTCTTCCGGGCCGCGGGCGCCGACTGGCGCGAGGCCGGCTGCTCGATGTGCATCGCGATGAACGGCGACATGCTCCGCCCCGGCGAGTACGCGATCAGCACGAGCAACCGCAACTTCGAAGGTCGCCAGGGGCCGGGCGGTCGGACGTTCCTCGCGTCCCCCCTGACCGCCGCGGCATCGGCGCTCTCCGGCGTGGTCACGGACCCTCGCACGCTTCCCGGAGTCGAGCAGCCGGCCGCGGTCGGCGGAGGGTATTGAGCGATGCCCGAGCCCTTCCGCCAGTTCACCTCTGCCGTCATCCCGCTGCGGGCGGAGCACGTGGACACCGACCAGGTCGTCCCCGCGCGCTACCTCAAGGT
>JALOOH010000029.1 GCA_025454515.1 Chloroflexota bacterium
CGCCGCTCGCCCGCTATCCTCCCCCCATGCGCGTGACGTTCCTCGCCCAGGCCGGGCTCCTCATCGAGACGCGGGCCGGGTCGATCCTCTGCGACCCGTGGTTCAACCCCGCCTACTTCGGCTCGTGGCTCCCTTTCCCTGCGAACGACGGGATCGACCCCGCGACCCTCCGGAACCCCACATATCTGTACATCTCCCACCTCCACCACGACCACTTCGACCCGGCGTGGCTCGCGGAGCACGTGGACCGCCGCACGACGGTCATCCTCCCCGACTATCCGATCGGCGACCTCCGCCGCGAGCTCCACCGCATCGGCTTCCGCCGGTTCATCGAGACCGCCGACCTGGAGCCCGTGGACCTCGGCGGCGGCCTGCGGATCATGGTGAAGGCCCTGACGGCCCCGACGGACGGCCCGATCGGCGACTCGGCGCTCCTCGTCGACGACGGTGAGACGCGCCTGCTCAACCTCAACGACAGCCGGCCGACCGACC
This sequence comes from Chloroflexota bacterium, assembly GCA_025454515.1. Classification (GTDB taxonomy): domain Bacteria; phylum Chloroflexota; class Limnocylindria; order Limnocylindrales; family CSP1-4; genus CAIYQJ01. The sequence goes on from JALOOH010000029.1 coordinate 493, forward strand.
CCGACCAGATGCTGACGCTCGGCCCGATCGACCTGCTCTTCCTCCAGTTCTCGGGCGCGATCTGGTACCCGATGGTCTACGAGTTCCCGGAGAAGGCGAAGGCCACGCTCGCGCACAAGAAGCGCGTCGCGCAGCTGGCGCGATCGCACAGGTACATCCAGATCGTGGACCCGGCGTTCGTCGTCCCCTCCGCCGGCCCGCCCTGCTTCCTCGACGAGGACCTGTTCGAGCAGAACGACCTCCACGACGACCCGACGAACATCTTCCCGGACCAGACCGTCTTCCTCCGGTACCTCGCCGAGCGGGACGTGGCCGGGGCGCGGCTGATGCTGCCCGGGAGCGTGGGCGAGCTGAAGCCCGGGTCGTTCGAGGTGACGCATCCGGTCCCGGACGCGGAGGTCGAGCACATCTTCGGCGACCGCGAGGCGTACCTCCGCGCGTACCAGGCGCGGGTCCGGCCGCTGCTCGCGGCCGAGCATGCCCGCTGGGAGGGCGAGCGGATCGACCTTCTCGCAGAGCTGAAGCCCTGGTTCGAGCCGCTCATGGCGATGGCCGACCACGTGAGCTCGGGGATCGGCGACCGGATCCTCCTCGACGTCGGCGACGAGGGCATCGTCCTCGACTTCGTCGACCGGGTCGTCCGCCCGTGGGACGGCGTCGAGGAGTCCCGCTACCGCTTCTGGGTGGACCGGAGGCTCGTGGAGACGCTGGTGCGCGAGCGGGAGGTGGACTGGGTCAACTCCCTCTTCCTGTCGATGCGCTTCCGGGCGTCACGGAAGGGGCAGTACAACGACTACGTGTACACGTGGTTCAAGTGCCTCGACGTCGAGCGGATCCAGTACGCCGAGGGCTTCTACGCGGAAAGGGCGAAGTCCGAGGGGACGTTCGCGCTCGGAGGCTGGGAGATCCAGCGGCGCTGCCCGCACATGAAGGCCGACCTCACCCGGTTCGCGACCGTGGACGATGGGATGCTCACCTGCCAGCTGCACGGGTGGCAGTTCGACCTCGCGTCGGGCGTCTGCCTGACGTCGGCCGACCACCCGATCGAGGCGCGCCCGCTCACCGAGGACGAGACAGCGGCCCTGGCAGCCGCAGCGGAGGCCGCCGGAGCGGGCGTCGCCGCCCCGGACTGACCGTCAGCCGGCGGCGTCGCGCCGTCGCCGGCGCAGCCCCGCCACGAGCCGCTCTGCGAGGACGTACGAGCGGCCGCCGCCCATCACGAGCACGACGTCCCCGGGCTCGAGCGCGGTGAGGATCGCGTCGGCGGTCTCCTCCACCGTGCCCGGCGCGACGGCCGGCGCGCGGCCGCGCACGTTCACGGCCGCCGCGAGGGCCGCCGCGGAGGTGATCGTCGTGTCCGGGTCCCGGACCGCGAAGACCTGCGCGATCGCCACGCGATCGGCGGTCGCGAGCACGTCGGCGAACTCCTCGATCATCATGGCCGTCCGGTGATACGTCAGCGGCTCGTACACCGCCCACAGCCGGCGCCCGGGATAGCGCAGCCGCGCCCCGTCGAGCGTGGCGGCGATCGCCGTGGGGTGATGGCCGTAGTCGTCGATGACGACCACGCCGTCGACGTCACCCTTCATCTCGAACCGGCGGCCGACGCCCGGGAACGACGCGAGTCCCCGGGAGATCTCGTCGGCGGTCAAGCCGGCCGCCAGCCCGGCGGCGGCCGCGCCGAGGGCGTCGTCCGCGTAGTGCCGTCCGACGAGACGCAGCGCCGCCTCGACCGGGGCGTTCCCCGGCAGCCCGTGCACCAGCAGTCGGGACATGCCGGCGGCGTCGATCCGGAGGCGCCCGACGAGGGGGAGCGCGGGCCCGCGGGCGGTGCGGTGGCGTGACGCGAGCGCCGAGAGAAGCACGGACGGGTCCGGGTCGCCCGCGGCCGCGCCCGCGTGCGCGCCCGTGTCCGAGCCCGGGGCCGGTGCCTCGGCCGACACGACCCGGAACGCGATGAGCCGGCCGTCCCACGCCTCGAGCCGGTCCGCGACCTCCGCGGCCCCCGGATCCCCCACGTCCACGGCGAGCACCGGGTCCTCCCCTCCCCCGTCGAAGCGTCCGACCCAGCGCGCGAACGTCTTGACCACCGCCGCGCGGTCGGCGAAGACATCCGGGTGGTCCCAGTCGGCGTTCAGGAGGACGCCGATCGCGGGACGGTACGGGTCGAAGTTCCCGGCATACTCGTCGGCCTCCACGACGAAGTCGCGCCCGGCGCCGAGCCGGACGGTGGACGCGGTGCCGCCGGTGAGACCCGCGGGCATGAGCGCGCCGACGAAGGCCGTCGGGTCCCGTCCGGCCTCCGCGAGCAGGTGCGTCACCCAGCCCGAGGTCGTGGACTTGCCGTGTGTGCCCGCGATCCCGATCGTTCGCAGACCGCGTGTGGCCGCCGCGTCCGCGATGAGCTGCTGGCAGGAGACGAGCGGGATCCCCGCCGCCGCGGCCGCGCGGAGCTCGGGCAGGTCCGGTGCCACGGCCGTGATCGCCTTCGTGACGGCGCAGACCTCCACGGTCGGCCGCGATCCCTCGACGACGTGGTTCGCGTCGTGACCGCCCGCGATCGCGATGCCGGCGGCATCGAGCTCCGGCGTGTACGGGCTGGGACCGCCCGTGTCGCAGCCGTCCACGCGCGCGCCGGCGGCATGCGCGAGCAGGGCGGCGCTCGCCGCGGCGGCACCGCCGATCCCGAGGACGTGGACGCGCTCACCGGCCGGGATCGGGCGGCCCGGCCGCGGCGCGTCGAGCCCCTGCGCGATCTCCTCGGCCGTCCGCGTCATGCGCCCGCGGCAGGATCGTCCGTGAGCGCCGCGGCCTCGGCGGCGGCATCTGCCCCGGCGACGAGGTCGTCACCCTCCGCGACGGGCTCGGGACCCGGCTCGGCGGCGAGGTCGTCGCCCTCCGCGTCGGGCTCCGACTCGGCGACGGGCTCGGATCCCGCCGGGCTCTCGTCGCCTTCGGTGACCACGGCGGCCTCGACCGCACCCGCGTGGTCGCCGGCGACCGCGTCGGTCACCACGACGTCGTCGACCACGACCAAGTCCCCTCCGGCATCCTCGGCGACCTCCAGGGTCTCCGTCACGTCGACGACCTCGACGACCGCACCCGAGGCGTCCTCCACGATCGTCGTCGTCTCGGTCACCTCGATCACGTCGACCGCCTCGACCGTGCCGTCCTCCGACACCTCGACGGTCACGACCTCCTCGACGGCGGTCACGACCTCCTCGCGTCGCCCGACGGCGACCCAGGCGGGGTCGAGGAGGAGGTGGACGACGGTGGGCTCCCCGGCGCGCACCGCCTCCGCGAAGGCCGGGGCGAGATCCTCGTCCCGCGCCACGGTGACCCCGCGGGCCCCAAGGGCGCGGGCAGCCGCCGCGAAGTCCACCGGGCCCAGGTCGGTCGCGACGGTGCCGTGGCCGCCCCGGACCTGGTGGTCGCGGATCATGCCGTAGCGCCGGTCGTCGAACACGACGGCCACCACCGGGAGGCGGAGACGGACCGCCGTCTCGAGATCCGCCATCGTCATCGCGAATCCGCCGTCCCCGGCCACCGCGACCACGGCGCGGTCGGGAGCCCACAGCGCGGCCGCGATGGCCGCGGGGAGCGCGTAGCCCATCGCGCCCGACGTGGGGCCGAGGAAGGTCGCCGGCCGGCGGAAGCGGAACCCCCGCGCGAGCCAGCCCGCGAAGTTGCCGGCGTCGGTGGTGACGATCGCTGCCGCCGGGAGGGCGGACTGGAGCGCCGCGACCGCCTTGCCCGGATGGACGCCGGCATCGTCGGACGGACCGTCGGCGACGGCCGCGGCCGCGAGGTACGCGGCGCGGTCGGCCGCGTTCGCCGTGCGACGGGCGTCGTAGGACGCCTTCTCGTGCACCGCGCCCGCCACCGCGCGCAGCGCGGCGCGAAGGAACGCGTCGGCGTCGGCGGTCAGCGCGATCGCCGGACCCTGTCCCGAGCCCTCGGCCGCGGCGATCGGCTCGCGGTCCACGTGGGCCCAGCGCGCGCCGGCGGCAGGGATGGTGTAGCCGAACGTGGTGACCTCGGAGAGCCGGGAGCCGAGGACCAGGATCGCGTCGGCGTCCGCGAGCCGCTCGCGGACCGTGTCCGGCGCACCGAAGCCCGCCATGCCCAGGTACAGCCTGTGGTCGTTCGGGAAGGCGTCCCCGCGCCGCCACGCCGCGACCACGGGAACCTCCAGCGTCTCCGCGAGGCGGACGAGGTCGCGGGTCCCGCGGGAGCGCAGCACGCCCGCGCCGGCGATGATCACGGGACGCCGGCCGGCGGCGAGCAGGCGCAGGACCGCCGAGACGCGCGGGATGGCGGGCTCGGGCGCGCGACGCTCGGGCGGCCGCGTGGATCCGCTGAACCGGGCGTCGCCCGTCGTCTCGTCGAAGACGTCCTCGGGGATCGAGATGAGGACGGGACCGGGGCGTCCGTCCACGACGCGGTGCAGGGCCTCCTCGATCGCGCCCGGCGCCACCTCCGGGTCGCGGATCTCGACGGCCCACTTGGCGAGCCGGCCGACGGAGCCGGCGACGTCCGCCTCCTGGAATGCCTCGCGGCCGAGGCGGTCGCGCCGCACCTGGCCCACGATCGCCACCATCGGGCTCGAGTCGGCGCGCGCGGTGACGATGCCGATCGCCATGTTCGCCGCCCCCACGGCGCGCGTGCCCACGACGACGGCGGGACGGCCGGTGAGCTGGCCCCACGCCTCGGCCATGAAGGCTGCCGCCCCCTCGTGCCGTGCCGCGATCACCCGGATCCCCCGCGCGTCGAGCGCGTCGAGGAGCGGGAGGAAGCTCTCGCCGGGGACGGTGAACGCGACGTCCACGCCGCTGGCGACGAGCGCATCGGCGAGGAGCCGGGCGATGGTTCGACCGGGCGCGAGCGCGGTCGGTTCCGGTGTGGTCATGGCATGGACCGCCTGCTGGTGGTGTGTGGCGCCGACCGTGGTCAGCGGTAGTTGACGAACTGGAGCGCGACGTCGAGGTCAAGCTCGCGGAGGCGGACGATCACGCGCTGGAGGTCGTCCTTGCTCTTGGAGCTGACGCGCACCGCGTCTCCCTGGATCTGGCCGTGGCACTTCGGGAACTCGTCCCGGACGATCTTGGTGATCCTCTTGGCGTTCTCCTCCGAGAGCCCTCGCCTGAGGCCGATCCGCTGCCGGACGCGGTTCGCGCCCGCCTGCTCGACCTTCCCCCAGTCGAAGATCTTCAACGACAGGTTCCGGCGCACGGCCTTCGACTCGATGAGGTCCTTCACCGCCTCCGCACGGTACTCGTCGCTGGTGACGAGCGTGAGCTCGTCGCGACCCTGCTCGAGGTCGACCGGCACGCCCTTGAAGTCGTAGCGCTGCCCGACCTCGCGCCGCACCTGGTCGAGCGCGTTGCGCAGCTCCTGGACATCGAAGTCGCTCACCACGTCGAAGGAAGACTCGCCGGCCATCGACCCTCCGCGTCCGATGCGTGCTCCTCGGGCGGCACGGCGATCGCGTACCGCCCGGCCCCCGGGACGTCATGTCAAGGATACGGCGGCCACCGCTGCGCCGCCGCGAGCAGCATCGACAGCGCGGCCCGCGCGCTCGCCACCTTGTTCGCGGACCGGCCGCCGGTCCACAGGCAGCGGCGGACCTCCACGCCCGTGGGCCCCGCCAGGGCGACGAACGTGAGGCCCACCGGCTTGGCGGGCGACCCGCCGTCGGGCCCGGCGATGCCCGTCACCGCGACCGCGAGGTCCACGTCTAGCCGCTCGCGGGCGCCCCGGGCCATCGCGGCGGCCACGTGCTCGCTCACCGCTCCCTCCGAGGCGATGAGCGCCGGATCCACGCCCAGGAGCGCCACCTTGGCGCGGTCCGCGTACGCGACGATCCCGCCGACGAGGCAGGCGCTCGCCCCCGGGGTCTCGGTGAGCAGGTGTCCCACGAGCCCGCCGGTGCACGACTCCGCCGTCGCCACCGTGAGGCCACGCTCGACGCAGGCGGCCCGCACGGCGTCGGCGAGCGCGGCGAGGTCCTCCGGGTCTGTGGTGCCGCGGGCCGCCGCCCGCTCCGCGTCGGTCACTCGCGCTTCGACCGCTTGGGGTCGCCCTTCGGCGCGTAGATCCAGGACTGCGTCTGCGTGCTGTCCGACATGACGCCGAGGTCCCTGCCGTTCACGGTCACGTACGTCACGCTCGGGTCGCTGCTCCGGACCTCGACCGTCTTGCTCCCCGCGAACGAGAGGGACTTCCCGTCCGCGATGACCTTGCCGGACGCACCCGTCCTGGGGTCCGCCTTCCCGTCCACCCAGGCCGTGATCCGCGCCTTCGCGCCCTCGAGCTTCACGATCACCGAGACGCCCGTGAACGCGACCGTCACGGTGCGGGTGAGCGTGGTGGACTGCCCCTGCGGGCTGCGCGCCGTGATCGTCAGCGTCCACCGGCCCGTCGTGAGCTCGACGGGCGCGGCGAACGTGCCGTCCGCCGCGACCTCCACCGTGGTGGGCTTCGGAGCGGGCGGCGGCGTGGCGTTCTTCGCGCTCGCCGGTGCGCCGGCGGCGGGGCCGAGGTACGCGGCGCTCACCGTCACGGTCTCGGCGCCCTTCGCGAGGCCCGAGACGGGGATCGCCCCGTTCTCGAACGTCGCGCCGTCCGCCGGTGAGTCGAGCGACACGATCGGCGCCGTCGCGGCCCCGAACGGGACGGTGATGTACACGGTCGCGGGCGTCGGGCTCGTCTTGCCGGTGTCCGCGTCCGTCGCGGTCACGTCGAACTGGTTTCGCCCGCGGACGAGCTCCACCTGGGCCGACCACCGGCCGTCGGGGCCCGCGGCGACGCGCACGGTCTCGCGCCCGGGCGTCTCGATCGACACCGTCGCGCCCGCGGTCGTGGTCCCACGCAGGGTGTACGCGGTCGCCGACGGGTCCACGTCGATGACCGCGTTGAGCGGGTCCGTGACCGCGATCGAGGGAGGCTGGGAGAAGCGGAACAGCTGCACGCCCAGGTACCCCACGAACAGCAGCACCCCGGCCGCGAGGAGGACGGCGAAGACCGTCCCGCGCCCGATCGTCAGCGTCGGGCGCGGCGCGTCGAGCCCGCGTGGGACGACGACGATCGGCTCCACCTCGGTCTCGCCGCGCTCGCGCCGCCACTGCCGCAGGACGTCGTCCGGGTCGAGCCCGAGGTACTGGGCGTAGTTGCGGAGGAAGCCCTTCGTGTAGACCGCCCCCGGGAGGTCGCGGTAGTCGCCGCGCTCGAGGGCCGCGAGGTAGCGCATCCGGATCTTCGTGTCCCGCTCGGCGCGGGCCAGGTCCACGCCCTTGTGCTCCCGCGCTGCCGCGAGCCGCTCGCCCAGCGGCGGCTCGGCCGGCCGGATGGGCGCGGGCGGACGCTCGCCGCGGACCCGGCCGACCAGGCGTCCGGCATCGCCGGGGATCCCGGCAGGGAGGCGCGGCCGGGTGAGCGATGGCCGTCGCAGCCCGCCGGGTCCGATCCCCTGCGGCCGCGCCTGGTCGTCGCGCGAGGACATCAGAGCTCGTCCTCGTCGGGGTCGCCGCCTCCTCGCGCGCCGGGCACCTCGCGACGGAGGACCTGGCGGGCGTTCGAGCCGTCGAACGGGCCGATGTACCCATGGGCCTCGAGCTGGTCGATGATCCGCGCGGCCCGGGCGTAGCCGATCTTCAGGCGGCGCTGGAGGAGCGACGCGGAGGCCCGGTCGTACTCCTGGATGACCTGCACCGCGTCGCCGAAGAGGCGGTCGGTCTCGTCGTCCTCGACGTCCTCCACGCGCGCGGTGGAGTCCTCGTCCGTCTCGACGATGCTGAGGTCGTAGTGCGGCTCGGCCTCCGCGCGCCAGTGCGCTGTGACGCCGCGGATCTCGCGGTCCGACACGAAGACGCCCTGGAGGCGGATCGGACGCGGCAGGTCGGACGGCTGGAAGAGCATGTCTCCCCGGCCGATGAGGTCCTCGGCGCCCGGGGCGTCGAGGATCGTCCGGCTGTCGATCTGCGACGCCATGGCGAACGCGATGCGGGAGGGGAAGTTCGCCTTGATCAGGCCGGTCACCACGTTGACCGAGGGGCGCTGGGTCGCGAGGACGAGGTGGATCCCGGTCGCCCGCGCCTTCTGGGCGAGCATGACGATCGGCTCCTCGGTGCTCCGGCCGTCGCGCATCATGAGGTCCGCGAGCTCGTCCACGACGATCACGATGTACGGGAGGCGGTCCGCGGGGTCCTCCCGGGTCTCGTTGTACGCGACGATGTTCCGCGCGGCTGCGCCGGCGAACTTGCGGTAGCGGTTCTCCATCTCCCGGGTGCACCAGATCAGGGCCGCCTTCGCACGGCTCGCCTCGGTGATGACCGGCACGAGGAGGTGCGGGACCCCGTTGTAGTCGGCGAGCTCGACGCGCTTGGGGTCCACGAGGATGAGGCGGACCTCGTCGGGCGTCCCCCGGACGAGGAGGCTCGTGATGAGGGCGTTGACCATCACGCTCTTGCCCGAGCCGGTCGCTCCGGCGATCAGGAGGTGCGGCATCTTCGCGAGGTCGGCCGCGCGGGCGTGCCCGGCGACGTCGCGCCCGAGCGCGAAGGCGAGCTTCGAGGGCGCCTTCATGACGTCGGGGTCCTCGAGGATCCGCCGGAGGCCCACGACGTTGAAGTCCATGTTCGGGATCTCGATGCCCACGACGGTCTTGCCCGGGATCGGCGCCTCGATGCGGATCGTCCGCGCGGCGAGCGCCATCGCGAGGTCGTCCGAGAGCGCCTCGATCCGGCTCACCTTGACCGACGGGTCCGGTGTGACCTCGTACTGCGTGACGACCGGCCCCGCGTTCCAGCCCGAGACGGCCACCGGGATGTTGAAGGACGCGAGCTTCGCCTCGATGATCTGCGCGTTGCGGGCGTGGTCCATGCCGGCGTCCGTGCTCCGGACAGCGACGTCGTCGAGGAGGCTCACCGGCGGCAGCGCGTACGCGCGGTGCTCCCTGGGCCGCGGCGCGTCGCCTGCCTCGGTCACGGCGTCGGGGTCGAGGTCCGCGACGCTCGCGAGCGCGTCCGCGTCGCGGGCGCCTTCGCGCGATCCCGCCCCGGCGGCCGCTCCGCCCGCCGCAAGCACAGTGGTGGCCTCCGGGCCGGGGCCGAACACCGCCGAGACCGGCGCCGGTGCCGGCGCAGGGACCGGCATCGGGACGTCCGGACGGCCGTTCACGTCGCGCGCGGCCTTCCCGGCCTGGGTCGCCCTGGCATCCGCCGCGGCTGCCCCGTTGCGGCCGGCGTCCGCCTTCCCGTTCGCCGCGGGCTCCGCCGGCGGGCGCGGCGCGAGGAGGACGCCGCCGGTCGTGCGGGCGGCCTCCCACATCGGCCGCAGGAGCGAGCCGAGCGTCGCGTTGAGGGCGATGAGGATGCCGATGACGAGGATCGCGGTGCTGATGACGAGCGCGCCCGGCTGGGTGACGAGCGGGCCGAGCGTCTCGGAGATGAACGAGCCGATGCGGCCGCCGCTCCGGCCCTCCAGGAACCCCATGTCCACGATGACGGCGAGCATCCCCAGCAGTCCGACGAACGCGAGGGCCACGCCGGCGAGGGTCCAGCCCCACCCGGCGCGCTTCCCCACCCGCTCGACGTAGATGCCGAGAGCGAGGAGCAGGAACGGCAGGAGGAGGCGCCCGGTCCCGAACCACGGCGCGAAGATGTCGCGGATCCAGTCGGTGAGGACGCCCTTCCCGGGCAGGATGATTCCGATGAGCAGGATCGCCCCGAGGACCATGAGGACGATCCCCACGATCGACCGCACGACCTCGGGTGCCACGTCCACCGACGGCGCGGTGTACGTGGGGCGCCGGCGGGACCGGGACGAGCTCCGGGTCGTCGTCGCCTTCGCCGTCGACTTCGCCGTCGACCGTCCCGAGCGGCGGGGCGCCGTCATCAGACCTCCACGACGACCGGGAAGACCATCGGCCGCCGCTTCGTCTGCTCGTACAGGTACCGGGACACGCCGTCCTTCACCTGGCTCTTGAGGAGCGCCACTTCGCTGATGTGGTCCCCGGGGGTCTCGATCGCCGCGATGATCCGGTCGACCGCACCCTCCATGATCGGGTCCTTCTCGTTGAGCGGCGTGAACCCGCGTGTGACGATCTCCGGGCGGCCCACGACGGTCCCGGTCTGCTTGTCCACGGTCACGACGACCATGAACATCCCGTCGTTCGCGAGCGCACGGCGGTCGCGCAGGACGATCTCGCCCACGTCGCCGACGGACAGCCCGTCCACGAAGACGTAGCCGGCCGGGACCGGGGTCCCGCGCCGCGCGGACCCGTCCGCCGAGATCTCGATCGGCGTCCCGTTCTCGATGATGAAGACGTTCTCCGGCAGGACGCCCGTCTCGACGGCGAGCCGGCCGTGCTGGACCTGCATGCGGAACTCGCCGTGCATCGGGAGGAAGTAGCGCGGACGCGTGAGCCCGAGCATGAGCTTGAGCTCCTCCTGGCTGGCGTGCCCGGAGACGTGCGCCCGCTTGATCGTGTGGTAGTAGACGTTCGCGCCGGCCTTGAACAGGTTGTCGATCGTCCGGGCGACGTACTCCTCGTTCCCGGGGATCGGGCTGGCGCTCACGATGACCGTGTCCCCGGGCTGGATCTCGACGAACCGGTGGTCGTGGTTGGCCATCCGCGCGAGGCCCGCCATCGGCTCTCCCTGCGCACCGGTCGTCGCGATGACGAGCGTCTCCGGCGCCGTCTCGCCGATCCGGTCCTTGGGGACGATCCGCGACGCCGGGTACGTGAGGTAGCCGAGGTCGCTCGCGATGCGGAAGTTCTGCTCCATGGAACGGCCGACGACCGACACCTTTCGGTCGAACGTCCCGGCCGCGTCGATGACCTGCTGGATCCGCGCGATGTTGCTCGCGAACGTGGCGACGATGACGCGGCCGTCGAGGCCCTCCATGATCTCGCGGAACGCCTCGCCGACGGTCCGCTCCGACGGCGTGTACCCGGGGTTCTCCGCGCGCGTGGAGTCGGACAGGAGCGCGATCACCCCCTCCGCGCCGTAGCGGGCGAGCATCTGGAAGTCAGACGGCTTGCCGTCCACCGGCGTGTGGTCGAACTTGAAGTCGCCCGTGTGGATGACCGTCCCGACCGGCGTACGGATCGCGAGGCCCATTGCGTCGGGGATCGAGTGCCCGATGCGGAACGCCTCCACCGTGAACGGGCCCGCCGACACCGGGTCGCCGCCCGGCTCGAGGGCGAGCATCGGGTTGTTGTGGAGCTTGTGCTCCCGGATCTTGTTGCCGAGCAGCCCCCGCGCGAGCGTGGACGCATAGATCGGCACGCCCGGGAACGACGGCAGCACGTACGGGAGGCCGCCGACATGGTCCTCGTGGGCGTGCGTGATGAAGAACGCCCGGACCTGGTCGCGACGCTCGCGGAGGTACGTGACGTCCGGGATCACGAGGTCGATGCCGAACATCTCCTCGTCGGGGAACATGAGGCCGCAGTCCACGACGATGATGTCGTCGCCGAACTCGAAGAGGTACATGTTCTTCCCGATCTCGCCCATCCCCCCGAGGGGGATGATCCGGAGCGGGGTGTCTGCGGACATCGGGGCGGGCTCCCTGTGCGTCACGAGAAGAGGGTGAGCTGGTCGGCGCCGGGCTCGCCGGCCGCCGGGGGCAGCGGCGCCGCGGGGTCGGCGGCGACCGCGGGGTCGTCGGGTGCGTCGGCGTCGTCGAGTGCGGCGGGGACGGCGGGGGCGGCGGGCGCCGGCGCCTGGCCGTCCGCCGAGCCGGCCGCCAGGGCGCGTCGCTCGCGGGCATCGAGGAGCGCGCCCGGCACGCGCTGCATGTCGTCGAGCAGCGTCCGGCGGAGCGAGCCCTGGTGGAGCGCGGCCGCCGGGTGGTACATCGCGAAGACGAGCGATCCGTCCGCCCACGCCGAGGCAGCCGGCGGGCGCGCCGTTCCGTGGACCTGGCCGATGCGCGCGCCGGGAAGGAACGTCCCGAGGGAGTGGCGGCCGAGCGTGACGACCAGCGCCGGGTCCATGACCTCCAGCTGGCGCGAGAGGAACGGCGCGCAGGCGGCGATCTCGTCGGGCTCCGGGTCGCGGTTCTCCGGCGGGCGGCACTTCACGACGTTCGTGATGAACACGTCCTCGCGTCGCCAGCCGACCGTGGAGAGCAGCTCGGTGAGGAACGCTCCTGCCGCACCGACGAACGGCCGACCCTGGCGGTCCTCGTTGAACCCCGGGCCCTCACCGACGAGGACGACCTCCGTGTCCGCGCTCCCCTCCCCCGGCACCGCTCGCGTGCGCCCGGCGTGGAGACGGCAGCGCGTGCAGGCGCGGACCTCCGTCGCGACGGCCTCGAGCGCCTCTCGACGTTCTCCAGGCGTCACGCACCGCTCCGGCCGCCGGCGCCCGCGCCGATGCCGGCGCCGCGGCGCGAAGCCGGCGCCACCCAGCCGCGCTCGACGAGGACCTCCGCGATCTCGACCGCGTTGGAGGCGGCCCCCTTGCGCAGGTTGTCGCTCACCACCCAGAACGCGAGGCCGCGGCCGTCCGGGACGGACGGGTCCTGGCGCACGCGCCCCACGTACACGAGGTCGGACCCCGCGGCCTGCTCGGCGAGCGGGTAGACGGAGTTCTGCGGGTCGTCCATGACCTCGACGCCCGGCACGGCGGCGAACAGCTCGCGTGCGCGGCCGGCGGTGATCGGCGCCGTCGTCTCCACATGGACGGCCTCCGAGTGGCTCATGAACACCGGGACGCGGACCGCGGTGCAGGAGACCCGGAGTTCCGGCAGGTGGAGGATCTTCCGGCTCTCCGTGACGACCTTCCACTCCTCCTTCGTGTACCCGTTGTCGAGGAACACGTCGATGTGCGGCAGCGCGTTGAAGCCGATGTTGTAGGGGTAGACGCGCGCGACCTTGGGGCGTCCCTCCGCGTGCGCCTTCACCTGCTCGTCGAGCTCGACGATCGCCTTGTGGCCGGTCCCCGAGACCGCCTGGTACGTGTCCACGACCATCCGGTCGATCCCGACGGCGTCGCGGAGCGCCATGAGCGGCGGCATCAGCTGCATCGTGGAGCAGTTCGGGTTCGCGATGATCCCCTCGTGGGCCTCGAGATCGTCGGGGTTCACCTGTGACACGACGAGCGGGATCGCCGGCTCCATCCGCCACGCGCTCGAGTTGTCGATGACCGTGCAGCCTCGCGCCGCCGCCTCGGGCGCCAGGGACTTCGAGGTGGCGCCGCCGGCGCTGAAGAGGGCGATGTCGATGCCCTCGAACGCCCCGGGCGTCGCGAGCTCGATCGTGAGGTCGCCCCAGCCTGGGACGGCCAGGACCTTGCCCGCCGAGCGCTCGGACGCCAGCAGGCGGAGGCTCGTCATGGGGAACCGCTTCTCGAGCAGCACCTTCGTCATCGTCCGGCCGACGGCGCCGGTGGCGCCGACGACGGCGACAGTGAGCGTGGAGGGTGCGCGTCCGGGCACGTTCTGCCTGCCTTCTGCGAGCTGGTTGGAGCCGGGCCGAGTATACCAGCGGGTCCCGCCGCGACCGGCCGCCCCGGCCTGCGGGATCCGAGCCCCGCTCCCGGCGGACCTCCCGGCATGCGAACATCGCCCGATGCGCGCGTCCCCGCGACTCATGCCCCTGTCGCACGCGGCGCCGCGCGCCGCACGGATCCCGCGGTCGCGGGACGATCCCCGCTCGACCGGCATCTACCGGACGTGAGCGCCTCCGAGACAGCCGACGCGACGACGGTCGACCTGCTCGCCCTCGCGCGGTCGGGTGACGGACGCGCCTTCACGGAGCTCGTCGATCGGCATCACGGCGAGCTCGTGCGCATCGCCTACGTGATCACCGGTGACCTCGATGCCGCCCGCGACTCCGCCCAGCTGGCGTGGATCAAGGCGTGGCAGCGGCTGTCCAGCGTGCGCGAGCCTGACCGCCTGCGGGCGTGGTTGATCGCCATCGCGGCGAACGAGGCGCGCCAGCACCTGCGCGCTCACCGTCGCCGTCGTGTGCGGGAGATCGTCCCGGCCGCGCACGAGGATCATCCCGTTCGCGAGGCCGCCACGGCCTCGAGCGGCACGTGGCGCCGGCGGTCGACCCGAGGCCGGCGGCCCGGATCGCGGAGGCTGCGATGCATCGGCGCGCTCGCATGATGCGCGCCCGCGACGTCGCGCGGCCTCGCCGCGTGCTGCTCCTCGGGCTCGCGGCGGCGCTCCTCGTGCCGGGGGCGTACATCGTCGCCGGGGGTCTGCGGGAGTCGGCACCGGACCCTGTCGTCCTGCCCGGTCCCACGCCGTCGGCGGACGCGCGATCCGCCGTGGTCCTGGCTGGGTCGGTCCCGATCTTCGTGCGCCGCGACGGCGGCGGCGCCCTCACCGTCACCGCGGTGGCCGCAGACGGGTCCGATGTGCTCGTGCGCCGGGTGCACGACGCGGACGTGCGCGAGGCGCTCGGCGACGTGGTGGGCGGGCGGGGCCGCCTGTCGGACTACGGTACGGTCTCCGGGTCCGGCTGGCTGGCCCTGACCACCGACAGCCGCGGCTGGCCGATGATCCTCGTGTACCTCGGTGACGACCAGGCGGAGCCCTGGGTGGTCGACGAGGCGAGCCTCGGCGGCGTCGGAGCGCGGTGGGGGCCCACCGGGCTCGTCGCTGCCCTCGTCGACTGGGGCACGCTCGTCATCGCCGACCCCGCGACACGCACGACACGCCTCCTTCCGCTCCAGGACGACGGCCTGGTCGGGGGCGGCCCGTCGATCGTCTGGACCGCGGACGGGAGCGGGATCGTCGGCGCGACGCAGAGCGGGTCATACGAGATCATCCCGCTCGACGGCGGAGACCCCCGCCCGGGGGTCACGGGAGTGATCGACCCGTACGGGCGCTACGGGCCCGCGATGGCGGAGCTGAGGATCTGCCAGCCGGGACAGGCGTGCCCGGGCGGCGACGACGGCCGCATCGAGCGGCTCGAGCCCGACGAGCAGGCTCGGACGATCTGGCGGCCGCAGGGCGACGGCCGCGCGCTGGCGGCGACGTTCGCCGCGGGCGCGGACGAGTACTGGCTCAGCGTGGACCGCGACGGCGGCCGGCAGATCGAGCTGGTCCACCTGCAGGGCGGACGCATGGACGCCGTGGCGACCATCGGCCGCGATCCCGACTGGGAGTACGTGGGCGCCCCGATGCCGGCCCCCGATGGGTCGGCGCTGGTCCTCCCGGTCGGCGCCGGTGCGGCGGGGGCTGCCGTGCTCGTCCCGCTCGATGGCGCCCCGCCGACCTTCCACACCGGGACCTTCGCCGGCTTCGTGGACCGCGGCGCGCTGGGTCGGGTCGCGACCGTTGCGGTCGCCGGGCCGGCAGAGACGCTGCCGGCCGTCGGCGAGGCCTACCGGCTTCCGTCGCTCGACCGGCTGATCGCGGCCGAGCTCGCGCTGAACCCGGGCCGCACCGTTCTCGGCTCGGCATCGCACGACGCCGTCGAGGGCGAGACGTCCCGCCTCTCCTTCGAGGTCACCCGGGACGAGCCCGGCGCCGGAGACGCGTATCTCGACTGCATCGGGCCGTCGAGCGTCACCCTCACGTCCGGCGCCCGCTCGATCAGCCACCCCTGCACGTCGGCCGGCTCGAGCGCCTTCACGATCGCCGCGGCGGGACCGATCACCGTCTCTGCGACGGGCGACACGTCCTGGCGCGTCGTCCTCTACTCGACGCCGTAGCACGCGCCTGCGCCGCGAATCGAAAGGCCCGGCGTCACCGCCGGGCCCTTCGTGGGTGTGCCTGGTGCCTCAGCGGCCGTCCTTGGCGAGGTGGCGCTGCATCGCGGCCTTGCGCGACAGGTTCACGCGACCCTGTCGGTCGATCTCGGTGACGACGACCATCACCTCGTCGCCGACCGAGACCACGTCCTCGACGGTGGGCACGTGGTAGTCCGCGAGCTCGCCGATGCGCACGAGGCCCTCCTTGCCGGGAAGGATCTCGACGAATGCGCCGAACGTCATGATGCGGGTGACCTTGCCCAGGTAGAGGGCGCCGATCTCCACCTCCCGCGTGAGGCTCTCGATCCACTGGATCGCCTTGCGGGAGTTCTCGCCGGAGACGGCGGCGATCTCGACGGTGCCGTCGTCCTCGACGTTGATCTCGGTCCCCGTCTCCTCCTGGATCTTCCGGATCATCGAGCCGCCCTTGCCGATGATGTCCCGGATCTTCTCGGGGTTGATCTTGATCGTGATGATCCGCGGGGCGAAGTCGGACATCGTCTCGCGGGTCGCCGGGAGCACCTCGAGCATCTTGTCCAGGATGAACATGCGGGCGGCGTGGGCCTTCGCGAGGCCGGTCCGGATGATCTCCTCGTTGATGCCCTTGACCTTGATGTCCATCTGGAGGGCCGTGATGCCCTCCGAGGTGCCGGTCACCTTGAAGTCCATGTCACCGAAGGCGTCCTCCTTGCCGAGGATGTCGGTGAGGACCGCGAACCGGCCGTCGGGCTCGCTCATGAGGCCCATCGCGGCGCCGGCGACCGGGGCCTTGATCGGGACGCCCGCGTCCATGAGGGCGAGCGTGGAGCCGCACGTGGATGCCATCGAGGTGGAGCCGTTCGACGTCACGCACTCGCTCACGAGTCGGATGACGTACGGGAACTCCTCGTGGTCAGGGAGGACCGGCACGAGGGCTCGCTCCGCAAGGTGACCGTGGCCGATCTCGCGCCGGCCGGGGCCGCGCATCATCTTGTTCTCGCCGGTGCTGTACGGCGGCATGTTGTAGTGGTGGATGTACCGCTTCTCGGTCTCCGGGCTGATCGTGTCGATCCGCTGGACGTCCGAGGACGGGCCCAGGGTGCAGACGGTGAGCGCCTGGGTCTCGCCGCGCGTGAAGAGACCGGAGCCGTGCGCGCGCGGGAGGAGGCCCACCTCGACGGAGATCGGGCGGATCTCGTCGATCCCGCGGCCGTCCATCCGGACCCCCTCGTCGAGGGTCATCTGGCGGGCGGTCTTCTTGTGGACGAGGTAGAACAGGCCCTTGCCCACGCGCGCCTGGCGGCGCGCCGCCTCGAGCAGCGCCTTCGGGTCGGCAGCCGGCTCGCGGTACGCGCGGATGGAGGCGCGGACGCCCTCCCTGAGCTCCTCGATGCGCGGCGGGAGGTCCGCGGCGAAGCGCAGGACCAGCTCCGCGGTCGCCTCGGCGTCCGGCAGCGCTCGATGCGCGTTCTGGAGCTCGATGCCGAAGAAGCGCGAGAGGTCGCCGAGCTTGTAGGACTCGAGATCCGGGTAGGCCTCACGCGCCAGCGTGAGCGTGTCGAGGTACGTCCCGTAGTCGAAGCGGAACCCCTCGGCGAGTGCCTCCTCGAGGAACCCGAGGTCGAACCCGACGTTGTGGCCGACGAGGATCGAATCGCCCGCGAAGTCGAGGAACGCGCGAGCAGCCTCCCGCGGGCCGGGCGCGCCCTTGAGGTCCTTGTCTGTCAGCCCGTGCATCTGCGCGCCGATGACCGGCCGGCCCGGGTTCACGAGGGTCGACCAGCGGTCCGCGGCCTTCCCGTTCTTGATGCGGACGGCGCCGATCTCCACGAGGTCGGCCATCTTCGGATCGCGGCCGGTGGTCTCGACGTCGACGACGACCAGGTCCTTGCCGGATGCGACGAGGTCCACGAAGCGCAGGACGGAATCCGTGCCGGGCTCCAGGAACGGGAGCTTCTTCGGCTTCCCGACGAGCTCGCGGAGCTGCTCCTGCAGGTCGATGAGCGGCTGCAGCGCGCGGTGGCCGAAGAGGATGGCCTCCGCCATCACGTCCTCGTCGATGAGCTTCGCGCCCGCCTCGACCATCATGATCGCGTCGCGGGTGCCGCTGACGACGAGGTCGAGGTCGGAGTCGGCGAGCTGCTCCATCGATGCGGCCCACGCGCACCGCGCCGATCGGGCCCTGGAACGGGATCTCGCTGATCGTGAGAGCGGCCGACGCGGCGACGGTCCCGACCACGTCGGGGTCGTTCTCCTGGTCGGTCGAGAGCACGGTGATGACGACCTGGACGTCGTCCTTGTAGCCCTCGGGGAAGAGCGGGCGGATCGGGCGGTCGGTCAGGCGGGCGGCGAGGATGGCGGCCTCGGACGGCCGCGACTCGCGCTTGATGAAGCCGCCGGGGATCTTCCCGGCCGCGTACATCCGCTCCTCGAAGTCCACCGTGAGCGGGAAGAAGTCGAGGCCGGGGCGCGGCTCGGACCGGTTGGCGGTCCCGAGGACGAGCGTGTCGCCGAAGCGCACGGTGACGGCTCCCCCGGCGAGACGGGCGAGCCTGCCGGTCTCGATGGTCAGCGTGCGACCACCGAACTCGGCGGAGACGGAATGAACGGGCACGAGGCTCCTCCTGGCCGTGCCGGAGGAGGACCGTCGGGTGCGCGGGGTGCGCGCGGGCGACCGCGGCGGCCGGGGCGGGCTGCCCCGGTGACGTGGGCGGTGCTAGCGGCGGAGCCCGAGCCGTCCGATGACGGCGCGGTAGCGGGCCGGGTCCTTGCGCACGAGGTACGCGAGGAGTCGGCGGCGCTGCCCCACGAGCTTGAGAAGGCCGCGCCGGGAATGGTTGTCCCGCGGGAACTGCTTCAGGTGATCCGTGAGCTCCTTCACGCGCTCCGTCAGGATCGCGATCTGGACCTCCGGCGATCCGGTATCGCCCTCATGCGTCGCGTACTCCACGACGAGGCGACCCTTCTCTTCCCGGGTGAGCGGCACTCGGTCCTCCGACACGAACGAATCTACGGACGTCTTTCTCTGACCGGCGCATCCTACCAGCCGGCGGGGAAGCCCGCAAACGCCGCGACCGCGCCGGGCGCACGCGCGCCGCCGCTCACGCCCGGCGGCGCGCCCTTCGGTCGGTCGTGGGCGCCACGAACGCGACCCTGAGCCGGGGCGACGCGGGCAGGCCGGCCCGCGAGCGCACGACGATCCCCTCGCCCGCCGCGTCCACCTCCGCGGTCGCCGCCCGCGTCGCACGCGGCGCCCCCGCTGTCGGGGACCACGCGGGGCCGACGAGGACGCGGTAGGAGCCCGGCGGCGGCAGGGCGACCGGCATCGGGAACCGGACGACCGTGCCGCCCATGCCGCCCTCCGCCCCCGGCTCGGTCCGCTCCCCGACCACGGCGACCCGGCGGCCGAGCAGGCGCGTCGCGGCGCGGAGGTCGCCCGTGGCGATGAGCGATCGGATCGCGTTCGACCGGACCTGGGGGCCGTCCACGTTGAAGGGCGGCACCACGACCACGACGAACCCGTCCGTCCGGCCGAGCGCGTCGAGCGTCTCCGGCGTCCCCTCGCGGTCGCGCCCGAACGCGGCGTCGGGGGTCATGAGGAACCCCGCGAGGCCGGCACGCGCGCGGATGTGCTCGACGAACGCGGTGTACGGTGTCGCCCGCAGGGCGGCGTCGAAGTGCTCGACGATCGTCACGGCCACGCCCGCCTCTGCGAGCCGGACGAGCCGCTCGTCCGGGTCGCAGAGCACCGGCGGCGCGGCGCCGCGGACGATCTCGTCGGGGTGGTGGTCGAAGGTCAGGACGGCCGGCCGCGCCTCAAGGCGCACCGCGGCCTCGCGCAGCCGGCGAAGCAGGTACGCGTGGCCGCGATGGAGGCCGTCGAACGCGCCCACGACGACGAGGAGCCGGCCCGCGGACGGGCCGAGCGCGTCGATGCCCCGGACCAGGAGCGGTGCCGCGGGCGGCCGCGGGGCTCGCGTCATCTCAGTCGCGCCCCCGATCGTCGGCGCCGCGGCCCCGAGCCGGGGTCAGGACCTTCACGGGCGCGATCCAGCCGTCCACGGCGCGGCCGATCGCGACGAGCGACCCGTCCGGCGCGCGCAGCCGGACCGTCACCTCCGGTCGCGGGCCGGGCGATGTCGCCACGCCGTCCGGCCGCGCGGGCTCGTCCGCGTGTACGGGCGCGGGGGCCGCGCCTCCCGCGGCGATGGCAGAGCCGCGGTCGGCGTCGGCCGGCGCGTGGCGCGGCTCGCGGACCCGTTGCCCCCGCTCGACCGCCCGCGCGCCCTCCGCGTCGAGCTCCACGACCGGGAGGGCGTCGAGTCCCGCGTCGAGCGGCAGCAGGCGTCGAGCGATCGATTCGCGCGGGGTGTCGCGCAGTTCGTCGAGCGCCACCGCGTCCTCCACGGAGAACGGCCCGCTCGCGGTCCGCTCCAGCGCCCCGAGGTACGCCGCCGATCCGAGCGCCGCGCCGAGGTCGCGGGCGATCGCGCGCACGTACGTCCCCGCGGAGCACCCGACGTCCACGATCGCGATCGGTCGTTCCGGGTCGGTGCCGTCCCATGCCACGAGGTCGAGCACGTCGATCGTCACGGTCCGCGGAGCGATCTCCGGGGTCTTGCCGGCGCGCGCGAGCGCGTAGGCGCGCCGGCCAGCGACCTTCACCGCGCTGTACGCCGGGGGCACCTGCGTGATCGTGCCGCGGAACTTGTCGAGCGCGGCCTCGACGGCCGCGCGGTCCGGGGCGGGGCCGGCCACCGGCGTCAGCTCTCCCTCGAGGTCGTCCGTCGTCGACGAGGCACCGAAGCAGACCGTGGCGCGATAGCGCTTCCGGTCGGTCATGTGGTACTCGACGATGCGGGTCGCCCGGCCGAGGAAGATCGCCAGGATCCCGCTCGCGAACGGGTCGAGCGTGCCCCCGTGCCCGACGCGCCGTGTGCCGGAGAGGCGCCTGACCACCGCGACGACATCGTGCGACGTGGGGCCGATCGGCTTGCGCACCAGGAGGATCCCGTCCAGGCCGGCGGGCCGGCCGTCGGCGACGGCGCGGTCGCCGGGCCCGCCTGCCGCGGCGCGGGCCGCGCGCCCGTGGCGAGCGGGGGTGCGCCTGCGGGGTCGGTCGGGCCCGCGCTCCCGGGCCGGGATCGCCTCGTCGCTCACCGGATCACCTCGCGGGCGAGGATGTGCGCCGTGGCGACCACATCGGGGATCGCCGCGTGGACGGGCTTCGCGACGGTCGCCCCGGACGCCCGGGCGTGGCCGCCCCCGCCGTACGCCCCGGCGAGGGCCGTGGCGTCCACGCCGCCGTCCTTCGTCCGCACGGAGAGGCGCGTCTCGGGGCCCCGCTCCTTGAAGAGGAGGATCGCCTCCGCCTCGGCGGCCTGCGACAGCAGGTCGATGATCCCCTCGCTCATCGAGGGGTCCGCGCCCGTCGCGGCGAGGTCCTCGTCGAGCAGGTCGCTCCACACGACGAGGCCGTCGGGGGTCGCCTGCAGGCGGGCCAGCACGCGGCCCAGGAGGCGCAGCTGCGACTCCGGCTTCGTCCGGTAGAGGAGCCGCGAGATGTCGGAGAGCGGCGCCCCGGCCGCGAGAAGCGATGACGCGACGACCAGCGTGCGCGGGGTCGCGTTGGGGTGCTGGAAGGTCGCGGTGTCCATGACGATGCCGGCCATGAGCGCGTCGGCGAGCGCGCCGTCGCCGGTCGTCAGCGGGATCCCCATCCGGGCGGCCAGGATGGCGACCATCTCGCAGGTCGCCGCGCTACCGGGGTCCACCCAATCCGCCGGCCCCGGGTGATTCGAGGCATGGTGGTCGATCGAGATGAGACGGTCGGCTGCGAACAGGTCCGGGTGGCGGTCCCGGACGGCTCCCACCCGCGCCGCGTCGGCGCAGTCGCACAGGACGGTCAGGTCGTAGACGACGCCGGGCTCCGGGTCGGCACGGAACCGCTCGATCCCCCGGATGAACCCGTAGGCCGACGGAACGGGGTCGCTGCACACGGCCGTCGCGGTCGCGCCGGCCGCCTCCACGATCGCCACGACGCCGAGGACCGCCCCCAGGGTGTCCCCGTCGGGGTTCTCGTGGCTGACCGCCAGGACGGCGCGAGCCCCGGCGAGGCGTGCCACCAGCGCGTCGGGGACCGCGCCGAGGTGCGGCTCGAGCACCGCGTCGGGTGCGCCGGGCCGGGTCACGGGCGCTTGCGCGCGTCCGTGCGCGCGCGGGGGCGGCCGCCCCGGGCGGCCTCGGGAGCCGCGGGCTCCCCGTCGGCGTCGGGTGCGTCCTCGGCGCGGGCACGGCGCCGCGTCGGCGTCGGAAGCGACTCGCCGGGCGACTCCGCCGCGTCCGGGCCCAGGGGGTCGCCCGCCGTGCCGGCCTCGATCTCGTCGATGAGCCGCAGGACGCGTGCCCCCCGCTCGATCGATTCGTCGCGGTGCACATGCAGCGCCGGCATCCGTCGGATCCGGACACGCCCGCCGAGCAGACGGCGGACGTACGGCATCGCCTTCTCCAGGGCCCGCATCGTCTCGGTGCGCTCGTCCGGGCTCCCGATGACGCTCACCCAGACGCGCGCGTTCGCGAGGTCCGGCGAGGTCTCCACGCGCGTCACCGTCACGAACCCGATCCGCGGGTCCGCGATCTCCCGCTCGAGGATCGCCCCGATCTCCTGGCGGAGGAGCTCGTCGACGCGGTCGAGGCGCTGGCTCATGGCGGCACCTGCCGGCTGGACGCGTCAGCGCCCGACGGCGCGGCTCACCTGCTGCTGCGTGAACGACTCGATGACGTCGCCGTCCACGATGTCGTGGTAGTCGGCGAGGCCGATGCCGCACTCGAAGTTCTGGGCGACCTCGCGGACGTCGTCGCGGAAGCGGCGGAGCGATTCGATCCGGTCGGTCACGACCACCTTGCCGCCACGCCAGACGCGCGCCCCGCTGTTGCGGACGATCCGTCCTTCGGTGACGTAGCACCCGGCGATGACCGTGGACTTGCCCACGCGGAAGATCTGGCGGACCTCCGCGCGACCCTCCACCTGCTCGACGAGGACGGGCTCGAGCATGCCCGAGAGGGCGGCCTCGATGTCGTCGGTGAGCTTGTAGATGATGTCGTAGCTGCGGACGTCGACGCCCTCGGCCTCGGCGGCGCGCTTCGCCGTCACCGTGATGCCGGTGTTGAACCCCACCACGATGGCGTCCGACGCCGACGCGAGAAGGATGTCGTTGTCCGTGATGTCGCCGGCGCCCTCGTGGAGGACGTTGATCTTCACCTCGTCGGTCGCGATCTGCTCGAGCGCGTGCGTGATGGCGCCGAGCGAGCCGGAGACGTCCGCCTTGAGGACGATCCGCAGCTCCTTCGCCTGGCCGGCCTGGATCTGCCGGTAGAGATCCTCGAGCGTCGCCCGGCCGCTGCCCGACTCGCTCGCGGCGGAGGCGGCGCGCCGCTCCTCGGCGATCGCGCGGGCCCGGCGCTCGTCCTCGACCACCTGCAGGACGTCGCCGGCCTGCGGGACGTCCGAGATGCCGAGGACCACGACCGCGCTGGAGGGCCCGGCCTTGGTCACGCGCTTGCCGCGCGCGTCCTCCAGGGCGCGGATCTTCCCGAACGTCTCGCCGACGACGACCGCATCGCCCACGCGCAGGGTGCCCGTCTGGACGAGAGCGGTGGCGACCGGCCCTCGCCCCTTGTCCAGCTCGGCTTCCACGATCGTGCCGGCAGCGGGGCGCTTCGGGTCCGCCTTGAGCTCCTGGAGGTCCGCCACCAGGAGCACGACCTCGAGGAGGTCGTCGAGCCCCGTCCGCGCCTTGGCGGAGACGGGCACGAGCGGCACGTCGCCGCCGTACTCCTCGATGACGACGTTCGCCTCGGTCAGCTCGGTCTTCACCCGGTCCGGGTTGGCGTCCGGCTTGTCGATCTTGTTGAGGGCGACGACGATCGGCACCTTCGCGGCACGGGCGTGGCTGATCGCCTCGAGCGTCTGCGGCATGACGCCGTCGTCCGCGGCCACGACGATGATCGCGATGTCCGTGACCCGGGCGCCCCGGGCCCGCATGGCCGTGAACGCCTCGTGGCCGGGGGTGTCCAGGAAGACGATCCGCCGGCCGTTCTTCGTGACCTCGGACGCGCCGATGTGCTGCGTGATCCCGCCCCGCTCGCCGGTCGCGACCGCGGTGCTCCGGATCGCGTCGAGCAGGCTCGTCTTGCCGTGGTCCACGTGGCCCATGACCGTGACGATCGGCGCGCGCGGCTGGAGGTCGGCCGTCGCGTCCTCGTCGAAGATCGACGGCTTCGCCGCCTCGGCCTCGGCCTCGGCCCCGGCCTCCTCGGTCGCCGTGGCGGCCATGGCCTCCCCGACCTCGTACCCGAGCTCGCCGGCGACGAGCGTCGCCGTCTCGCGGTCGATGAGCTGGTTGATCGTCGCGAAGATCCCGCTCTTGATGAGCTCGCGGATGACGTCCGCGGGGTTCACGTGCAGCAGCTCGGCGAGGTCCTTCACGGTGATCGTGGACGGGATCTCGACCGGCCCGACGGCGGACGGGTCCAGCGTCTGGACCGCCGACTGTCCGCTGAAGTCGCGCCGCGGCGGCTTCCTGGGCCCGCGCTTCCCGCGGGTCCCGCTCCTACTCCTGGCCACGGGCTCCTCCTTCGTCGATCGTCATCACTCGGGCGGCCGTCCCGAGCAGCTCCGCGCGGAGCGCATCGGGGATCGGCGACGCGAGCGCCCGTGCCAGGGCGCCCTTCTTCATGGCCGCTGCGCGGCAGGCCGGGTCATCGCACAGATATGCCCCACGGCCGGCGAGCCGGCCCGTCGGGTCCACCGCCACGCGCCCGTCGGGCGTCCGCACGACCCGCAGCAGGTCGCGCTTCTCCCGGACGGCGCGGCACGCGACGCACGACCGCGACGGCGGTCGGTGGCGAGCGGCGGGGGTGGCGGTGGCGGTCGCTACGGCGTGCCCTCCCCGGATGCCCTGGCCCGCTTCGTGCGCGCGGGCTTGGCGGGCGCATGGGTGGTCTGGGCCTCGGCCGCGGGCGCCGGGGCCTCGGCCGCGGTGGCCGGCTCGAGGGCGAACGGCTCGTCGGCGACCGGCTTCGGTGCGGCCACTTGCGGCGGCTCGGCCTGCGGAACGTCCGACCGGATGTCGATCCGGCGACCGGTCAGGCGGGCGGCGAGGCGCGCGTTCTGTCCCTCGCGGCCGATCGCCAGCGAGAGCATCCGCTCGGGGACGGTGACGGACGCGGTGTTGTTCTCCTCGTCGATGTGCACGGCGACGACCTGGGCGGGGCTGAGAGCGTTCGCCACGAAGACGGCGGGGTCGTCGCTCCAGGGGATCACGTCGATCTTCTCGCCCCCCAGCTCGGCGACGACGGCCTGCACGCGCGCGCCGCGCTGGCCGACGGTGGCGCCGACGGGGTCGAGGCCCTCCTGCCGGGAGGCGACCGCGACCTTGGACCGGCTCCCCGGCTCCCGCGCGATCGCCTTGATCTCCACGGTCCCGTTGTGGATCTCGGGGACCTCGAGCTCGAAGAGGCGGCGGAGGAACCCCTTGTGCGTCCGGCTCACGAGGACCTGCGGGCCCTTCGTCGAGCGCCGCACCTCGAGGACGTACGCCTTGACGTTCTGGCCGATCCGGTAGTGCTCGGTCGCCGACTGCTCGGTGACCGCGAGGATCGCCTCCGCCTTCCCGACGTCGAGGATGATCGCCCGGGGCTCCACGCCCTTGACCGTCCCGGTGATGAGCTCGCCCTCGCGGTTGGCGTACTGCTCGAAGACCACGTCGCGCTCGGCTTCGCGCAGGCGCTGGAGGACGACCTGCTTGGCGGTCTGCGCGTGGATCCGCCCGAAGTGCTCGGGATCGAGCTCCTCGGTCTCCACGAGGTCCCCCACCTCGGCGTCCGCCTGGATGGCCCGCGCCTGCTCCACGGTCATCTCCGTGGGCTCGTCCTCGATCTCGGCGACGACGCGGCGCGCGCGGAAGACGCGGATCCGGCCCGATTCGGGGTCGATCCGGACGTGGACGTCCTCGTCCCCGCTGAACCGGCGGTACGCGGACTGGATGGCATCCTCGACCGTGCGGACGAGGTGCTCCTGGGGGACGCCCTTCTCCGCGTTGAGCTGAAGGAGCGCACCGATGAAGTCCCGGCTCACCTCGCGCCTCCTTCCGTTCCGGCCCCACTCACGAAGAAACGCGGGTCATGCCCGCGTTCGGACCGGCCGATGCAGTACGCGCGAGTATACACCCGACCCCGTGGACCCCTCGTCGGCGCCCGGGCCCGGGCTCGTGGACGGCGCGGCGCGCCTCAGGTCGCGCGCACGCCTCAGGTCGCGCTCGAGCCCCCGTACCGGCGGTCCACGTAGTCCTCGAGGATCCCGATGAACTCGGCCACGAGGCCGTCGCCGCGGAGCGTCCGGTCGAGCCGGCCGTCCACGAAGACCGGGGCGACGGGATCCTCGAAGGTCCCCGGGAGGCTGATGCCGATGTCCGCGTGCTTGGACTCGCCCGGGCCGTTGACGACGCAGCCCATCACCGCCACCCGCAGGTCCTCGACCCCCGGGTAGGTCTCGCGCCACTCGGGCATCCGCGCCTTCAGGTGCGCGTCGATGTCCCGCGCCATCTCCTGGAAGAACGTCGAGGTGGTGCGCCCGCAGCCGGGGCAGGCGGAGACCTGCGGCACGAAGCTGCGCAGGCCGAGCGACTGGAGGATCGACTGGGCGACCTCCACCTCGCGCGCGCGGTCGGCCCCGGGCTCCGGCGTCAGCGAGACGCGGATCGTGTCGCCGATGCCCTCGTTGAGGAGGATGGCGACACCGGCGGTGGAAGCCACGATCCCGCGGTCCCCCATCCCCGCCTCGGTCAGGCCGAGGTGCAGCGGGTGGTCACACCGCGCCGCGAGCGCGCGGTAGGTGTCGACGAGGTCGCGGACGTTGCTCACCTTGGCGCTGACGATGATCCGGTCGTGGCGCAGACCCGTCTCCTCGGCGAGCTCGGCTGAGCGAAGCGCGCTCTGGATCATCGCCTCGATCATCACGTCGCGCGCGTCGGCCGGCTCCGCCAGCGCCGCGTTCGCCTCCATGAGCGAGGTGAGCAGGTCCTGGTCCAGCGACCCCCAGTTCACGCCGATCCGGACCGGCTTGTCGTTCTCGATGGCGACCCGGACGATCGTCTGGAAGTTCGCGTCGCGGTGCTTCGTCCCCACGTTGCCGGGGTTGATCCGGTACTTCGCGAGGAGGCGCGCGGCCTCCGGGTGGTCCACGAGGAGCTTGTGGCCGTTGTAGTGGAAGTCGCCGATCACCGGGACGTCCACCCCGAGGTCACGGACCTTGCGGATCATCTCGGGGACCGCGGCGGCGGCGGCATCCGTGTTGACGGTCACGCGCACGAGCTGGCTCCCGGCCGCGGCCAGCCGGGCCACCTGGATCGCCGTGGCGTCCGGGTCCGCGGTGTCCGTGTTCGTCATCGACTGGACGACGACCGGGTGGGCGCTGCCGACGAGGACGCCGCCCACGTCGACGCTCGGCGTGGGCCGGCGGCTCGGGCGGAGCCGGTCGGGCGAGGTCACGGGGCGGCCCCTCCGCTCACCTGCCGGACGATGTCGAAGAAGGTGATCCAGATGATGAGCCCGAACAGGGCCACGAAGCCGACGAGGTACGTCAGGCGCTCCGCCTGCAGCGAGATGCGCCCGCCCGCGACCGACTTGAGGAGGGTCATGACGACGCGCCCGCCGTCGAGCGGCGGGAACGGCAGGATGTTCACCAGCGCGAGGTTCGCCGACAGCAGGCCCGCGAAGTACAGCGTGAAGATCGGCCCCAGCTGCCAGAACACGTCGCCCACCTGGACGGCGATCCCCACCGGCCCGGTGACGGGCGGCGCCGTCGTCGGCTGGGAGATGATCGACGTCACGAGCTGCGCCAGGCCCCCCACGATGAGGAGGAGTGCGGAGACGGTGCGCTCGGCGCCGAGTCGCAGCGCGGTGAGCGGATCCTGCTGCGTGTAGTCGCCGGTCGGGGTGAACGCGAGCCCGCTGATCCCGAGCGCGCCCTTCGTCGGCCCGATCTCGGACGCCGGCCGGAGCGTCGCGGCGATGTCCTCCCGCGAGCCGTCCGCATGGACGATCCCGAGGACCACAGCCTGGCCGGCGCGCGCTCGGAGGTCGGCGATGATCGGCTCCGGCCCGGCGAAGTAGTCGAACGTCCGCCCATCGATCGCATAGAGGCCGTCACCATCGGCGAGACCGGCCGTCGCCGCGGGCGAGTCGGCCTGGACCTCGTCCCATGTCACCTTCGCGAGCGGCGTGGCCAGCCATGCGATGCCGAAGAAGATGACGAAGGCGAGCAGGACGTTCATCACCACGCCCGCCACGAGGATGACGAGCTTCACGGGGAGTCGGGCGCGCGTGAAGGAGCGCTCGTCGTCCGAGTCCCCGTCCTCGCCCTCGAGGCGGACGAAGCCGCCGATGGGAAGCCAGTTGAGCGTGTACAGGGTCTCGTGGTCGGACCCGATCACGCGGGCGCGAGGCGGGAAGCCGATCCCGAACTCGTGGACGCGCACCTTCGCCAGGCGGGCGGCGACGAAGTGACCGAGCTCGTGCACCAGGACGACGGCGAACAGGATGACGATGAAGACGACGACCGTGATCGCCGACTGGACGATCGGGGTCACGCCCGGCCTCCCGCCGTCGGCTCGGCCCAGGCGCCGGCCGCGAACGCGGACCGGATCTCGGCGTCGAGGGCGATGAGGTCATCGACGCTCGGCGCCGGGCCACGCTGGACGCCGTACCGATCCACGGCCGCGCCGAGGAGCCGGGGGATGCCGGGGAAGCTGAGCGTCCCGTCGAGGAACCGCGGGACCGCCACCTCGTCGGCCGAGATGAGGGCTGCCGTGGCCCAGGGGCCCGCCCGCCCCGCGTCGCGGGCGATGGGCAGCGCGGGGAAGCGCCCCTCGTCGGGCGCCTCGAAGGTCAGCGACCCGGTCGCGACGAGGTCGGGGGGCGCCGCCGGCGAGACGAGCCGGCGCGGGTACGTGAGCGCGTACTGGATGGGGATCCGCATGTCAGGAGTGCCGAGCTGTGCCTTGAGCGAGCCATCCCGGAAGAGGACGGCCGAGTGGACGACGCTCTGGGGGTGGACGACGACGTCGATCGCGTCGTAGGCCACATCGTAGAGCCAGTGGGCCTCGATGACCTCCAGGCCCTTGTTCGCGAGCGTCGCGGAGTCGATCGTGATCTTCGCTCCCATCGACCAGGTGGGGTGTCGAAGAGCCTCGGCCGGCGTGACGAGCGCCAGGCGGTCGGCCTCCATCCGCCGGAACGGTCCGCCGGATGCCGTCAGGACGACGCGCTCGATCCCCTGGTTCCTTTCGCCCGCGAGGCACTGCCAGATGGCGCTGTGCTCGGAGTCGATCGGCCGGAGCCAGCCGAGGGGGCTCGCGAGGGGGCTCGAGGGATCCGTGGCGGCAGCGGCCTCGGCGAGCGCGCGAGCGCGCGGCATCGCGAGGTGGCCGGCCGCGACGAGGACCTCCTTGTTCGCGGTGGCGACGACCTTCCCGGCAGCGAGGGCGGCCAGGACGGGACGCAGGCTCACGAGCCCGCCGGTGCCGACGACGACCACGTCCACATCGTCGCGCGTGGCCAGCTGCTCGAGCGCGTCCGGCCCGCCGACGCGCGCGGTCCCCGGCGGCAGGTCGAGGGCCGCGAGGGCGGCCGGATCGGCAAGCGAGACGGCGGCGGGCCGCAGGAGCGCCGCCTGCTCGCCGAGCAGGTCCGCCCGGCTCCCCGTCGCGAGCGCCACCACCCGGTACGCGTCACCCATGCCGCGGAGCACGTCCACGGCCTGCCGCCCGATCGACCCGCCCGAGCCGAGGACGGCGACGCGGACCTGCGGACCGTCGAGCCGTCGCGCCGCGGGTCCCGCCCGGCCGTCAGCCGAGGAGGACGACATAGAGGACCGCGACCGGGGCGGCGAAGAGGAACGAGTCGACCCGGTCGAGGATCCCCCCGTGCCCCGGGATGAGGTGGCTGGAGTCCTTGGCGCCCGCGGCGCGCTTGAGGAGCGACTCCGCGAGATCGCCCGCCTGGGCGGCGATCGCGATCACCGGCCCCCAGAGCAGGCCGGCAACGACCGGTTGGCCGAGCAGGACGAACCCGACGATGCCGACGACCGTCGCCGCGACGACCCCGCCGACGAGCCCTTCGATCGACTTGGAGGGCGAGAGGTGGGTGAGGAACTTGTGCCGCCCGATCTGCCTCCCCACGAGGAACGCGCCCGTGTCGTACGACCAGACGGTGAGCAGGAGGAGGACGAACCAGGCCCGACCGGCGCCCAGGGGGTCGGCCGGGGCCGAGGCCGGGATCGCCGGGGCGGCGTCCCAGAGGCGCGGGAGGAATGCGAGGAGCCCCACGTACAGCACGCCGAAGACGGTCGCCATCCACGCCTCGAACCCGCGCTTGGTGTCCGTGATGCTGAACGCGGCGATCCCCACGAGCACGATGGCGAGGCCCACGACGACGCCCGTCGCCGTGATGGCCGTGCCCGGGACGGCGGGCTCCAGCACGATCGCCACCACGGCGAGGATCCCGACCGGCGCGAGCACCTCGTAGCCGGCGGCACGGAGCAGGCGGAACGCCTCCCACCCGGCGCCCGCCGCGATCGCGGCCACACCCAGGGTGAACCACGGCTGGCCCACGAGGACGAGGCCGACGACGACGGGGACCAGGATCACGAGGCTCCTGGCACGATCGATCAGCATGGCTACCGCCCGAACCTGCGCGACCTGCGCGCGTAGTCGGAGAGCGCGTCGTCGAGCGCCTCCGCACCGAAGGCCGGCCACTGGACCGGCGTGGACACGAACTCGGCGTACGCCGACTGCCAGATGAGGAAGTTCGAGAGGCGCTGCTCCCCGCCCGTCCGGATGACCAGGTCCGGGTCCGGCTGCCCGGCCGTGTAGAGCGCGCCGGCGACCGCCGCCTCGTCGATGGCGTCCGCGGGGACGCCCGCGCGCACGAGGGCACGGACCGCGTCCACGATCTCGGCGCGGCCCGCGTAGTTGAACGCGATGTTGAGCCGGAGTCGCGTCCCCAGCCGCGTCGCGTCGAGCGCCGACTCGATCG
>JALOOH010000156.1 GCA_025454515.1 Chloroflexota bacterium
GCCAGGGGACGAGGTTCGCGTGGTGCTCCATCTCCGTGAGCACGATCGCGTCGCCGCGACCCACGTTCCGGCGGCCCCAGCTGTATGCGACGAGGTTGACCGCCTCGGTGGCGTTGCGGGTGAAGACGATCTCGTGCGGGTCCGGCGCGCCGATGAAGCGCGCGACCGAGGCCCGTGCCGCCTCGTACGCGGCCGTGGCGCGCTCGCCGATCTCGTAGATGCCCCGGTGGACGTTCGCGTTGTACTCGCGGTAGAAGCCGTCCACGGCCTCGATGACGACGCGGGGCTTCTGGCTCGTGGCGGCTGAATCCAGGTAGACGAGCGGCTTCCCGTGCGACGTCGCCGTCGCGAGGATCGGAAAGTCCGTCCGCAGGGCGTGCGCGTCCAGCGGGACGATCCCGCCGGGCCGCCGGAGGTCGGGCGCGCTCGTGCGCACGTCCACCGCCTCGGCCATCAGGCGCCCGCCTCGACCGGTTCGGGCGCCCGCGCGTCGAGGCCCGAGTCGGAGGCGTCCACCTCGAGGCCCGCCTCCTGGAGGACCCCCGCGTACCCCTCGTCCTCGAGGCGGAGGGCGAGGTCGCGGCCGCCGGTCGCGATGATCCGGCCGCGCGCGAGCACGTGGACGACGTCCGGCTTGATGTGGTTGAGGAGGCGCTGGTAGTGCGTGATGAGAAGGACGCCCATCTCCGGTCGGAGCTGCGCGTTCACGCCCTCGGCGACGATCCGGAGCGCGTCGATGTCCAGTCCGGAGTCGGTCTCGTCGAGGATCGCCATCTCCGGCTGGAGGATGGCCATCTGGAGCATCTCGAGACGCTTCTTCTCGCCGCCGGAGAAGCCGTCGTTCACGTAGCGGGTGGCGAACGCCTCGTCCATCTTCAGGAGCTGCATCTTCTCCCGGACCAGCCGTCGGAACTCGCCCATCGAGATGCCGCCGCGGGTCGGGTCGGTCGGGTCGATGTCCGGGTCCTTGTCCACCCCCTGGCGGCGCGCGTTGAGCATCGTCCGCAGGAAGCTCGCCACCGACAGGCCGGGGATCGCGGTGGGGTACTGGAACGCGAGGAACAGGCCCATGCGGGCCCGCTTGTCGGGCGAGAGCGCCAGGATGTCCACGCCCTTGAAGAGGACCTCGCCCTGCGTGATCTGGTACGCGGGATGTCCCATGAGCGCGTACGCGAGCGTCGTCTTCCCTGAGCCGTTCGGCCCCATGATCGCGTGGACCCGGCCGGCGTCCACCGCGAGGTCGATGCCCTGGAGTATCTCCTTCTCGGGCGCGGCGACGGGCGAGACGTGCAGGTCGCGGATGACGAGCAGCTGGTCGGTCACGGTGGGTCGGGGCTCCTGTGGTGCGGGTGTCAGACGGCGGCGGCTTCCGGCTCGACCGCCCCGATGGGACGCACCTCGACGAGGGTCGGGGGCGGGACGAGATCGGCGAGGGTCACGGAGTCGAGCGCCTGCGCGATGGCGTCGCGGACGGCGATCCAGAGGTGATTGACGGTGCACGCGCCCTCCCGGGCGCAGCCGGGCGAGTGGGCGGGGTCCTCGCTCGCGCAGATCATCGGCGCGAGGGGCCCCTCGAGGGCGCGCAGGACCTCGCTCATCCGGATCGTGGCAGGGTCGCGGGCGACCTCGTAGCCGCCGCGCGCGCCGCGCGTGCTCGTGATGAGTCGCGCCTCGCGGAGCGGGATCGCGAGCTGCTCGAGGTAGGCGCGCGGGAGGTCCTCCTCGGCCGCGATCTCGCCGAGCGAGACGGGGCCCGTGCCTCGGTGGGCCGCCAGGCGGACCATCAGCCGGACGCCGTACTCGCCCTTCGTGGAGAACGAGATGGCGCCGCCGCTGTGGAAGGTCTTCACGGTCACGATGCGGTCGACCCCAGTGGTATCGGCCGGTCCGGCCGGGGTGAGGAGGAGTCCCCCGGCGGACCCGCCGATCGGGATGGCGCCCGGCCGCCGGGGGACGCACGGCGGCCGGGCGCCGGTGGAAATCCGAGTGATTCCGTCGGGATTGAGTCTAGACCCGCGGCCGGGCGGCGTCAACGGGGTCCGTGGCCCGCGGTGCAGCCCCGCGCCCACGGGTCCACGACCCGCCGGCCGGCCCTCGCGCCCACGGTCGGCCGTACCCCGGGTAGTACCGCTGGCCCATCACGCCGGGCGCGGCGCGCGCGGTAAGGTCGAGGACGCGGGCCGCTCCGTCGGCCCGCATCCATCGCGGAAGGGAGCGGAGCGTGCGGGGACGCGACATCGCGACGGGAGCGTCCGGGCTCCCGGCGCCGCCGCCGTCGCCGGCCGTGCGGGCGACGCACGGCGCGGCCGCTCCCCCGCGTGCCGCGGACCCACAGATCCGGGTCCTGCCGACGGAGGCCGGTGCGGTCTCGAGCGGCCACGCGGCGCTGCGCCAGCTCGCGTCGGAGGTCAGTGGCGAGGCGGACCTCGCGCGCGTGTTCGGCGAGGTCGTCGAGCTCGCGATCGCGCTCTTCGGCGCCGACAAGGTGGGGATCTGGACGGTCGAGCCGGGCGACCATCCCTTCCGCCTCGCGGCCCACCGCGGCCTGGGCCCCGGGCTCATCGACCTCGTCGAGCGCCTCCGGCCGTCGAGCCGCACCGCCGCGGTCCGGGCGATGACGGAGCGCCGCACCATCGTCCTCGATGAGCCGACGACCCGCGGCACGACGACCGAGATGCGAGCCGCCTACCGGGCGGAGGGCATCCGCACGGCCTGCCTCGTGCCGATCGTCCACTTCGACGCGTCGATCGGGGTGATCGGCGTCTACCACCGGTCGCGGCGACCCTGGACCCGGGACGACGTGGACCTGCTCGAGGCGTTCGCGGCGCAGGCCGCGGTCGCGCTCCAGAACGCGCGCCTCCACTCGAGCGTCGAGGGGTTCGCCGCCCGCCTGGACGCGATCGAGGACCTGGCGGCGGAGCTGAACCACATCCACGACGTCGCCGAGATCGGGCGGGCGATCGTCGCCCAGGTGCGGGAGCTGTACGACTCGGACAGCGCCCGCGTGTACACGATCGACCACGAGAGCCGGATGTGCGAGCCGCTGGCGTTCAGCGGGACCTTCCTCGGCTCGCACGACCCGGACCCGGAGCTCCTTCGCGTGCCGGTCGGGACCGGGCTCACCGGGTGGGTGGCCCAGCACGACACGCCGCTCCGCGTCGCGGACACGAGCCGCGAGCGGCGTGCCCGGATCGTGGGGTCGGACGAGCCCGAATCGATGCTCTTCGCGCCGATGTCGTACGGCGACACCGTCGTCGGCGTCGTGGTCGTCTCGAAGAAGGGCGTGGACCGGTACTCCGCGGAGGACCTGACGACCCTCTCGATCTTCGCGGGGTTCGCAGCACAGGCACTCGTGAACGCGCGCAGCATCGGCCAGCTCCGCGCGCAGCAGGCGGAGCTGGAGCGCCGCCTCGCCAGCCAGCGCTCGCTCCTCCAGGTGAACGAGACGCTCCTCGCCTCGCGCGACCCGGCGACCGTCTTCGAGCGGATCGCGGACGCCCTGCACACCGTCGTGCGCTACGACAGCATCACGATCTACCGCCTCGACCGCGAGCGGAACCTCCGCGTGGCCGTGCTCGCGCGCGACCGGTATGCCGACGAGATCCTCGCCGACGCGCAGCCGATCACCGTCGGCCTCACCGGGTGGGCGATCACGCACGGCGAGGTGGTCGTGGCGAACGAGGCGAACCTCGACCCACGGGCGGCGATCGTGCCGGGCACCCCCGACGATCCCGAGGCGCTCGTGGTCGTCCCGCTCCGCGCGGCGGGCGAGGTCATCGGGACGCTCAACGTGAGCCGGTCGGGACCCGGTCACGCCGCGTTCCAGCTGGACGAGGTGGAGCTCATCACGCTCTTCGCGGGCCAGGCGTCCATCGCCGTGCAGGCGGTGGAGGCGCGCCATGCCGCCGAGATGCGCGCGGAGCGCGACGCGCTCACCGGCGCCCTGAACCACGGCGCCTTCCAGGAGGATCTCGCGGCCCTGCTCCAGCCGCCGGGCCCGGGAGCGCTGCCGGAGCCGTTCGCGCTCCTCATGCTCGACCTCGACGGCTTCAAGGTCTTCAACGACGGGCGCGGCCACCCAGCCGGCGACCGGTTCCTCGTCACGGTCGCACAGGCCCTGGCGGCGGCGGTGCGGTGCGAGTCCGGCGACCGCATCTATCGATACGGGGGCGACGAGTTCGCTGCGCTGCTGCCCGGTCTCGGGCGTGCCGAGGCGCGCGCCGTGGCGGACAGGCTGGAGACGACCATCGAGGCCCTCGGCCACGGGATCGCGGGGCCGCGGGTCACGATCAGCGTGGGCGTCGCCACGTACCCCGCCGACGGGCGGACGCGCGACGAGCTCGTGATGAACGCGGACGCGGAGCTCTACCTCGAGAAGGCGGCGCGCAGGCAGTCGCGGTCCGCGATCGGCGCCGGTGACGCCCGCGACGGCGCCGAGTACCTCGCCTCGCTGCACGAGTCCACGTACGTGCTGCTGGCCCGGCGCGACCCCAACGAGCTCCTCGAGACGATCGTCGCCCGGGCCGCGGGCCTCGTCGGGTCGGGCAACGGGTACCTGTACATCGTGGACCACGAAGCCGGCGTCCTCCGCGTCGCGGTCGGCCTCGGGATGTTCGCCGGGTGGGACGGCTTCGAGCTCGCGCGCGGCGAGGGCCTGGCCGGGCGCGTGTGGGAGACGGGCGAGCCGCTCGTGGTGACCGACTACGCCTCGTGGACGGGGCGGACGGTGCGCCTCGACGGCCAGCCGATCGGGTCGACGGTCGGCGTCCCGCTGACGGACGGCCGCGAGGTCGTCGGCGTGATCGGCGTCGCGGCGGGTGCGGGCGAGAGGACGTACAGCCCGGACGACGCCGCGGCGATCGGCCGGTTCGCCCAGCTCGCGTCGATGGCGCTCGAGAACGCCCGCCTCCATGCGGCGGCGCGCGCGGAGATCGCCGCGCGCGAGCGGTCCGAGGAGGAGCTGCGCGCAGGATCCGAGCGCCTGCGCCGCCTGGCGGACGCGTCGTTCGAGGCGCTCGTCATCCACCGCGACGGACGCATCCTCGAGGTGAACCGCGCGTTCGTGGAGCTGTTCGGGCGGTCCCCCGCGTCCGTGGCGGGCCTCCCCGTCCTCGGGCTCTTCCCGGAGGCCGAGCGCGACGCGATCGCGCGCCACCTGGAGGTGGACACCGAGGTCCCCGTCGAGACAGCGGTCCTCCTTCCCGACGGAGCGCTCGCCGCGGTCGAGCTGATCGGCAGGACGATCCCGTACGCGGACGAGGCGCCGGCGCGCGCGACGGCGATCCGGGACATCCGGGAGCGGCGGGCGATCGAGGAGCGCCTGACTCGCCAGGCCCTCTACGACGGGCTGACGGGCCTGCCGAACCGCTCGCTCTTCCTCGACCGGACCGCGCACGCGCTCGCCTGGGAGCGCGAGGACGGCGAGCCGCGCGTGGCGGTCCTCGTCCTGGACCTCGACCGGTTCAAGGGGATCAACGAGAGCTTC
>JALOOH010000030.1 GCA_025454515.1 Chloroflexota bacterium
GAGCCACGCGGCGTTCGAGCCGGCGCCGGGCCGGGATCCTATGGCGATCCTTGCGGCGCAGGAGGCCGACCGGCTCCAGGAGCTCCTGCCGCTGCGCCACGCCCGGATGGCGGAGAGCGCCTTCGCGTACTACCGCGGGACGCCCGCCGTCATGGCGTTCGACCTCGCCACGACCCCGCGGACGGAGATCGAGGTCCAGGCCAGCGGCGACGCCCACATCAGCAACTTCGGCCTCTTCGCGTCGCCGGAGCGGACCCTCGTGTTCGACGCGAACGACTTCGACGAGACGCTCCCCGGCCCGTGGGAGTGGGACGTGAAGCGGCTGGCGGCGAGCGTGGTCATCGCGGGCCGAGGCAACGGCTTCGCTCCACGGACGAGCCGCATGGCGACGCTCGCGGCGGTCCGGTCCTATCGCGAGTGGATCGCCCGCTACGCGTCCATGCGCCTCATGGACGTCTGGTACGCGAAGATCACGGACACCGACATCCTCGGGGCAGCCGATGCCACCCCGTGGCTCCGCGGACGCGGCGGCACCACCCGAAGGAGGCGCATCGAGGCGATCTTCGCGAAGGCCCGCAGCCGCGACGGCATGCGGGCATTCGAGTCGCTGACCGCGGTCGAGGACGGGCGCAGGGTCATCGTCGAAGATCCGCCGGTCATCGAGCACTTCCCGACCGAGACCGACCTGCTCACCCGCGTCTTCGCCGGGTACCGCGCGACCCTCGCCCAGAACCGGCGCGACTTCCTCGAGCGGTACCGGTTCACCGACGCGGCCCGCAAGGTCGTGGGCGTCGGGAGCGTGGGGACCCGTTGCTTCGTGGTCGTCCTGGAGGGGCGCGACGAAGGCGATGCGCTCATCCTCCAGGTGAAGGAGGCGACCGCGTCGGTGATGGACCCGTACGTGGGCCCCGGCCGGCATGCCCACCAGGGCGAGCGCGTCGTCGTCGGGCAGCGGGCCATGCAGGCGACCCCGGACATCCTGCTCGGCTGGACGACGGGCCCGACGGGCCGCCACTTCTACTTCCGCCAGCTGTGGGACATGAAGGGGTCCGTGGAGATCGCCGCGCTGCAGTCGCCGGGACTCGCGTTCTACGGCACCATCTGCGGGTGGTCGCTCGCACGCGCGCACGCGCGCACTGGGGACGCGGTCGCGATCGCCGCGTATCTCGGCTCGGGCGACGCGTTCGACGGGGCCGTCGCCGACTTCGCGGAGGCGTACGCGGACCAGAACGAGCGCGACCACCGCGCGTACGTCGCCGCGATCGCCGACGGGAGGCTCTCGACGGTCGAGCTCTGATGCGGCTCGCACGGGCGCCGATACGGGCACGGGGCGGCGGACCGCTCGCGGTCCGCCGCCCCGTGGCGGGTCAGACCTCGCACGCGTGATCGACGCTCACGCCCTCGTCGGCCTGGATCGCGAGGTCCCCGTCGTGCGCGCCCGGCGGGCCCTCCGGTCAGGCGCGGGCGTAGTCCGTCGCGCCGTTGAAGTCGACCTCGACGACCGTCTCGTCGCCCACGACCCATGCGTCGTGGCCCGGCGGGATCCGCACGAGCTGCCCGGGCTGGACATCGAACTCCGCGCCGTCGGCCATCTGCACGTGGAGCGTGCCGGCCACGTGGTACCCGAAGTGGGGCGCCATGCACCAGTCGGTGCCGGCGATCGGCTTGACGTCGTTCGACCAGCGCCATCCCGGCTCGATCGTGAGGCGCCCGACGACGCCCGCCGCCGTGTTGAGGATGTCCATGCGCCCGTGCCCGAACGTCCTCGTCTCGTCGGGCGTCGCGAAGTCAAGGTGCTCGACCGATCCCATCGCACGATCCCCTTCCGCTGTGCCTCGGTGACCTGCGGCGGCACGGTGCCGGCCGCGGGCGAGGCGGACCGGGTGGGGCGACGAGCACGGCACACGACTGCGCTGACGGCGGACGCGGTCCGGCGATCGTCGCCGGGCGTCGAGCCCGTCGTGTGATCGTGAGCCGGGGCCGGGACGACGCCGCACCATCGATGCAGGCGCCCGAGGCTGGCTCCCAGCTGGGACGCTGACCGGGGGAGGATGCACCTCGGGGGCCGGCGTGTCCATCCCCCTGATCCTTCAGGCAGGCACGGCCTGGAGGCGCGCGCTCGCCACGGACTCGAGCGGGAGCACG
The DNA here is from genome assembly GCA_025454515.1 of Chloroflexota bacterium. Lineage (GTDB taxonomy): Bacteria > Chloroflexota > Limnocylindria > Limnocylindrales > CSP1-4 > CAIYQJ01. The sequence continues at coordinate 2,146 of JALOOH010000030.1, forward strand.
AGCACGTACCGTCCCCGGAGGGCGGCGTTCCTCCCATTGGGCCGGTACGGGACGAAGACGCGGCCGAGCTCGCCGACGGTGAGGCGCGCGTCCGGCGCGGGACCCGGGCCCCACGGGGCGCCGACCGCCCGGGGGTAGAGCGGGTCGAGCACGCGCACCGACCGCACGGTCGCGGTCGTCGCGGATGCCGGGTCCCCGTCGGCTTCGAAGCCGCTCATCACCCACGCGTGCGCTCCCTCCCAGACGAGGAGCCCGACGGGGCGGCCGGTCGCGACGATCGCCGCCGCGGCCATCGCCACGGCATCCTCGAGCGTCGCCGCGGTGCGCACGCCGTACGGGCCGGCTCCCGCCGCCGTGAGGCCGCGCGCCCAGCCCGCGGCCGACGCCCCCGGGCGGTTCGCGCGCCACGTGCTCGCGGGATCGCGGAGCGAGCGCGCGAGCCGGAAGAGCCGAGCCTGTGTCGCCGCGGTCCGGTCGTCGACCGGCCCGATCATGTTGAGCATCATCTGCATGCTCGCGCCGACGCACTGCACGAGGTTCGTCTGGGAGGCGAAGTCGCCCTTGCCGTAGAGGTCCACGCGCATCCGCCCGCCCGATCCGACGGGCTCAGCGGCGACGCCCGCGGGGGCCGCGGCCCAGACGATGGCGACGGCGAGCAGGCCCGCGACGAGGGCCATCGTGCGGGCGCCTCGCGCGCGGGACACCCGGGCGCCCGGAAGGGGGTCGACGAGGCGGAGGGCGAGGCGGACGGGGTCGATGCGGGGGCGCGACATCTCCGGCGCACCTTAGCGCACCCTGGTCGAGGCGTCGACGCCGAGCGCGGCTCGGCGGCGGTCACGGCGCCGAGCCCGTGGGCGATCCGGGACCGTGCGAGAAGGGGGCTTCCCACACTGCTCGAGTACGCGTATGGTCCGCGCATGCCCACGGAGCGGCGCTCCTCCCGCTCATCCGCCCTCGGCCTGCTCTTCCTGGCGGTCGCGGTCATGTCGGCCGCGTGCGTGGCGGCGCCGGGAGTGCCCGGCGGCGGGGCCGCGCCGACCCCCGCCCCGAAGATCGGTGACCCGGTGGCCGGCGGCTCGTCCTCCGGCGTGGGCGCCGCCGGCCTCTCGGCCGCGGCGAGCACGGCGCAGATCAGGGCCGCCATCGACGCCGCGGACCTCTCCGAGCCGGCGACGATCGACGCCGTGGGCGCCGTCCGCTTCCTTGACGGCGCCGCCGCGGCCGCCGCGGCCGCGATCAAGGCGAAGGTCACCGGTGACGCGCTCTGGGCAGCGACGTGGGTCTACGCCACCACCGGGGTGGATCCGAAGCCGTTCCGGCCCGTCCTGAAGGCTGCCGACCCGTCCACCCGCGCCCTGGCCGCCGCGGCGGTGCTCTCGTGGGGCGACGCGTCCGGGGCGAAGGTGCTCGCGGCACTGCTTCTCGACGAGCGGGTGCTCGGCGGCTCGATGCCTCCGGTCGCGTTGGCCGACTACGCCGCCGGCAGCCTCGCCCGGTACATCGCAGGCCCGAAGATCGCCGCCGATGCGCCGAGGACGACCGTCGCCGCCGCCTGGAAGAAGTGGCTGGCGGCGCATGGCGCAAGGATGAAGTACAGCAAGAAGACCGGCCGATGGACCGCACCGTGAGGCGCATCGCAGCCGTCGCGCTCGCGGGCGCGCTGGCGCTCGTCTCGTTGCCCGCGCCCAGCGCGGCATCGCCGGCTCGACCGTTCCCTGCCGCGCACCTGACGCTCGAGGCTCTCGTCGCGGCCACGAAGGCCGTGACATGGTCGGTGGACGACGAGGCGAAGATCGTGACCGCGACGGTCCGCCTGACGCTGGCGACCTCGTGCACCTCCGCGACCATGCAAGCGATGGCTCTCGTGGGGCCGGCCATGGCCGCACGCTGCCGCGTCGACGCGGCAGCCGCGAAGGCGATCGCCGACAACATCACGAGCGTGTGGAACAACAACAACCGCTACCGCTGCTACCTGCTCCAGGTGGTCGTCGACGTGATCATCGACAACACCCCTGCCGATCGACGCCCGCCGACAGGGGACGACCGTGTCGTCGTCCAGATCGACCAGACGTCGGCGAACATCACGAGCGTCGTCATGGGCACCACGAACTCCGGTTCGACCTGGGACGGGAACACCCCGAACGACAGGCTCACCCCCGTGAACGGGAGTGTCCCGCCGACGACCTGGTCGTACCCGCCCGCGTCCTGGAAGAGGAGCCTCTACGCACACGAGGCCGCCCACGTGATGGGCCTCAACGACACCTATGAGACGTACGTCGATCCGGCCGACGGGAAGACGTACAGCCGGCCGAAGGCCGGGGCCCCGGACGACGCCCTGTCGAACATCGAGAAGACCAACGTGGACCAGAAGACGGTGGACCGCCTCGTCGAGCGTGCCGACGCCTTCAAGGGCAGCAAGCCGAAGTGCGACTACAAGATCGACACGATCATCAGTTGGTATCACTTCACCAGCACCAAGTGCGGTGGCCCGGAGGGTGACTGGGTGATCGATGTGGAAGGGACCTACCCACTCGGCGGCGGTTCGCTTGCCCTCTCCGGGACCGGCCACGCGCTCCTGACGCGGAACGCCCAGACGGCGAAGGACAAGTCGTTCGCCGGCCCATGGAACGCGGCCTTCCGGATCGACCTGGAAGGAGTCCCATATTCGATCGGCGGCCAGGAGGGGACGATCACCGGCGACGCGAAGCTGGCGAAGTCCGTCCTGCACCTCGTCGGGAAGAACGCCCAGGGTGAGTTCTGGGCACAGACCCCGGCGTTGGCCCTGGGCGGCCCGTCGATGGATCCGATGAAGAGCTTCGACCTACCTGTCACGAACGGGTCGTTCTGTCCCTGAAGGGGACGGTCCGGTGCCCGGAGGGGACGCGCCGGCCCTAGGCCCTGGTCGATCGCTCCGACGGCTGCAGGCGATGTCTGGTCGTCACCTCGACGCGGCCACGCTCGTCGGCGGCCGGATGCTCGACGAGCGCGATGAGGCGCGAGGTCATGAACCTGCCCGTCCGGACCGGGACACCCGTCCGGGTCACCTCGCGGACCTCCACGACCCCCCGGGACGTCACGACCTCGATCCGCCGCCCCGCCCGTGTCGCCGTGATCTCGAACGTCTGCACGCCCTGACCGGTGTCCACGAGGGCCTCGACCCGATCGCCTTTCATGGCCCCACGATAGCCCGGACGTCCAGCGGCGACCGGCGCGTCTCGATCAGCAGGCGGGTCGAGAATGTCCCCGTGGCGTGGAGCCAGCGCGAGCCCGGCAGGGGTGGTGGGCAGGAGAGGAATCGAACCTCTACAGCCGTTGGCGGCTGATTTACAGTCAGCTGGGCTCACCACCTGCCCAACCTGCCCACAGGCGCGCGACGCGGGCGTCGCGGCGCGGGAGAGTGTAGCCGTCCGGGAGCCGATGCGCAGGGCGCAGGCGCGCATGGCGCAGACCCGGTCCGTGACGTGCCCGTCCGCGGTCCGCCGCCGCGGGCTCAGGCCTCGGGCACCAGCTCCAGGACGCTCCGGTCGACCGCGATGAGCGGCGCGGTCCCACCCGGGCCCGGGGCACCGGCGAGCACGCCTGCCCCGGCGATGCCCGGCGGGCCGGGCTCTCCGCCCGCCGACGGCCGGCGCCGCCCGGCGACCACCCGCCAGCGCTCGCCGCTCTCGCGGTCGGCCATGGTGAACGGGCCCGGCACGAACGCGTCGGCGTCCACCGCAGGCACCGGTCCGCCGTTGCGCTCCGAGAGGCCGGCCCAGGGGTCGCGAAGCACCGGCCGGCCGGCGTGGCGCTCGAACCCCCGCCACCACCCGTCGGAGCCGGGCGGCATCGGCCCGGGGCGCGCCGCGCGTGCCGCGACGGCATGGCGCAGCAGCCACTTGCGCGCACGGACCGCCGCGAGCGCCGCCGCCGCGTCCGCCCGCGGCCGCCCCTCGAGCAGCCGCTCCTCGTCGGCCCAGGCGTCGACCCGCAGCCGGACGACGGCACGCGTGAGCGCGTCGGTCAGGGCGAGCGCGGCCGGGTCCTCGACGTCAGGCGTCCCGGCCCGCCGTGCCGCGAGGATCCGCTCGAGCCCACCGACCGCCTCCACGCGCTCCGCCGCCACCATGCGCCCGAGGTCGATGTCGATCGCGATCCGGCCCGGATCCACCTCCAGGAAGCCGTGGACGTCCACGGTGGGATCGACGAGCAGCCCCGGTCCGCGCCGGAGGTCCTCGACATCGCGAGCCGCGACCTCGGCCAGCGTCGCGCTCGCGGCGCGCAGCGCGACCCGGATCACGTTCGCGTCGGCCATCGGCCGCGCACTTCCCACGCCGGCGGATGCGCATGCGACCGCCACCACCGGCCCGGCGCCGGCGGCTCGCGCTCCGCGGACCGGCAGCACCGTCCGGAACCCTCCGTCCACGTAGGTCTCGCCGGCCATCCTCCGCGGAGGGAAGGCGGGCGAGAACGCCGACGACGCGAGCACCGCGTCGACCAGGTCCACGGGGTCGTCTGCGACGCGCGTCGTCGCATCGGCCGCGTACAGCCGGCCGGCCTCGTCGACCCAGCGGAGGGTGCCGGTCTCGAGCGCGACGGCCGAGATCCGGATGCGCGCGCGGGAGGCGCGGACGCGGTCCGGCTCGATCTCGGCCCGCACCCGTGTCTCGACGGGCGCGAGGCTGTACACAGAGTCGCCGGCGCTGCGGAAGTCGCCGACGGCCCGTCGGATCGCCGCGGCCGAGCGCACGACCTCGAGCACGGCTGCAGGTCCCAGCCGGCCCGCCGCCGCGTCGCCCGCCGCGCGCCGCAGCGAGGGCGGCAGGTCGCCCACCCACGCCCGCGGCAGGTAGACGTCCGACGCGTCCGCCAGGGTGGTCCACGCGGCGAGGAGCCGATCGACGATCTCCGGGTACTCGTCGGGCGTCGTCGCGTGCGCCAGGATCAGCGTGTTGAGCGACCCGGCGGACGTCCCCGCGATGACGTCCGGCCGGAACCCCAGTTCGCCGACGAGCGTCGCGATCGCGCCCGCCTGGAACGCGCCCTTGGAGCCACCCCCGCCGAGAGCCAGCCCCGCCCGCGTCGCGCCCTTCCGCGTCATGCACCCATCATCGCGCAGTCGGCCGCGTCAGTTCGGTCGATGGGCTCCGCGGCCCGGGGCGGGCTCCGCCGGGCGCTACGATGGGCGACACCGTGACGCTCCCGCTGCGCCTCCTCCCCGACCTCCGGCCCCGCGTGTGGGGCGGCTCGCGCCTCCGGGACGCGCTCCGGCCCGAGCTCGCGGCCGAGCCGATCGGCGAGGCGTGGGTCGCATGGGACGGGTGCCGGGTCGCGAACGGCCCGGAGGCCGGCCGGACCCTGGCCGAGGTCGTCGCCGACGACCCCGTCGGGGTCCTGGGTCCGGACGGCGCGGCCGCGTCCGACGGTCGCTTCCCCGTCCTCGTGAAGATCCTCGACACCGCCGCGTGGCTCTCGCTCCAGGTGCACCCGGACGACGCTATGGCCGCCCGCCTGGAGGGCCCCGGCGCGGTCGGCAAGACCGAGAGCTGGTACGTGCTCGCCGCCGACCCGGGTGCGGAGCTGATCCTCGGCCTGGTCCCGGGCATGACCGACGCCGGGGCCCTCGCCGCGATCCGCGACGGGACGCTCCACGAGCACGCGCGCCGCGTCGGGGTCCACCCCGGCGACGTCGTGCTCGTCCGCGCCGGGACCCTCCACTCCATCGGGCCCGGGATCCTCCTCTACGAGCTCCAGCAGTCGAGCGACCTCACGTATCGCGTGAGCGACTGGGGACGCCCCGCGACGGAGGGCCGCCGCCTCCACCTCGAGCAGTCGGTCGCGAGCCTGCTTCCTCGCGCGACGACGGTGCCGCGCGCGACCCGTCTCGAGCCCGACGACCGCCTGACCGCGATCGCCTGCGAGAAGTTCGTGGGCGACCTCGTCGCCGTCCGGTCGGAGCCGGCCGCGCTCGATACCGCGGGCCGCTCGTTCCACGTCGTGACCGTCGTGGAGGGGAGCGTCGTCGTCGCGTGCGCGGGAGGGTCGGAGGCGGTCGGCCTCTTCGAGTCGGTCATCGTGCCGGCGGCCGCCGGCGGCTACGCGATCCGCCCGGCGGGAGCGTCCGCGCGTGCGGTCGTCGCCCGCGTCCCGTAGTCGGCGCTGGTAGGCTGCCCGCGATGAAGGGCCTCGTCCTCGCCGGCGGGACGGCGACGCGCCTGTACCCGCTGACGATCGTCACGAACAAGCACCTGCTGCCGATCTACGACCGGCCGATGATCTACTGGCCGCTCTCGACGCTCGCCGGGATGGGGATCCGCGAGGTGATGGTCATCCTCGGCGGCAAGAGCGTCGGGGACGTGGTCGAGCTGCTCGCGGACGGCGCCCATTTCGGGATGGACCTCACGTACCGCTACCAGCGAGGCGCGCTGGGCATCGCGCACGCGATCGGCCTCGCCCGAGACTTCGTCGGCGACGATCCCTTCTGCGTGCTCCTCGGGGACAACGTGCTGCGCGGCCCCGCGCTCGCACCGGTCGCGCGCGAGTTCGAGGATGGTCCGTGGGGCGCCGGGACGCTCCTGTACCGCGTCCCCGACCCGGGCCGGTTCGGCGTGGCCGAGCTCGACGCCGACGGCCGTGTCCTTGGCTTCGAGGAGAAGCCGGAGCATCCGCGGAGCGACCTCATCCCCATCGGCGTGTACTTCCTCCGGCCCGACGCGTTCGACGTCATCGAGCACCTCGCGCCGTCCGGCCGCGGCGAGCTCGAGATCACGGACGTGCTCAACCACTACGTCCCGGGCGGGCGCCTGCTCGCGCATCGATACGAGGGCGAGTGGACGGATGCCGGGACGGTCGATTCGCTCCTGCGCGCCTCCGAGCTCGCGGCCGCCGCCGACCGTGCGGGCGAGCTCGAGCCGCCCCCGCAGCGGCCCCTCGACGGCCGCCCGACCAACGGCGGGCCGCAGTGACCGAGCCGAGCGACGTCGGGGCCGGCGCCGGGGGCGGCGTCCCGCCCGGCGCCGGTGGCCCGGCCGTCCCGCCCGGCGCCGGGGGCCCGGCCGTCCCGCCCGGCGCCCATCTCCTCGTCTGCGGCGGCGCGGGCTTCATCGGGAGCTGCTACGTCCGTGATGTCCTCGGGCGGCGCGACGGGACGCGCATCACGGTCCTCGACAAGCTCACGTACGCGGGGAACCGCGCGAACCTCACGCCGGTCGAGGGCGATCCGGAGCAGGCCGCGCGGTTCGCGTTCGTCCAGGGCGACATCGCCGACCCGGCCGCGGTGGACCCGCTCGTGGCCGCCGCCGACGCGGTCGTGGACTTCGCCGCCGAGTCGCACGTGGACCGCTCGATCCTCGACCCGTCGGCCTTCCTCGTCACCGGCGTCATCGGCGTCCGGGTGCTCCTCGAGGCGGTCCGCCGGCAGACGGACCTCGCACGCGCCGGCGAGCGGCATGACGCGGATGGGCGGTCGATGGGCGCGCCGCGCTTCCTCCAGGTCTCGACGGACGAGGTGTACGGATCGGTGGAGGAGGGGAGCAGTCGGGAGGGCGACCCGCTCGCGCCGCGGTCCCCCTACGCGGCCGCGAAGGCCGCGGGGGACCTGCTCGTGGGCGCGTATCGGGCCACCCACGACCTCGATGTCGTCATCACGCGCGGCGCGAACACGTACGGGCCGTACCAGCACCCGGAGAAGCTCATCCCGCTCGTCGCGACCAACGCGATCGACGAGGAGCCGATCCCGCTCTACGGCGACGGCCTGCAGCGGCGGGACTGGCTCCACGTCGCCGACCACGCGGCCGCGATCGACCTCGCGCTCCGCCACGGTGCACCGGGCGGCGTGTACAACGTGCCCGGCGGGACGGAGCGGGCGAACCGCGACGTGGTCGCCGGGATCCTCGCCCGCCTGGGCCGCCCGTGGTCGCTCGTGCGGAGCGTCCCCGACCGCCCCGGCCACGACCGCCGGTACGCCATGGATGGCGGCCGTATCGCAGCGCTCGGCTGGCGGCCGCGGGTCCTGTTCGAGGCGGGGCTGGCCGCGACGGTGGACTGGTATCGAGACAACGAGGCCTGGTGGCGGGCGGTCCGCGACTCGGCATGGGACGCGTACTACGCGCGCCAGTACGGCGACCGGCTCGCTGCCTCGACGGAGGCCGAGAGGCCCGCGTGAGGGTCGCGGTCTCAGGTGCGGGCGGACGCCTGGGCCGGGCGCTCGTCGAGGCGCTCGGAGACGCGCCGTTCACGGGCCCGTTCGGACCGATCGCGTGGCGCCGGCCCGACTACGACCTCGACGACCCGTCGGCGGCCGCACGCGTCGTCGCGCGCGACCGGCCCGACGTCGTCGTCCATGCGGCCGCGTGGGCGGACGTGGACGCGTGCGCGCTCGACCCGCGGCTCGCGATGCGCCGCAACGCCGAGGCCGCCGGGGAGATGGCGCGGGCGTGCGCCGGCGCGGGCGCGGACCTCGTGCTCGTCTCCACGAACGAGGTCTTCCCGGGCGATGCGGACCCGGCGATCGGATATGGCCCGGGCGATCCCACCGGCCCGCCCAACCCGTACGGCGCGAGCAAGCTCGCCGGTGAGGAAGCAGCGCGGGCGGCGTACGCCGCGGCCGGTGGGCTCGGGGCGGATGTCCGCCACGGCCCGCTCGCGGCGGATGGGGAGCCCGCGTCGCTCCCCGCCGGGCGCGTCACCGGGCCGCAGCTCGCGATCGCCCGCACGGCGTGGCTCTTCGGCGTCGTGGGGGAGGACTTCCCGTCGAGGATCCTGGTGGCGGCGCTGCGGGCGCGCGCCGACGGCGGCGAGCTCGCTCTCGTCGCCGACGAGACCGGCACGCCGTCCTTCGTCGCCGACGTCGCCGAGGCGATCGTCGAGCTGCTCGGGGCGGGCGTCTTCGCCGGGACCCATCACCTCGTGAACGGCGGCCCGGTGACGCGCGCCGCATGGGGCCGCGAGACGCTCGAGCTCGCGGGCGTGCACGTGCCGACCCGCGACGTCGCGCAGGCGTCCTTCGCCCGCGCCTCCCGCCCGCCGCGCGCGGCCGTCCTCCGGCCGACGCCGCTTCCCTCTGGCGAGCCGATGCGCGACCATGCGCTCGCCATGGCCGACTACTCCCCGCGACTCCGACGCTGGCTCGCATCCATCGAGGAGGCCGGCCGATGACGCGCGAGCCCCGTGCGGGGGCCGGGGGCGAGGGGACCGGAGGCGGCGCGTCGTCCCCGATCCCCGGCGTCCTCTGGGGACACGCGACCCGCCACGCCGACGCGCGCGGCGGGCTCGCCGAGATCGCTCGCGCGTCGACCATCGACCTGTCGGTCGCACGGACGGGCCGGTCGGGCGCCGCCCTCGCCCAGGCGAACCTGTCGGTCTCGGCCGTCGGCGTCCTGCGCGGGCTGCATCTCCATCGCCGCCAGCTCGATCGCTGGCACGTGGCCAGCGGTCGCGCGTTCGTCGCGCTCGTGGACGTCCGGCCGCTCTTCGCGGACCCGCGGGCGGCGGCCCCGGTCGAGACGCGTACCCTCGGCGACGACGACTGGGTGGAGATCCCCGCCGGCGTGGCGCACGGCTTCCTCGCACTCGAGCCTCTCACCCTGGTCTACGTGGTGACGAACGAGTACGACGGGACCGACGAGCTGGGCTTCGCGTGGGACGACCCCGACGCCGCGATCGCGTGGCCGCCGGTGACGGCGGCGGACGATGGCGGTCCGGTCCTCTCCGACCGCGATCGGGCGAACCCGCCGCTGCGCGACCTCGTCGCACGCCTCCGGGCCGCCGGCGCGGGCTGACGGACCGTCCACCCTGCGGCGATGCGCCCGTGCCCGGGGAACCGCCGCGCCCGCTCCTTCGTCTGCCGACCGAGATGCTTCCGCGGGACCCGACCTCATCCTCCACGCGCGCCGCCCTGGCCGCGCTCGCGTCCACCGTCCTCGTCGCGGCCGTCCTGCTGGCGGGGTGCTCGGCCGCCCCGTCCGCGTCGGCGCCCCTGCCGGGAGGGCCGACGCCCGTGCCGGCACCGTCGGCGACGCCGTCCCCTTCGGCTGGCGCCGCGACGCCCACCGGCGTCCCGGCGGCGACCACGTCCGCCCCGCCGACCCCGGTGACGGGCTCCCCTGGCACGTCCCCCCGCCCGGTGACCGGGACGATCGTGGGTCGAGCCCTCGCCGGCCCCACGTGCCCGGTCGCCAAGCTGCCGCCCGACCCGGCCTGCGCCGATCGGCCGGTCGGTGGCGCCGTCGTCATGGTGTCCGGCCCGGACGGCGCGACCGTCGCGACGGCGGTCACCGGCGCGGATGGCACCTTCGCCCTCACCGTCACGCCCGGCGCGTACACGCTGCTGCCTCAGCCGGTCGAGGGCCTCATGGGGGTCGCGCCACCGACGACGGTCACCGTGGAGGCGGGTGCCACGGCGCGCGTGGACCTGCTCTACGACACCGGGATCCGCTGAGGCGGGTCTCCCCGCGGGCCTAGAGCGCCGGGCCGCCGATCGGTCCCGACGCGTTGAGCATGACGATCGCCGCGATGATGCCGACGGCGATCGCGGCGAGCGCGAGGAGGATCCCCAGGGTCCGTGCCGAGATCCGGCCGGGGTCGCGGACGGGCACGTCCTCGCCGGCGCCCCGCGCCCGGGCGGCGGCAGCGGCCTCCGTCGGCACGAGGAACGAGCCACAGGTCGAGCAGAGCCGGGCTCCGTCGTCCTCGACAGGATGGCCGTTCGGGCATGCGCGTGTCATGGGGGGAGTGTGCGGCCTTCCGTGCTTCCGCGCACACCCGCTAGACTCGGAGGCGCCCGCCCTCGAGGTGCCACCGTGGAGTCGATGACGATCCCGTCCGCGCGCCGGTCCTCCGGCCTTCTCGCCCTCGCAGCGGCCGTCGCGCTCGCGGCCGCCGTCGCCGTTCCTGCCTCGACGCGGGCCCACGCCGACCTCGAGACGGCGGACCCCGCACCCGGCTCCACGATCCCGGAGACGCCCGAGCTCGTGACCGCTGACTTCACCGACCGTCTCGACCCCGCCCTCAGCTCGCTCACGCTCGCCGCCCCGGACGGGGCGATCGTGGCGACCGGAGGGGTGGCGCCCGAGGATCCTGAGGCGCGGCAGATGGCGCTCCGGCCGCCGACGCTCCCGGAGGGCGTGTACACGGTGGGGTGGACGGCCGTCTCCGACGACGACAAGGACGTCGAGACCGGGTCGTACACGTTCACGATCGCGAGGCCCACGCCCGTCCCGACGGCCGCGCCGACCCCGACGGCCGTGCCGTCCCCGTCGCCGGGCGGATCGTCGGCGCCTCCGCCGTCGGCCGCGCCGCCCTCGACGACGCCCGACGCGACGGCCGTGTCCTCGCCGCCGAGCGCGCCGCCCTCGGCCACTCCGTCGCCGGGCGACCAGGGGACCGGCCAGGGCACGGAGCCGATCGTCGTCGCGATCCTCGCCGCGCTGGTCGCGGCCGTCGCCGCCGCCGCGGTCCTCGCGTACCGGCGGCGCGCTCGACCTCCGTCCGCGTGATCCGACCCGGCCCGACCCGGCTCCTCCTCCGCGCGATGCCGCGCTTCCGCCCGCGCCCCGCGCGCCGCCAAGGCGCTCGCCTCCGCCACGTCGGGCTCGCCGCCGTCGCCGCCCTGCTCGCGTTCCCGGCGGTCGCCCGCGTGGCGGTCGCGCACGGCGCCGGCGATGGCCCGCCCCCGACGGATCCGCTCTCGATCGCGACCGCATGGGTCCTCGACCCACTCCCGATCATCGGGATCGCCGTCTCCACGGTCCTCTACCTCGCGGCCGTGCGCACCGTGGACCGGCGACACCCGGCGAACCCCTGGCAGCGCAGCCGCACCGCCTTCTTCCTCGTCGGGATGGCGTCGGTCGCGGCGGCGCTCCTCTCCCCCCTGGACGGGCTCGCGGACGACCTCGCGTCGGTGCACATGCTCCAGCACTCGGTCCTCGCCTTCCTCGCGGCACCGTGCCTAGTCGCGAGCGGCGTCGTCACCCTCGCCCTGCGCGTCGCGACCCCCGCGGCTCGCGACCGCTGGCTCCTCCCGCTCCTCCACAGCCGCGTCGTGAGCGCGCTGACGTTCCCGCTCGTCGGGTGGATCGCGATGGTCCTCGCCATGTGGGGGACGCACTTCAGCGGCGTGTACGACCTCGCCCTGCGCGACGAGGGCGTCCACGCGCTCGAGCACGCCGTGTTCCTGGGAGCCGCGCTCCTGTTCTGGACCCCGGTCTTCAGCCCGGACCCGCTCCGTTGGCGGCTCTCCCACCCCGCGAAGATCCTCTACCTGCTGAGCCAGATGCCGACGATGAGCTGGCTCGCGGTGAGCATCCTCAATGCCGGCGTCGTGCTCTGGCCGACGTACCTCGCGCGCACCCCGTTCTTCGGCATCTCCGCGCTCGCGGACCAGCAGCTGTCCGGGGCGATCATGTGGGGTCTCGGCGACGGCGCCTTCATGGTGGCGATGGGGCTCGTCATCTGGGACTGGATGAAGTCGGAGGAGGTCGAGTCGACGCGCGTCGATGCCCGGCTCGCGCGCGAGCGCAGCGCCAGGGCCGCGATCGACGCGCGGGCGGACGCGCTCGCGGCCCGCCGCGCGGCCGAGTCGGCGGCGACAGCGGTCCCGGGTGGGGAGCGATGAGGCGGACCTCCGGACGCCCGGAGGACGTCTCCGGCTTCGCGATCCGGACGGCGGACGGATCCGTCATGGAGCTCGTCGTGGGGGCGCTCGACCTTGCGGACGCGGCGCGGTGCCGGCAGCCGCGACGCTGCTGCTCCGTCGTCCGCGTGCGGCGCGAGCCTCCGTGCGACACGCCGCGCGATCCTCGGTAGCATTCCGTGTCGATGGGACACGAGATGACGGGCCGCGCGGGCCGGGGACGGGCGCGCGCGGCCATGGCGACGATCGTCGCGGCCGCCGCGCTGGCGACTGCGGGCTGCAGCGCATCCGCCCCGCTTCCCACGCTGAGGCCCCTGCCGTCCGCGGCGGTGCCCGCGGGCGCGGCCTCGGCCGCGGACGGGGCCGCCGCCGCCACCCCGGCCGCAGGGGCGCCGGCGGCCACCGCGCCGAACCCGCTCGGCCCCGGTCTCGGCCTGCCCAGCCCGGGCGCCGCCCTGCCGACGCCGATCATCAACGATCCCGCCGAGATGGCGCCGCCGCTCTGGCTCACGCAGACGGACGGCCAGCTGTTCGACTACCACCGGTATGCCGGGACGCCGATCCTCCTGTACTTCGGGTACACGAACTGCCCCGACGTCTGCCCGGCGTCGCTCGGCGTCCTGCGGGAGACCGTGGCGAAGTCGGAGGTTCCCGTCCAGGTCGTGTTCGTCACCGTGGACCCGGACCGGGACACGCCCGACAAGCTCCAGGAGTACCTCGACTTCTTCGGCCAGGGCTGGATCGGCCTCTCGGGCCGCAACTCGCAGATCCTGCAGGCGGCCGAGCTGTACGGCGCCCGGTACCAGAAGCTCGACACGCAGTCGGCATCCGGCTACGCCGTCGGGCACACCACGGACATCTACCTCATCGACACGATGGGGATGTGGGTCGAGACGTTCCCGTTCGGGTCGTCCGCCGACCAGATCGTCCCGGAGCTCAGAAGACTGGCCGCAGGCTGACGGGACCCACCCGTCGCCCAGGGCCGCGAGGCGTCCCCAGGGAGGAACTCATGCGCACGGGCCTGATCCGATCAGCCGTCCTCGGCGTCGCCGCGATCGCCCTCGTCACCGCCTGCTCGTCGTCCGGCGCGACCACGGCCCCGGCCGCCTCGACCGTGCCCGCGACCGAGGGCGCCCCTGGCGCGATCACCGCGACCGGAGCATGGGCCCGCGCGATGGCGCCCGGGGCGACGAACTCGGCGGTGTACGTGACGCTCCTCAACGGGACCGGGACCGACGATGCGCTCGTGTCCGCCGCGGCGGACATCGACGCCACGGTGGAGATCCACGAGGTCTCCATGGTGTCGGAGGCCCCGATGGAGAGCGCCGGCATGGGCGGCGGGATGTCGTCCGCGGCCCCGGTGGAGAGCGCCGGCATGGGCGGCGGGATGATGGGGATGCGGCCGATCGAGAAGCTCCCGCTGCCCGCGGGCGCGGCCGTCGAGCTCAAGCCCGGCAGCTACCACATCATGCTCATCGGCGTGAAGGAGCCGCTCAAGGACGGGTCGACGATCGAGGTCACCCTCACGTTCGAGAAGGCTCCGCCGATCACGCTCACCGTCCCGGTGAAGATGGGCTGAGCACGCTCCGCGCCCGCGGGCCGGCGGCAGAGGCACGCCGCCCGCGGTCCGGTATCGGGTAGGCTGGCAGGCGCATGGCTCTCATCGTCACGCGTGACCTGACCAAGCGGTATCCGGGCGTCACGGCGCTCGACGCGCTCAGCGTCTCGATCGAGCCGGGCATCGTCGGGCTCGTCGGAGCGAACGGGGCGGGCAAGAGCACGCTGCTCAAGATCCTCCTCGGGCTCGTCGCGCCCACCGGGGGCCATGCCGAGGTGCTCGGCCTCGACTCGCGGCGCGACGGGCTGCGGATCCGGTCGGCCGTGGGGTACATGCCCGAGCACGACTGCCTGCCCTCGGACCTGTCCGCGACGGACTTCGTCACGCACATGGGCCGGATGAGCGGGCTCCCTGCGTCGGCCGCGCGGGAGCGCACCGCCGATGTCCTGCGCCACGTGGGCCTGTACGAGGAGCGGTACCGGCCGATCGGCACGTACTCCACCGGGATGAAGCAGCGGGTGAAGCTGGCGCAGGCGCTCGTGCACGACCCGCGGATCCTCTTCCTCGACGAGCCGACGAACGGCCTCGACCCCGCCGGCCGGGAGGAGATGCTCGAGCTCGTGCGTCGGACCGGCACGGAGTTCGGGATCACCGTGATCGTCAGCTCGCACCTGCTCGGCGAGATCGAGCGCGTGTGCGGCTACCTCGTGGCGATCGACGCCGGCAGGCTCCTGCGGGCCGCGCCGCTCGACTCGTTCACGGAGCTCACGGACACCCTCGCGGTGGACGTCGAGGACGGTGCGGACGACCTGGTCGCCGCGCTCTCCGGGCGCGGCCTGCGGGCACATGGCGAGGGTCGCCACGTCCTCGTGGCCCTGGATCCCTCCGCGGGCGCCGCCACCTACGACACGCTGCGCGACACGATCGCGGACCTGGGCCTCCCGCTCGTCCGCCTGGAGCAGCGCCGGCACAGCCTCGAGGACATCTTCCGCGACGAGCTCGCGGACGCGGACGAGCCCGCGCGCCCACGGGAGGGCGCGGCATGACGGGCGATCCGCGCGACGTCCCGCCGCCCGCCGCCCGGCCGGACCAGGTCGTGGCGGCGAGCGGGCCCGGCGGCGCGATCTACGACATCGGCTACCGTGGCTACGCGGGCCCGCGGCTCGGCCGCGCCTTCGCGGTGCGGTCGCTGTCCGTCCTCACGCTCCGCGGCGCGTTCGGGATCGGCCGAGGGGCGCGATCGAAGATCGTCCCGTTCGGGCTCCTCGTGCTGCTCCTGCTCCCGGCGCTCATCAGCCTGGGCATCAGCGCGATCGCCGGCAGGGCGGCCGAGCAGTTCGATCCCGTCACGTACGAGACCTACTACTCGATCACGCAGACGGTCCTCTTCCTCTTCATCGCCGCGCAGGCGCCCGAGCTCGTGGGCCCGGACCAGCGGGACCGCGTGCTGCCGCTGTACTTCAGCCGGCCGATCACGCGCGACGATTACGCGTTCGCGAAGCTCCTCGCCCTCACGGTGGCGCTCCTCCTGTTCACGCTCGCTCCGCAGGCGCTGCTCTTCTTCGGGAGGATCCTGCAGGCGACGGACCTTGGGACCGGGATCGCGGACAACCTGCCCAGCCTCCTGCCGATCCTCGGGAGCGCCCTGTTCATCTCCGTGCTGTTCGCCGCCATCGGGCTCGCGATCTCCTCGCTCACCCCGCGCCGGGCGTACGCGACCGTGGCGATCATCGGCGTCTTCATCGCGAGCAACGCGATCGCCGGGATCCTCTTCGGCGTCCTGCGCAGCGACCGCGACGTCCAGCGGTGGACCGCCCTGCTGTCGATCGACACGATCCTCGCCGGCGTTCGACACGATCCTCGCCGGCGTGACCTCGTGGCTCTTCCAGACGCCGGCGGGGGACATGTCCAACCCGATCGTCCGCCGCGCGGACCTGCCGGGCTGGGTCTACGTCGTCGTCGCGCTCGGGCTGTCGGCCGTCGCCATCGCCGTCGTCTTCCGGCGCTACCGGACGGTGGAGTCGTGAGCGGGCCGCAGTGGGTCGCCGGCCCGCAGCCGGCGGGCGCCCC
>JALOOH010000157.1 GCA_025454515.1 Chloroflexota bacterium
CGGAAGAACTCGGCCGACCGCAGGGTCGGCGGCGCGTGGGTGGTCATCGCGACCTCCTCCGGGGCGTCTGACGGGGTCGCGCAGCCCGGGTCACGTGCGACCGGGCCGACCCGTCTCGGCCCGCGACGGCGGCAGGATGCGCCGTCCGCGACGTGGGGCCAGTGCCGTTCGTCGCTCCGGTCACCCGGCACCCCGCCGGCCCGGGCCGCGC
The DNA here is from genome assembly GCA_025454515.1 of Chloroflexota bacterium. GTDB lineage: Bacteria > Chloroflexota > Limnocylindria > Limnocylindrales > CSP1-4 > CAIYQJ01. The sequence continues at coordinate 212 of JALOOH010000157.1, forward strand.
GGTCCGGCGCTCCCCGATCCGGCTGACCTGCCTCGCCCGCCGATGGGCTTCCGCGACGGATCCCGGACCTTGCCGCGGTCCTTGACGCCATGCGTATCGTCCGCGTCATGCGCATCGTCGTCCTGGGTGCCGGCTTCGGCGGCCTCGAGCTCTCTTCCGTCCTGTCCGACGAGTTCGGGGACGCCCTCGACCTCGTGCTCGTCGACCGCGCGGACGGCTTCGTCTTCGGGTTCTCCAAGCTCGACGTCATGTTCGGTCGCATCCCGCCCGCGGCCGCGCGCCACCGGTACGCCGACCTGGTGAAGCCGGGCGTCCGGTTCGTGCGGGCGGAGATCCTTTCGCTCGACCCGGTGGCCCGGCGGGTGGTGACCGACGCGGGCACGTTCGATGCCGATGTGCTCGTCGTCGCGCTCGGCGCCGACTACGATCCCGCCGCCACGCCGGGCCTCATCGACGGAGGTCACGAGTTCTACTCGGTGGCGGGCGCGGCCGCCGCGGGCGACGCCCTGTCCGCGTTCGCCGGCGGCGAGGTCGTCATCGGCGTCACCTCCACGCCCTTCAAGTGCCCCCCGGCGCCGAGCGAGACGGCGCTGCTGGTGCACGACCTCCTCGTCGCGCGCGGCATCCGGACCGGGAGCGGGATCACGCTCGTGATGCCGTTCGGCGTGCCGATCCCTCCGTCGCCGGACGCGTCGCGGGCGATCCTCGCCGCGTTCGCCGAGCGCGACATCCGCTTCGCGCCCGACCGGCCGGTGTCCGCGCTGGTCCCGCACCGGCGGGTCGTCCTGCTGTCCGACGGGACGGAGCTGCCGTACGACCTCTTCCTCGGGATCCCCGTCCACCGGGTCCCCGCTGTGGTCGAGGCGGCGGGGATGGCCGAGGACGGGTGGATCCCGGTGGACTCCCTCACGCTCGAGACGCGCTTCCCCGGCGTTTACGCCATCGGAGACGTCACGAGCGTGGGGACGCCGAAGGCGGGTGTCTTCGCGGAGGGCCAGGCGAAGGTCGTCGCGGCCCGGATCGCGGCGCGCCTGCGGGACGGCACCTCGGCGGAGGCGTACGACGGCCGCGGGATCTGCTACATGGAGTTCGGGGCGGGGCAGGTCGCCCGGATCGACGTGACGTTCCTCAAGGGCCAGCCCCCGCACGGGACGTTCGACACGCCGACGGAGGACGCCACCGCGGACAAGGAGCGGTTCGGGACGAGCCGCGTCGCGCGGTGGTTCGGCCCGGGGGCGCACGCCGGCTGAGGCTCAGTCGATCTCGCCCAGCATCGGCTCCGGGCTAGGCTCCACGAGGGGCGAGCGGGGCGCCGCGGGCGCAGTCGCCGCATCCGCACCCGCCGCCCCCGCGGCCCCGACCTGGGCAGCCTCGCCCGCCACCTCCGTGGGGATCGTCCGCAGGCCCCGCAGCGGCGAGACCAGCGCCGGCACGAACGAGAAGAGCGCGCCGATCGAGCCGACCCAGATCGCCGCGTGCAGCCCGAACGCGGTCGCCAGCAGCCCGCCCGCGATGGAGCCCGCCGGGATCATCAGCACCGCGATGAACTTCATCGTCGCGTTCATCCGGCCCTGGAGATGCTCGGGCGTGATGGACTGCCGGTAGCTCACCTGGTTGACGTTGAAGACCAGGACCGACCACCCGAAGAGCAGCCCCTGGGCGATGAGGAACGGCGCCGGTGCGGATGCGGGGGCGAGCGGGATGAGGACGGTCGCCGACCCGGCCACCCAGATCGACGCGATGATCGCAGGCCCGAACCCGATCCGCCGCGCGACCGCAGACGCGGTGACGGCGCCGACGATCAGCCCGATGTTCCCGATGCCGAGGATCAGCCCCAGCGCGCCCGCCTCCAGTCCGAGCTCGCGCACGGCGTAGACGAAGAAGAGCGAGAAGACGACCTGCCCGAAGAAGTTCGTCAGCGACATCGTGATCGCGATGGCGCGGAGGTACGGGTTCGCGAACACGTAGCGGAGGCCTGCGGCGACCTCGCGGCGCAGGCCCGGCCGATGATCGGCGACCGGCGCGTCCGCGCCCATCGCGCCGGACACGTCGGACCGTGCGCTCGCGAGCCCGGGGTCGGCCTCCGGCCGACGGATCGCCACGAGGAAGACGCCCGACGCGACGAACGAGATCGAGTTCACGATCACCGCGATCGGTGCGGTGAGCGCGCCGATGAGCCAGCCGGCGATCGCGGGGCCGGCCGTCTGCGCCACGGACCGCGACGTCTCCAGCTTCGCGTTGCCGTCGAGGATGCGGTCGCGCTCCACGAGCGACGGCAGGTACGCCTGGTACGCGACGTCGAAGAAGACCGTGAAGCAGCCGACGAGGAACGCGACGGCATACAGCTGCCAGATCGTGAGCACCCCCGCGACCCACGCCGCCGGGATGGTCGCGAGCAGGAGGGCGCGGGCGATGTCGGCACCGATGAGGATCGGCCGCCGCCGCAGCCGGTCGATCCAGACTCCCGCCGGCAGGGCGAAGAAGACGAACGGCAGGAACTCCATCGTCGAGAGGAGCGCGACCTCCGCGGGCGAGGAGTCGAGGAAGCTGATCGCGACGAGCGGCAGCGCGAGGATGCTGACCTGGCTCCCGAACTGGCTGATGGTCTGGGCCGACCAGAACCGGAGGAAGTCGGGGTGCCGGAGCAGGCTGGTCCGGCGGGGCGCACCCAGAGCGCCCGCAGGGGGGGCCGTCACGCCCCCTCTCGCTCCGCCCGCTCCTCGGCCTCGGCGCGCTCCTCGATCTCGACGCGCTCCTCCGCCTCGACCACGGCCTCGGTCGTCGAGATCGGCCCGATCCCGCCCGTCGCCCGCGCCGCCTCATGGGCGGCCTCGTGCTCGGTGTACTCCTCCGGGCTCGCGGGGATCGTCCGCAGCGTGCGGATCGGCCGGAGCATCACCGGGATCATCGAGAGCAGCCCGCCGATCGCTCCGATCCAGATCGTCGGCAGGAGGCCGATCGTCGTCCCCAGCGCGCCGCCGAGCAGCGAGCCGATCGGGATCGTCCCCCAGACGATGAAGCGCATCGTCGCGTTCATCCGGCCCTGCATCCGCTCAGGAGTGATCGCCTGCCGGTAGCTGACCTGGTTCACGTTGTAGACGACGACACCGAACCCCACGACGAGCCCCTGGACCACCAGGAGCGGCACCGCCGTCGCGGGTGTCGCGAGGGGGATGAGGAACATCCCCAGCGTGCCGAGGGCGTTGCCGACGATGATCGCCGGCCCGAGGCCCATCCACCGCTCCGTCCGCGTCGCCACCACCGCTGCGGTGAGGAAGCCGATGTTCCCGATCGCGAAGATCACCCCGATGACCCCGGCCGACAGCCCCAGGTCGCGCACGAAGTAGACGAGCGCGATCGCGAAGACCACGTTGCTGAAGAGGTTCGAGGTGGCGGTGCACAGGGCGATGAGCCGCAGCTGGCGGTGCCCGCCCACGTAGCGGAGCCCTTCCGAGATGTCCTGGCGCATGCTCGGCCGCTCGCCGCCCGCCTGGACGTCGGGATGGACGGGCTCCGGCTCGTGCTTCCGGATGAGGAAGATGAAGAGCGCGGAGCCGACGTAGCTGACCGCGTCGATGAGGATCGCGACCGGCGCCTTCAGCCACTCGATGAGGATGCCCGCGATCGTCGGCCCGACGAGCGCAGCGCCGGACCGGCTGAGCTCGAGCTTCGCGTTGCCATCGACGAGATCCTCCCGATCGACGAGCGACGGGAGGTAGCTCTGATACGCGACGTCGAAGAAGACGGTGAAGCACCCGACGGCGAACGCGACGACGTAGAGCTGCCAGATGGTGAGCACGCCGGCCACGGACGCGACGGGGATCGACGCGAGCATCACCGCCCGCCCGATGTCGCCGGCGATGAGGATCGGTCGCCGGCGCAGGCGGTCCACCCAGACGCCCGCCGGCAGGCCCAGGAGGATGAACGGCAGGAAGGCGATCGTGCCGAGGAGCGCCCTGGCTGACGGTCTCCGCGGTCCACAGCTTCAGGAAGTCGGGGTGGCGCCAGAGGCTCCGGCGCTGCTCGGTCACGGAGGCTCTCCTGCGGACGATGGGCGGGGCTCGCCCCGGCCGAGGATACAGGGCGCGAGGGCGCGCGGTGACCCGTGCGGGGCGGGGCCGCGGGCGCCGCGTGCCGCGTCGTGCGGCGTGCCATCATCCGCCCGTGCCGCACCTCATCGAATCGGTCCCGAACGTCAGCGAGGGCACGCGCCTCGACGTCATCGACGCCATCGCGGCCGCGGTCGCGGGCACGCCCGGCGCGCACCTCTTCGACCGCACGAGCGACGCGAGCCACGAGCGCAGCGTCCTCACGCTCGCCGGGGAGGCGGACGCGGTCCGGGCGGCGCTCGAGGCCGCGATCGCCGTCGCCATCGAGCGCATCGACATGAACGTGCAGCACGGCGAGCATCCGCGGATCGGCGCCGTGGACGTGGTGCCGTTCGTGCCGCTCGGCGAGACGACGATGGCCGATGCGGTCGCCATCGCCCGCGCGTTCGGGGAGCGGGTCGCCGCGCGCTTCGACCTGCCCGTCTACCTCTACGCGGAGGCGGCGACGCGGCCCGACCGCGTGCGCCTCGCGGACGTGCGTCGAGGCGAGTACGAGGGCCTGCGCGACGCGATCCGCACGGACCCGGATCGCGCCCCCGACTTCGGGCCGCTGCGGCTCCACCCCACGGCGGGCGCCGTGGCCGTCGGCGCGCGGCCGTTCCTCGTCGCGTGGAACGTGAACCTCGCCACCGCCGATCTCGACCTCGCGAAGTCGATCGCGGCCCACGTGCGCGAGTCGAGCGGCGGGCTGCCCAGGGTGCAGGCGCGCGGGTTCCGCCTCGACGACCCCGACTGCGCCCAGGTGTCGATGAACCTCCTCGACGTGGGCACGACGCCGATGTGGCGTGTCTACGAGGCCGTCCGCGACGAGGCCGCGACGGCCGCGGTCGAGGTGCTGGAGACGGAGCTCATCGGCCTCGCGCCCCTCCGCGCGTTCACGGACGTGGCCGACCACGCGGGTGTGCCCGCGGACCTGCCGGTCGAGGACCGCCTGCGCGCCGCCGGAGCGTGGATGCGCCTGCGGGGCGCGGACCCGTCGATGGCGCTGGAGCTGCGCCTCGCGGCGGCCGGGGACGACGGCCGATGACCCTGCGCGTGATCCATGGCGGCCGCGGCTCAGCCGACCTCATGCCGGGGCTCCTCGTCACGGGAGCGTCGGAGGTCGTGACGATGGCCGGCGGGATCCGGGCCGGCGCCGACCAGGACGACCCGGGCGTCTTCCGGGCCGCCGACGTCGGCGGGGTCGATGCGCCGGACGCCCCGGTGGTCGCGTGCTGGGAGGGACGGGTCGTCGCCGTCGGCCCGCGCGAAGGGGTCGTGGCCGCCCTCGCCGCGGACGGCCTCCCGGCGAGTCGCTTCGCCCGTCTCGACGCGGACGGCGGGACCGTCACCCCCGGGCTCGTCGATCCCCACACGCACCTGCTCTTCGCCGGGACGCGCGAGGGGGAGCTGCGGCTCCGCCAGCGCGGCGCCGGCTATCTGGAGATCCTCGCGGCCGGGGGCGGCATCCTCTCGACGGTCGCCGCGACCCGCGCCGCGACGGAGGACGAGCTGCTCGCCCACGGCCGACGCTGGCTCGACGAGATGCTCGCCCACGGGGTCACCACGGTCGAGGTGAAGTCGGGTTACGGCCTGGACCCGGCCACCGAGCTGCGGCTGCTCCACGTCGCCGGGCTGCTCGCCGAGGAGGGCCCGGTCGAGGTCGTCCCCACGTACCTCGGCGCCCACGCGGTCCCGCCCGAGTTCCGCTCGCAGCCCGACGCGACCGACGCGTACGTCCGGTCGATCGTCCACGACCAGCTGCCGCTCGTGGCCGCGCAGGGCATCGCCCGCTTCTGCGACGTCTTCTGCGAGGAAGGGGTCTTCTCGGCGGACCAGTCACGCACCGTCCTGGAGGCTGCCCGCGCCGTCGGCCTGGACCTGCGCCTCCACGCCGACGAGATCGCGCCCTCCGGCGGCGCCGAGCTCGCGGCCGAGCTGGGCGTCGTGAGCGCCGACCACCTGGCGGCGCCGTCGGAGGCCGGCATCGACGCGCTGGCCGAGGCCGCGCGCGGGGGCCGGCCGGTCGTCGCGACGCTCCTCCCGGCGACCACGTGGTTCCTCATGACGCACCACTACGCCCCGGCGCGCCGCCTCATCGAGCGCGGCGTCCCCGTCGCGCTGGCGTCCGACTTCAACCCAGGCACCTCGCCCACGCCCAACCTGGCGCTCGTGCTCACGGTCGCGTGCCTGGAGCTGGGCCTCACGCCGTCCGAGGCGCTCGCCGGCGTGACCGTCAACGCGGCACACGCCCTCGGCCTCGGCGACGAGGTCGGGTCGCTCGAGCCCGACCGCCAGGCGGACCTGGTCATCTGGCGCGTGCCGACCCACCTGCAGATCCCGTACTTCCCCGGCGCGAACCTCGTGCGCTCGGTCGTGAAGCGGGGGCAGATCGTCCTCGAGCGCGCCTGACGCCGCCGCGGGCCCTTCGCGGGACGCCGCCGCGGGCCCTTCGCGGGAAGCCGCCGTATCAGCCCTCGCGGGTCCCGCGCTCGGTCGGATCGCGCCCGGCGGTCAGACCTTGCCGCGGGAGTCGAGCAGGACCGTCGTCACCTCGTCGGGCAGCGACGAGATCGACAGCGACAGCTTGGGCTGCGGCGTCGTGGGCTCGCCGGCACCCATCTCGTGGAAGAAGCGGGCGATCGAGTCGGCGCAGACGCCGTCCTCGCACACCGGCATCGGGATGGCGATCTTCACGTCCAGCTGCGCGATGACCTCGGCGGCTTTCGCCGCCGACAGCGCCCCGCCCACCGGCACGCACGCGATGTCCACGTCGCCGATCTCGCCGAGCTTGTCATCGGAGAGCGTGTGCCCGAGGTCGCCGAGGTGGATCGTGTGGAGGCCGTCGATCTCGTACACGAAGGCCACGTTCCGGCCCCGCTCGGCGCCGCGCCGGTCGTCACGGGCCGTCCGGACGCCGGTGATGAGCACGTGCCTCACCTCGTACTCGCCCGGTCCGTCGAGGAGGAAGGCCTGCTCCAGGCTCCCGGGGATCGCCGTGGCGCCGTCGTGCGCGGTCCGCGGATGGGCGCCCTTCGCCCGGTGGAGCGGGGCGTCGTCCGGGTGGCTGTAGGTGACGATGTCGCCGGTGATGCCGCGTCCGGTGGGGCCGACGATCGACGGATAGGCGTCCGCCACGACCACGACGTCCCTGCCGCGCAGGCGGACACAGCTGCGTCCGTACCAGGTGATCTCCATGGCCCGGGATTCTGACACACGGGCGGTGGCGGCCGGGTGGCGGCGGGGCGGTGGCCGCACGCCCGGCGGGGCGGCGACCCGGCGGGGCGGCGGACGTCATGGTGGCCGCCGACGGTCCGTGGCCCGAAAAGGGAAGACCGGAGGCGCCTGCCCATTCGGCGCCTCCGGTCTGAGGGAGGGAGGATGGAACTGGAGGGTTCGAGGTTTCCGAGAGAGGGTACCCTTCAGGTCCGATACGAACGTTAGACCGCGCGGATTCAGGCACAACCGGCGAGACGGTTAAGAAACGGACACGTCGCGACGCCGTGTGCCGGCCGCGGGGGCGCCCCGCCTCGCGCCGCACGGCCCGTTCCGGCTGCCTGCACTACGCTTCGGGCGATGCCCATCACCCGCGTCCGCGCCGCCCGCCGCCCCGGTGCGGTCGCGCGTGCGCTGGCCGCCGTCATCGTCGTCAGCGCGCTCGCATCGGCCGTCGCCGCGTGCGGCTCCGGCCCGTCGCCGTCGGGGGCCCCCACCGCGGCACCGACCTCCACGGCGGCTCCGTCGGCCGCGGAGACGCCCGCGACCACCGCTCCCCCTGCGTCCCCGTCGCCGGATGCGTCGCCGGAGGACCCGGTCGGCGTCCTCAAGGCGATCGCGGACGACGTCGCCGCCCTCCGCGGGCTCGCGTGGAAGACGCCGGTGGATCCGCGGATCATCGACGAGCCGGAGCTGCGCCGGCTCCTCGAGCAGGACTTCGAGGCGAGCGGGACCTCGGTGGACCTCGCCGACATCGAGACGCTGTACCGCGGGCTCGGGGCGATGAGCGGCGACCGGACGCTCGAGGACCTCTATCTCGACGCCCTGGGCAGCCAGGTGCTCGGCTTCTACCGGGATGACGACAGGACGCTGTACATCGTCCGGCGATCGGGCGGCCTCGGCGGGGTCGAGAAATACACGGCGGCTCACGAGCTCACGCACGCGCTGCAGGACCAGCACTTCGGCATCGCGACGCTGGGCCTCGAGACGCCCGGCCAGAGCGACCGCGCCCTCGGTGCGCTCTCGCTGGTGGAAGGGGATGCCTCCCTCGCCGGCGTCTACTGGAGCCAGGGCCATCTCAGCCTCGCCGATCTCGGCGAGATCATCCGGGCCGCCTCCGAGCCGGCCGCTCAGGGCGCGCTCGACGCGCTGCCACCACTCGCCCGCGAGTCGCTCACGTTCCCGTACCTCCAGGGCCTCGAGTTCGTCATGCGGCTCCAGGCCGCCGGCGGCTGGGACGCGGTGGATGCCGCATATGCGAAGCCGCCCGCCTCGTCGGAACAGGTCCTGCACCCCGAGAAGTACGCGGCGGGCGAGGAGCCGGTGGCGGTCGAGCTGCCGGCGGACCTCGCGACCCGCCTGGGGGCCGGCTGGGACCTCGCCTACGAGGACACGCTCGGCGAGCTGGGGCTGCGGACGTGGCTCGCGCAGGGGAACGCGGCCGACGCGGCGAACGCAGCAGCCGCGGGCTGGGGCGGCGACCGGGTGGGCCTCTACCGCGGCCCGGAGGGGGCCTGGGCGATCGTGCTGCGGACCGCCTGGGACGACGCCGCTGGAGCTGGGCGGTTCACGGAGGCCGCGCGGCGGGTCGTGGAGACGCTGCCCCACGCGACCATCGCGACCGGTGCGGAGGGGCCCATGATCCTGGCGGGCAGCGACGCCTCCGGGCTCGCGAAGCTGAAGAGGGCCGCCGGGGAGTAGGCGACAGGAGCAGGGCCGGAGCCGAGATCGAGGCCACGGCAGGGCAGGGGCCACGGCCCGGGCCGGGGCCGCCGAAGGGCGGGGTCGCGCCGCGATCGCCGCGCATCAGCGGGGAGACTGCCGGAG
>JALOOH010000158.1 GCA_025454515.1 Chloroflexota bacterium
CGGGTCGAGGTACACGAGGTTCAGCTCGTCGGCGAACCGCGCCGCCAGCCGGAACGTCACCCGCCGGCCGTTCCCGCCGACGATGATCGGGACCCGCGGCGACTGGAGGCCCCTGGGGACGTTGATCGCGCCCTGCACGGACGCGTGCTCGCCGTGGTACGTGGCGCGGCCGGGGCCCAGCATCCGTGAGATCACCTCGAGGTGGTCCGCGAACATCGCGAGACGCGTCGGGGTCTCAGGGAATCCGTAGCCGTAGGCGACCCACTCGTCCTCCTTCCAGCCCGCGCCGATCCCGAGCTCGAAGCGGCCGCCGCTGATGACGTCGAGGGTGGACGACATCTTCGCGGTGAGCGCGGGGTTGCGGAATCCCGTGCAGACGACCATGTGGCCGATGCGGGCGTGCTCCGTCGCCTGGGCGAGTGCGCCGAGCATCGTGAACGACTCGAACGTGATCTCGTCGGTGGGGTCCGGGACCGTCGTGAAGTGATCGAAGACCCACAGCGACTCGAACCCCAGGCGCTCCGCGTCACGCGCGAGCGCGACCGACCGCTCCCATGCGGCACGCGGCTCCCAGCCGTCGTACTCGCCCTTCCACCCCTGCGGGACCATGAGGCCGACGTCCATGCTCATCGCGGGCGAGCCTATCATCGGGGCCGTGGCCTCGTTCGCTGCTCCCGCGGTCCCGCCCGGCGAGCGCCGGGGCGGGCTGGATCGCGCCGTGCGGCTCGCGGTGCGGGCCGCGTTCGCGCTGCTCGGGTGGCGCGTCCGGGCCGAAGGGATGGAGCGCCTGCCCCGCGGGCCTGACGGACGTGTCGTGCCGTGCGTCCTCGCGGTCGCGCCTCACCGCGGCTGGCCGGACCCGTTCCTGGTCGTCGTCGCCTGGCCGTCCGACGCGCCGCGCCTCGTCTGGTTCGGTGACGAGGTGACGATGACGCGGTCGTGGTGGCGGCGGAGGCTCCTCCCAGGCTCGGCATGATCCCGATCCCCGCCAGGCCGACCGCGGGCGCCGCAGCGCGGCACCTCGACGCGGCGCGGGCCGCCCTGCGCGAGGGACGGACGATCGTCGTCTTCGCCGAGAAGGGCCCGCCGAGCCCACGCGCTCGCACGCGCACGATCGCGCCCGGGGCGGCGTGGCTCGCGCTCGCCGGAGGTGCGCCGCTCGTGCCCGTCGCGCTCGCGGGCTTCCTGGAGACCGGCCTCGGCACCCGGTTCCATGTCCGGGTCCTCCCGGCGATCGACGCGGCGACGGGCACGCCGGCCGGAGGCGCGGCCGGGCCCCCCGATCGGGCGCACCTCGCGCACGATGGCCGGGTCCTGACGGATGCGCTCGTGCGGGCCCTGACCCCCGCGGTGGCCGAGCTGGAGACCGCGAGCCTGCGCGAGAACGGCCGGAGGCCGCTGTCCGGGCTGCGCCGTCTCTTCCGGTGACGGGACGCACCGCCGGGAACCGGCCGCGCTCCACCCGCGGCCGACGTGCGACGGTCGTCGCCCATGATCGGCACGGCCGTCACTTTCGCCCCTGCCGAAGGGCGTCGGACGATGGCCCCAGGTCGCGGGAGTCGGGCCGCGCGGCGTCGGGTCGCTGATCGGGCCACGCGGCAGGGGTGCGATCCCGCGGGCCGTGACGCGCGCGAGCGCCGGGGCGGCGCCGGTCCCCCGAAGACCGGGTGCGCGACGCAGGACCGCGGGCCGTGGCGCGACCGAAGGAGTGGGGTCGATGCACCGCAGGCTCGTCGCCGCGTTCGCCGCGTCCGCGTTCATCCTGCTCGCCGGCATGCCGCCGGCGGCCACGCCCGGCCCGGTCCGGGCCGCGGACGGGGACCCGCCGGAGAACCCGTGCGCGCTGGTGGCGGCACCGGCAGAGCCACGCCACGGCGACGGGATCGCGACTCTCGGCACGCTCGAGGCGGTCCACGCGGACGGCAGGAACCTCCAGGTGGTCCAGGAGGGGATGAAGGTCAGGAAGGGCGAAGGGCCGGGCGAGCCGGCCGACGGCGTCGAGCATCACCTGCCGCTCGGCTACCCGGGGAACCACCTCCAGGTGAAGGTGGACGATGCGACGGTCGTCTGCATCGGCGGCGTCGTCTCCTCGATGGAGGGGCTCGAGGCGATCGTCGGCGCGACGGTCATGGTCGCCGGCTCGATCGACGGCGCGAGCGTGAAGGCGACGGTCGTCGCCGATCTCGCCGAGGCGTCGCCGGGCCAGGGGGCCGCGGCGGGCGTCGCGGCTGCCGGGATGCGGGGAGCCGCCGAGCCGGCCGCGTCGCGGTCGCTCATCTCGGCGGTGTCGTCGGGCATCGTGTCCGCCGCCGCGGAGATCGCGCTCTGCCTGGGCCAGGACATGGACTACGACGCGGACACGTTCGTCCGGGAGTTCCAGGGCTGCTTCGGCGGCCCGTCGGGGACCGACTCGGTGGACGTGTGGCTCCCGGTCACCTGCGTCGTCGTCGGGTGCGTGATGGTCGACCGGATCACGTACACCGGCGCCATCCTGGGGTGGGCGTTCGACTTCCCGTTCGCGTTCGAGGCCACCGGCGCGACCCCCTACTACGGGACCGACTCGCTGACCTATCACGTGCCGGGGACGGTCACGACGCGGATCACACCGAAGCCCGCGACCGACGGGGAGGTCACCTTCTCCGGCGGGTTCGGGCTCAACTTCGGCCTCGGCGCCGAGTTCTGCTCGATCTTCGGCTGCTACGGCATGGGCACGTTCAACCTGAACGCCTACTCGATGATCCACCAGGCGACCAAGGCCGGCCCGCTCACGGGCCAGACGATGGAGATCAAGGAGGTCGCCTGCCCGAACATCCTCAGCATCGGCATCTCCGACTCGATCCCATTCCTCAACTGGGCCGCCGTGAAGCTCTGCGAGGACCTGACGTTCACCGGGCAGCCGTTCTACGCGACGGTGACGGCGACCGGCGCATCCGAGATCGGGAAGCAGCGCTACGGCTTCGAGCCCGATGCGAGGACGATGACGGTGACGCCGGACGGGATCCCCGTCTCCGTCGTCTACGACGACCTCCTCTGGAAGCCCCTCGTGGACATGGCCCTGCGGTTCCGGATCTCGTTCCTCACCGGCGTCTGGAAGTGGGACGTCCCGTGGGCGATCCACATCGGCACGTCCACCTTCGACGCGATCTGCCACCCGTTCCCGTCCTGCGGGGTGTGGATGTCGTACGCGAGCGACCCGAGTGGGGCACCGGGCAACACGCTCCACCAGCCCGAGGCGGTCCCGTTCAGCCTCTCGGTCGCGCCCGCGCCGACACAGCTGCACATCGTCTCGACGCACACGATCGCGGAGGGCCAGCCGGTCCGGGCGACGCTGACAGAGGACTACAGCGGGGCGCCCGTCGTCGGCGAGACGGTCGTCTTCACCGCGACCTCTGCCGCGGGGCCGATGACGATCTCCGACACGACCGATGCCACGGGCGAGGCGCACGCCGTGTTCCCGATCGGCGAGTACGCGGTGACGGCGGCGTTCACGGGCACGGACTACTTCGAGCCGGCGAGCGACGCGATGACGCCCGTCTACGTGTACAGGCCGACGAACTTCGTCATCTGGGGCGGCGATCCGGGCGGCTTCCCGGCAGGGGCGCGCTACACGTTCTGGGGCAGCCAGTGGTGGAAGCAGGTCGTCTCGGGCGCGTACGCGGCGGGATCCAGCTTCAAGGGCTGGGCGGAATCGATCTCCGGCGGGAGCTGGCAGAGCCCGCCCGCGGACGCCGCGCCGCGGCCGCCGGCCGTCGTGCCCGCGTACATCGGCGTGGTCGTGACCACCGACGTCCGGATGCGGGGCTCGCGGGCATACGGGAACGTGCATGACCTGGCCGTGCTGAAGGTGGACGACCCCGCGGGCTATCGCCCCGACCCGGGCCATCCGGCGACGGGGGTGCTCAAGGCGCTGATCCGCTGACGCGCGTTCCTTGCCACGATCCGCGGCGCCCCGCGACGGCGGGGCGCCGCGGCGTGTCGCGGGCGTGGCGTCAGACGCTGCCGACGAGGTACTCGCCCATCTCGTCGATCATCGCGAGGTCGGTGGGGATGAAGTCCTGGAGGACGATCCGCTCGGCGCCGGCATCCGCGTAGCGGCGCACGATCGCGCGCGCCTCGTCCGGGGTCCCGATGACCCAGCGCTCCCGGCGTGCGGCCAGCCATTCGCCGCCCATGGGGGCACCGACCGCGCGGCCGACCGTCTCGAGGCGCGCCTCCAGCGCCGCGTCGTCGCGGCCGACGACGACCCCGGCCATGACGGAGCGGCGGATCGTCGCCAGGTCGCGGCCGGCGGCCTCGCACGCGGCGTCGAGCCGGCCGAACCTCTCGCGCGCCCGCTCGGGGCTCGCGCCGGTCAGGTCGAACTCGTCCGCCCAGCGTGCCGCGATCCGCAGGCCGCGCGGCGTCCCGTCCCCGCCGACGACGATCGGCGGCATCGGCGACGGCTTGGGACGGAAGCGGGCGTCGTCCACGTGGTAGGCCGACCCGGCGAACGTCCACCCGTCGGGCCCCTCCAGGAGTCCGCGGAGGATCGCGAGCTGCTCCTCGAGGATGTCCGCCCGGCGCTCGATCGGCGGGAACGCGAACCCGTGCCGCCGGTGCTCGTCCTCGTGCCAGCCGGCACCCAGGCCCAGCTCCAGCCGGCCGCCGCTCATCTCCTGGACGGTGGAGGCGAGCTTCGCGAGGTTGCCGGGGTGGCGAAAGCCGATGGGTGAGACGAGGACGCCCAGGCGGATCCGACCGGTCTCGCGCGCGAGGCCCGCGAGGACTGCCCACGCGTCGGTCGTCGGGCGGTCGCTCCCGCCGGGGAAGCTCTCGTAATGGTCGGACCGCAGGAAGGTCTCGAACCCGGCCTCCTCGGCGTGGAGGGCGATCGCGAGCTGGTCGGCGTACGAGAGCCCCATCTGGGGCTCGGTCATGAGGGCGAAGCGCATCGGGATCTCCTGTGGCGGGCCTCTGCGGCACGGTACACCGCCGGCGGGCGCCCGGGCCGGGCCACCTGCGCCGGAGCGGCCCCACGGGCGCTTGGGTGGCCCCACGGGCGCCAGAGCGGCCCGTCGGCTCCCGAATGCTTCAGGTTGACGCAATCATTCAGGTCTCCTATCCTTCCGGCCCATGCCCCGGCTCGCCGCACCCTCCCTCCCCGCGCCGTCGCCGGTCCCCCCTGCCGCGGGTGCGCCCGCGCAGGCCGGCGACTCGGCCGTGCCGGACGCCCTGCTCCGCGAAGAGCTCGGCCACCGGCTGGCGCGCGCGCTCGCCCGCCGACGCGGCGAGTACGTGACGGGCCTCGCCCGCGACGGCGTGAGCGCGGCGCAGATGGGCGTGCTGATGCGGCTGCGGTCCCTCGGCGACATGTCGATCTCC
>JALOOH010000031.1 GCA_025454515.1 Chloroflexota bacterium
CGTCGCGCCCCGCGCGGCGAGCCCGGAGAGGATCGGCGCCGCCGGGGAGTTGCGGGGGTCGCGGACGTCCGGCTTGAACGCGACGCCCAGGACGCCCACCCGGGCGCCGTTCACGGCCCGGCCCCGGTCGTTCAGGGCGTCGGCGACGAGGTCCACGACGTGCCGCGGCATGGCGAAGTTGATGTCGCCCGCGACCTCGACGAAGCGGTCAACGAAGTCGAACTGCCGCGCCCGCCACGAGAGGTAGTACGGGTCGACCGGGATGCAGTGCCCGCCGACGCCGGGGCCGGGCCGGAACGGCATGAACCCGAACGGCTTCGTCGCGGCGGCGTCCACGACCTCCCAGACGTCGAGCCCCATGCGCTCGCAGAGGAGCGCGAGCTGGTTCACGAGGGCGATGTTGACGTTCCGGAACACGTTCTCGAGGAGCTTGGCCAGCTCGGCGGCATCGGGCGACGACAGCTCGACGACGCGCGCGTTGATCCGCCGCAGGAGCGCCGCGGCACGGGCGGTCGCCGCGGGCCCGACCGCCCCGACGAGACGCGGCACGTCACGCGACGCCGAGGCCGGGTCGCCCGGGTTGACGCGCTCGGGGGCGAACGCGAGGTCGAAGTCCGTCCCCGCGGCCAGCCCCGAGCGCTCGAGCTCGGCCCGGAACGGGCCCGTGGTCGTCCCCGGGAAGGTGGTGCTCTGGAGCACGACGAGCTGGCCGGGACGCAGGCTCTCGCGGACGAGCGACGCGGCGGAGAGGACGGGGCCGAGGTCGGGGTCCTTCGCGTCGTCGATCGGGGTGGGGACGCAGACGAAGATCGCGTCGGCGGCGGCGAGGTCGCCCCCCGAGCCATCCGTCCCGACGATCCGGAGGCGCGCGTCGAGGGCGGCCCGGAGCCGCGCATCGGGGATGTCGTCGATGGGCGAGCGCCCCGCCCCGAGGTCCGCGACGCGCCCCGCCGAGGCGTCGATGCCGACGACGTCGCAGCCCGCCTCGGCGAACGCGAGCGCGAGGGGCAGCCCGACGTACCCGAGCCCGACGATCGCGACGCGCGTGTCCTCGCTCATCCCGCCTCCATGCTCACCGGCCGTCGCGGGGCCGCGGCGCCCGCGGCGTCCCCGTGGCCGCCCGGCTGAGGATAGCCCGTCGGCGCGCCCGCCCGGTCTCCCGCCCCGGACGGCCGGTCACCTGTCCCGGGCCAGCCGGTCCACGAGCGCGACGTATCGGGCGCCCTCGCGGTCCCAGCCGAGCTCGGCGACGCGTGCGGCCGTCCGCGCGACGCGCGCCTCCCGCTCGAGCGGGTCGTCCGCGATGCGCGCGACGACGCGCGCGAGATCGGCCGGGTCGCCCGGCTCGTACGTCGCCACCGTGTCCGCGGCGAAGTACCGCTCGACGGTCGGGAGGCGCGAGGCCACGACGGGCTTGCCCATCGCCGCGTACTCGAAGAGCTTGGTCGAGAGGCTCAGGTCCGTGAAGGGGTCGCGGCGCGTGGGAGCGAGGCCGACGTCGCCCGCGGCGACCGCCGCCGGCACGTCCTCGAGCGGGATGCGCCCGTGGAGGACGGCGCGCTCCGCGATCCCCAGCTCCGCGGCGAGCCCGGCAAGGCGGGATGCGTCGTCGCCGCGCCCGTACACGTCGAGGGCCACGTCCAGGTCGGGCCGGTCGCCGGCGAGGCGCGCGACGGCCCGGAGGACCGTCTCCAGCTCGTACGTGGGTGTGACCGCGCCCGTGTACACGAGCCGGAGCCGCCCGTCGGCGCGCATGGGCCGCGCCGGGAAGGCGCCGGGGTCGAAGAGCGCGAGCGAGGGGGTGTTCAGCACGACGGTGACCTTCTCGGGCCGGACGCCGAGGTCGACCAGGCGGTCGGCGAGCGCGTCGTTCACGGTGAGGACGGCGTCCGCGGCGCGCGTCGCGAGCGCCTCCTGCGCCCGGAGCATCGCGTGCGGCACCGGCCCGGCCGAGCCGGGGAAGCGGCTGCGGAAGAACTCGGGCATCGCCTCGTGGAGGTCGAGGACGAGGGGCGCGCCGTCGAGGCGCATGGGCAGGCCGGCGAAGACGAGGAAGTCCGGCAGCGTGTGGACCTGGACGATCCCGTAGCGGCGGCGCCGGTGCGCGGACGTCGCGGCGAGGGTCGCGCGCAGGAAGAACGCCGCGTACTCGGCGAGATACGTGCCGATCCGCGCGCCCTGGTGCCTCCGGACCGGCAGCCGGGTCACCCGCACGCCCTCGACGACGCCCGTGGGGTCGTCGCCCCGACGACGGAGCGCGAAGACGTCCACGGGCCGGCCGCTCGCCACGAGCGCCTCGGCCTGACGGCGGACGCGCGCGTCCTCCTCGTAGTACGCGTGGACGATCATGCACGCCGGCCGCCGGGCACGCGCGTGGCCGGGCGGGGCGGGCGCGGCCGCGGGGGCGGGCGCGTGTCGGGGGGTCACGCGGCCATGGTAGCCGCGGGCGGCCGCGGCGGGCGGAAGAGGCGAGCTGCAGCCGCGGACGCCGGCCGCCCCGCGGCGACCCGGCGCCGGACCACCGCGCGGGGCCGTGCTACCGTACCCAGCGCCCATGGCTTCACTTCCGAAGGCCTCCCAGAAGGCCACTCCCCCTGCCTACCGGAGCACCTCCGAGCGCCCGTCCACCGTCGGCCTCGTCGCCGAGGGATTCCGCGAGATCGCGTCGCGCCGCCGCCTGATCCGCTACCTCGTCCAGGCGGACATGAAGAAGAAGGGCGCGAACACCGTCCTGGGCAACGTCTGGTGGGTCATCGACCCTCTCATGCTGATGATCGTCTACGTGGTCCTCGTGACGGTCATCACGCAGCGGCCCCAGCCGGACTACCCCCTGTTCATCTTCTCGGCGATCCTGCCGTGGAAGTGGTTCACGTCCACCGTGAGCGACGCGGTCACGTCGGTGACGGGCCAGGAGCGGCTGATCAAGCAGCTCCACTTCCCCAAGCTCGTCCTGCCTGTCGCCTCCACGTTCTCCGGGGTGACGAGCTTCGTCTTCGGCCTCATCCCGCTCGGGCTGCTCCTGGTGCTCTTCTACAGCGACAGGATCACGCCGTACCTCCTCCTCATCCCGGTCGTCGCGTTCGTGCAGCTCGTGCTGTCGATGGGCCTGGCGATCGGGGTCTCGGCGGTCAACGTCTTCTACCGGGACCTCGGCAACGCGATCCGCCACTTCCTCCGGCTCTGGTTCTACCTCTCGCCTGCGCTCTACTCGGCGGAGCAGATCAGCAGCCTCGGCGTGGACGACCCCACGATCACCTTCCTGTTCGGCCTCAACCCGTTCACGATCCTCTTCGAGAGCTACCGGAACGTCATCTACGCCGGCACTCCGCCGATGTGGGGCCCTCTGCTCGCGCTGCTCGCCGTCTCGGTCGCCATCACCTGCCTGGCGACCTGGGGCTTCAAGCGGCTCGAGCCCGCGTTCGCGAAGGTGCTGTGACGTGACGGCCCCGACCACGCCGGGGGCGGCCGAGGCGGGCACCCCCGGCGCCGTGCCGCCCGCGCCCACGCGACCCGAGGCCGTCGGCTTCGATGGCCTCCCCACCGCCACGCCGCCCCCCGCACCGGACCCTGCCGCGGACCTCCCGAGCGTCATCGAGGTGCGCGATCTCGGGATCCGCTACAGCCTGCGCCTGACGAGGAAGAACACGCTCCGCAACACGTTCATTAACATGTTCCGGAAGAGGGAGGGGCCCAAGGAGTTCTGGGCCCTGCGCCACGTGGACTTCGACCTCGTGCAGGGACAGTCGCTCGCCGTCATCGGGCCCAACGGCGCCGGCAAGAGCACCCTGCTCCAGGTCCTCGCCGGGATCCTCACCCCGTCCGAGGGCGGCGTCATCGTCCGCGGCCAGGTGAGCAGCCTCCTGACCCTCGGCGCGGGATTCGACCAGGACCTCACCGGCCGCGAGAACATCCTCCTCGCGGGCGCGTTCCTCGGGATGGACCACCGGGAGGTCCTCGACCGCCTGGAGCCGATCATCGAGTTCGCCGATCTCGGCGAGTTCATCGACGCGCCGATCAAGACCTACTCGTCCGGCATGCGGGCGCGGCTGGGCTTCTCGATCGCCACCTCGGTCGATCCCGACGTGCTCCTGCTCGACGAGGTGCTGGCCACCGGCGATGCGATCTTCCGAGCCAAGAGCAAGGCGCGGATCCTCGAGCTGGTGCGCTCCGCGAAGGCCATCGTGCTGGTCACGCACGACATGGGCTGGGTCACGGAGTTCTGCAACCGGGCGATGCTCATCGAGAAGGGCGCGGTCATCGCGAACGGCGAGCCCGCCGACGTCGTCGCGATCCACCTGGAACACGCCGAGGAGGCGAAGCGGGCCAAGCTCGAGCAGATCCGGCGGTATGGCGGCGAGGCGCCGAAGCTCGCGCGGTAGGCCCACTGGAGGACCACATGTCGCTCCGCCATCACGAGATCGCTGAGGCGAACCACCGGATCCTGAACCCGCTCGTCGAGAGCCAGCTGCGGCTCCTCGGGCAGGTCGCCAGGGTCGGGCCCGGGACGCGGATCCTCGACTTCGCGAGCGGCAAGGGCGAGATGCTCTGCCGGTGGGCCGAGTGGTTCGGGTCGGGCGGGGTCGGCGTGGACCTGTCCGCGGTCTTCACCGCGTCCGCCCGGGCCCGGGCGGACGAGCTCGGGGTGGCGGACCGCGTCTCGTTCGTCCTGGGCGACGCGGCCGCCTATGAGTCCGAGGCCGGCGCGTACGACATGGTGTCCTGCCTGGGCGCGACGTGGATCGGCGACGGGATCGTCGGGACCATCGACCTCATGCGGCCGGCGGTCCGGCCGGGCGGCCTGATCCTCGTTGGCGAGCCCTTCTGGCTGGAGGAGCCGCCCCCAGGAGCGGCAGACGCCCTGGGTTTCGGCGAAGGCGACTACCTCTCGCTCGGCGGTACGTTCGACCGCCTCGACACCGCCGGCGTGGAGCTCGTGGAGATGGTGCTCGCGAACCAGGACTCGTGGGACCGGTACGAGGCCGCCCACTGGGTCACGATCGCCGACTGGCTGGCGGCGAACCCGGGCGACCCGGACCACGCCGCGATGTGCGACTTCCTCGACCGCGAGCGCGGCGCATACCTGCGGTACGGGCGCCGCTACCTGGGCTGGGGGGTCTTCGTCACGCGGCCGCGGTGAGCGGCCGGGCGCGGCAGCGGCACCACGAGGACGATCCTGCCCGGGCCCTCCTCCGCCTGCCTGCGACCCCGCTCCACGGCCTGCCGGTAGAGCTCGTCGAGGCGTGCCCGTTCCGATGGCGTGAGCTCGCGGCTCATGGCTTCGCGGAGCGACATGGCCGGCGAGGACGCGGGCGACGCAGTGTCATCCGGCTGACGGGACGCGCTCTGCTCACGTGACTCGGTCATGTCGGTACGACCTCCTGCGGATCCACCGAGCAGCGTCCCGGGTCCGTGTGCCACCAGTCCGGCACGTCGCGCGCCGCTGCACTGATCTCTGCCCGGGTGACGATGCGCGAAGGGTGCCGACCGTCGCGCCCCGGCCCGAGGGGTGGGGCACCTTCGTCACGCGGCCGCGGTGAGCGGTGGTGAAGGCGCGTCTGACGGGATCGGCTCGACCCGCCGGCGATCGATCGAGGCGCCGCACATGCCCGTCGTGCACCGGTTCGGGCCGTACGCATTCCGGATACACGCGAACGAGAACCGTGCGGCACACGAGCCACCGCACGTCCATGTCGAGTCCGGTGGGCACAGTGCCGTCTTCTGGCTCATGCCCGTCCACCTCCGCGACGCCTGGGGCTACACTCCGCGGGAGGTCGAGCGGATCCGCCGCTTGGTGACCGCGAACCGCCAGCTTCTCCTGAGGCGATGGGATGACTTCTTCGACGAAGAGCACCGCCCTTGACAGGCCTCGGGCCGTCTCGGCCGAGGTCGATGAGACGCACCTTCGGGTGCGACTCACGGATGGCCGGGAGATCGGCATCCCGGTAGCCTGGTTCGACTGGCTCGCGGCCGGGACGCCGACGCAGCGGAACGACCTGACGATCATCGAGGATGGCGCCGGCATCGTGTGGAACCAGCTCGACGACAGCCTCTCTGTTCCTGGCCTCCTCGGCCTGCCGGAGTGGCCCTGACCGTCGTTGACGCCGCCGGGCGCTCCAGCGGGCCCGGCCACCGAGCTGGATCAGCGGGCCTTCGAGGGCGCCTACGCAACGCCGTATCCGACGCCTGGGCACCTCCACAGCCAGCCGGCCGATCCTAGCCCCCCGCCGCCAGCCCCTCCATCAACCCCATGTACCCCTCCACCGCCACCTCCCAGCTGTAGCGGTCGCGCGTGATCGCGAGGCACCGGGCGCGGGTCGCCGCGCGCTCATCGGCGGGGGCGTCGAGGAGTGAGCGCAGGGCGCGGGCGAGGTCGTCGGGGTCGGCCGGGTCGGCGACGGCGCCGAGGCCGTGCCCCTCGACGATCGCCCGCATGACCTCGAGGTCGCGGCCGACGACCACGGGTGTCCCGGCCGTGAGGCTCTCCCAGAACTTGTTCGGAGTGGAGAGGCGCTGGTTCAGGGAGTTCGCGGGGACGGCGACGATCGAGACGTCGGCCGATGCGGTCCAGGCGGGGACATCGTCGGGCGGGACGGCCGGCAGGGTGACGTGCCGGCCGGCGTACCGTGGATCGCGGTCGCGCTCGTGGAGGCGGTCCGCCCACGGCCCGAACCCGAGCATGACGAGCGCGGCTTCGTCAACGCGGAGCACGGCCTCCGCGGCCTCCTCGAGGCCGCGCTCGCGCCCGAGGCGGCCGAGGAAGAGGACGACGCGACGCTCGGGCGGAAGGCCGGCCGCCTCGCGGATCAGGTCGGGCCGGGGCTCGGGCGGCTCCCAGCGCGGCTGGCAGTTCAGGAGGACGGTGGGCCGCGTGCGGAGGCGCCATGCCCGGGCGAGATGGTCGGCGATCGGGTCGTTCACCGTGACGACCGCGTCGGCGCGGCGCGCCCAGCGCCGCTCCCGCCGGCGGTACCACGCGAGGAGCGGGCGCGGGACGCGGGCGTAGTTGTTCGACTCGAGGATGACGTCGATGACGTCGTAGACGACCCGTCCGGCCCGGCCGGAGCGGCGGGCGGCCCGGGCGAGGTCGAGGGCGGCGGGAAGCGCGAGGATCCCGAACGCGTGGTACAGGTCCGCGGGCGGGACCCGGCGGCGCAGCGTCCGCCACCAGCCGCGGACGGCCAGCGGCCAGAGGACGGCCTTGAGGCCGGCGTCGATCCACCGGCCGGGCCGGCCGAGGCGCGCGAGCGGCCCGCGCATGGAGGCGGCGTCGGCGGTGCTCCACGCGCGGAACGGGCCGGAGGGCGCGTAGCGGCGGGTGACGATCGAGGGGTCGCGCGCGTCGCGCTCCTCGGCCGCGACGCCGGGGCCCGCGACCGCAGCGATCTCCACCTCCCAGCCGGCCGCAGCAAGGCTCCGGGCGACGCGCAGGCTGCGCGAGTAGGGCGCCGCCGTGTTCGCGACGAGCAGGACGGCGCGACGGGGACGGGGCACGGCTGCGTCACGCGGCACGGGTCATGCTCCCCGCGAGGTCGAGCGCATCTGCCGGCCGCGTCGACCCGGTGCCGCGCCCGTGCTGGCGGCGCCGATGGCGCTCACCACGGCTTCCCCGTGAGGCGGCCGTACTCGTCGAGCAGCACCTCCACCTGCCGCTCCCAGCAGTAGGTGGCGTGCGCCGCGGCAAGCGCCCGCTCGCGGTACGCGCGGCGCTCCTCCGCCGGCGCGTCGAGGATCGACCGGATCGCCGCGGCGATCGCCGCCGGGTCCGTCGGGTCGCAGACGACCCCGCAGCCGGTCTCGCGGACGATCGGCGCCATCCCCGGGAGGTCGCTCGCGACGACAGGGACGCCGACGGCCATCGCCTCGAAGAGCTTGTTCGGCGTCGTGAGCCGGTGGTTCAGGGTGGTGGGCTGGATCGGCATGGCGACGACGTCGGCCGCGGCCACCCACCCCAGGAGCGCGTCGGGCGGGACGGCGGGCATGATCCGGACGCGGCGGCCGAGGGCTGGGTCGATCAGGGCAGGGTCCGTCGCCGCGCGCTCGAGGGCATCGAGCATCGCGCCGTACCCGAGCAGGACGAGGACCGCGCCCGGCACGTCCCCGATCGCCGCGATGAGCTGCTCGATCCCCCGGCCGGGCGAGAAGCCGCCCTGGTAGAGGACGACGCGCACGTCCGGCGGCAGGCCCAGCCGCGCGTGGAAGCGGCGCTCCGGCGGGTCCGGCGGCTCCGTGTAGTACGCGCAGTTCATGACGATGGCAGGCAGCGGGAGGTCCCAGCGCCCCGCCATGACCTCGGCGTACGGGCGGTTCACGGTGATGACCCTGCCGGCCGTCCGCGCCCAGCGCCGCTCGCGAGCGGCAACGAGCGCCTTGAGAGGACGCGGCAGGCGAGCCAGGTTGCCCGCGTCGACGTAGATGTCGCGGGCGTCGTACACCACCGCGGCGCTCCGTCGATTCCCGGCCGCGAGCGCGACGGGGATGCCCATGTACGCCATCCCGTGCACGAGGTCGGCGTCGGGCGCGACGGCGACGGTGGCCCGGACCTGCGACCGGACGGTCAGGGCGATCGCGGCCATCCGGCGCACCCCGCCCACCAGGCGCCTGGCGCGGGTGGCGAGCCCGGGCCTCGGATGGCCGGACGCCGGCATCTCACCGCCCGGGGACCGGGGTCCGCCCGGGCTCCCGTGCGCCTGGCCGCGGCGGCCGCGCGCGCGGGAGATGGCGCCCCGGACCGCGGCGGGCAGCGGGAGGCCGTCCACGGCGGAGACGGGGACGCGCACGATGCGGTACCCGGCCGGGTCGCGGACGTCGCGCGGTAGCCCGGGCGCGAGGCGCCCGACGACGGTCACCTCGTGGCCGCGCGCCACCAGGGCGGTGGCGATCCGCCATGTCCGGGAGTCGTGCTCGCCCGTCGAGGGGATGACCACGATCGCCCGTTGGGGCACGGGGGGGGCGCCCGGCCGGGTCATGCGCCGGCACCCGGCCCGGTCATGCGCCGCCCTCCGGCGCGGTCAGGTCGCCGTAGAGCGCCACGAGCCGCGCCGATTCGGCCTCCCAGTTCCAGCGCGCATGCGCCGCCCGCAGGCAGCGGGCGCGCAGATCCGCTGCCGCGGCCGCCTCCAGGTCGAGCACCGCGTGGATCGCTGCTGCCACGCTCGCGGGGCTCGTCGGGTCGCACGTCGTACCCAGCGGCCCGTCCGGGTCCTCGAGGACGATCCGGCGCATGTCGGGGAAGTCGCTCACGACGACCGGCGTGCCCGCCGCGAGGCACTCGAACAGCTTGTTCGGCGTGGAGAGGCGGTGGTTGAGCGTGGAGGCCTGGATGGGCATGACGCCGACGTCCGCGGATGCCACCCAGGCCGGCAGCTCGTCGGGCGGTACGGCATCGATCACGTGGAAGCGGCCGTCGTAGCGGGGGTCGGCCGACATCTCGCCGAGCGTCGCGCGCAGGCTCCCGTACCCCAGCGCCACCGCGTGCACGTCGGAGGCCGCAGGTTCCAGGATCGCGGCCGCGAGCTCCTCGATGCCGCGGTGGGCGGAGAAGCCGCCGTGGTAGAGCGCGATCGGGGCGCCGGCCGGGATCCCGGCGGCGTCGCGGAGCAGCGTCGGGCGGTCGGCGGGCGGCTCCCAGCGCGCGGGCGTGTTGTGGACGACGACGACCCTGTGGGGCGCGTAGCGGCTCGCGAGCTCCTCGGCGAGCGCGTCGTTCACGGTGACCATCGCGTCGGCCTCGGCAACGTAGCCCTGCTCGCGGCGCCGCAGGAGGCCGCGCAGCCAGCCCGGACGCTTCGCGTAGCTGCCCGACTCGAGGATGATCTCGTGGCTGTCGTAGACGAGGCGGCCGCCCCTCCGTCGGCGGGAGGTCGAGGCGGCGGGCATGGCGGTCAGGTCGTGCCCGTGGAAGACGTCGGCGCCCGCCGCGCGATCGGCGACGACGCGGCCCCAGCCCTCGATGACGAAGCGCCAGCGCGCGAGGAAGTCCACCGAGCCCGGGCCGCTGTGCCGGAGGACCTTGCGGCCGATCACGTGCCCCGCGGTCCGGATCACGGCCCAGGGGGCCCACAGCACGAGGCCGACGAGGATCACGGGGATCTGGAGCCAGCCCTTCGGCGGGGTGACCGCGCCCCGGCGGATCCGGAACGCCGACCAGCGCAGGACCCAGCCCCACGTCCGGTACGGATGCCAGAACCAGGCCCAGGGCCGGCGCCACCCGCGCGGCGGCGGGACGCGCTCGATCCGGAATCCGTCCCGCTCCTCGACCTCGACCTCGGTGCTCTGCGGGTCCCGCGGGAGCGCGTAGATCGTGACGTCGTGGCCGGCCGCGGCGAGCGTCCCGGCCTCGCGGAGGACGCGCGAATCGCGGGTGCAGTCGTTGAAGACGAACATCGCGACGCGGCTCATCGCGCCCCGGCGCCTCCGTCGGCCGCGCGCGGCGCGGGTGGCGGGCCGTCGAGCGCGGCGGCGATCGCCTCGGCCGCCCCGGCCGGCCTGAGGTCCACGGCTCCCGCCCGCGCGGCCGCGAGCGCGGGTGCGGCGTCCGGCGGGGCGAGTCGTGCCAGCTCGTCGGCGGCGCGCGCGGCGTCGAGCCCCACCACGACCATCGATCCGCCGGAGCCGGCCACCGCCTCCACCCACTCGGTCGCCCGCCGGAGCACCAGGCAGGGCGTCCCAAGCCACGCGGCCTCCCGCTGGACGCCGCCGGAGTCAGTGAGGACGGCGGCGGCGTGGAGCTGGAGCGCGAGCGTCGTCCGGTACCCGAGCGGCGGGAGGACGACGACGCCGTCGGGGATCGGGGCATGCGCTGCCTCGACGGCCTCGCGCGTCCCCGGATGCAGCGGGAGCAGGACCGGGCGGCTGCCACCGAGGGCCGCTGCGGCCAGGATCGAGAGCCAGCCCGCGACGGCCGCCGGGTCCCGGTTCTCCGCCCGGTGGACCGTGGCGAGGACGTAGCCGCCGGGCACGAGGGCGAAGCCGGACGCCGGGCCGGACGCGGGGGCGGACGCGCCGCCGGAGCCGGGCGCGAGACCGGGCGCCTCCGCCGACAGGGAGCGCGCGATCGGCCCGAGCACCGCCGGGTCGCGCACCTCGCGGACGACGCGCGCCGCGAGGTCCTGCATCAGGTCGCCCACCGGCACCACGCCGTCGACGATCCCCTCCGCGCGGAGGTTTGCGACGGCCGTCGGGGTCGGGGCGAAGAGCCAGGCCGACAGGTGGTCGGCGACGACGCGGTTGACTTCCTCCGGCATCGACCGGTCGAAGCTGCGAAGGCCCGCCTCCACGTGCGCGACCGGGATCCCGGCGGCAGCGCCGGCGAGCGCGCCCGCGAGCGTCGAGTTCGTGTCGCCGTAGACGAGGATCGCGTCGGGCGCCTCGGCCTCGACGACGGGCACCAGCGCGGTCAGCATCCGGCCGATCTGGTCGGCGCGGCCGCCGCCGCCGATCCCGAGGCCGTGGTCGGGCCGCGCGAGCCCGAGCTCGCCGAAGAACGAGCCGGCCATCGCGTCGTCCCAGTGCTGGCCGGTGTCGACGAAGACCTCGTGATGCCGCGCACGGAGCGCCGGCTGGAGCGCGGCGGCCTTGATGAGCTGCGGGCGGGTCCCGACGACGCTGAGGATCCTCACGGTCCCGACCCCGCCGTGGCCGGCGGCGTCCTACCGCCCGGACGCGCGGAGCCCGGCCGGCACGCCCACGCCGTGGTACGCGACGCCGGCGGGCATCCGGGCGTCCCGGAGGCTGTTGCGGCCGTCGTACAGGACGTGCAGGTCCGGGAACCAGGCCCAGTCGAGCCCGGCGAACGCCGGGTCGGCGGTCTGGGTCAGGACGGCCCGCGCCGGGCTCTCCTCGCCCCAGGCCCAGGGCCGGGCGCCGCAGCGGGCGATCTCGTCGGGCGTCAGGAGCGGGTCGTACGCCGAGACGATCGCGCCGTGGAAGGCGAGGCGCTCGATCAGCGGGAGCGCACGGCTGTACGCGAGCTCCTTCACGCCGTCGCGGTACGTCAGGCCCAGGACGAGCACCTCGACACCCTCGAGGCTGCCGAGCTCCTTCTGGAGGGCCTTGATGGCGACGCCGATCTGGCCGTCGTTCACGCGCCGCGAGAGCGACACGAGCTCCATCTCCGGCGCGCGCGACAGGAGGAAGTGCGGGTAGACCGGGATGCAGTGCCCGCCCACGCCGATCCCCGGCTGGTGGATGTGGCTGTACGGCTGCGAGTTGGCGGCCGCGATGACCTCCTGGATGTCCACGCCGACCCGGTCCGCGTACCGCGCGAACTCGTTCGCGAGCGCGATGTTCACGTCGCGGTACGTCGTGTCGGCGAGCTTGCTGAACTCGGCCGCCTCGGCGTTGCTCATCGCGACGACCGGCGCGTCGAGGACGCTCGCGTAGAACGCGGCCGCCAGGCGTCGGGACTCCTCCCCGAGGCCGCCGACGAGCTTGGGGTACTGCGCGAGGTTCGCGAGCGCGTGGCCCGAGTAGAGGCGCTCCGGGGAGAAGGCGACGAAGAGGTCGCGCTCGGATGCGAGGCCGGTGGCGTGCTCCAGGCGGGGCGCGAACCGGTGGCGGGTGTCGCCGACCGGGAGGGTCGTCTCGAAGATGACCGTCGAGCCGGCGTGCAGCCCCGGGGCGACCGACGCGACCGCGGCGTCCATGTACCGGTAGTCGGGCTGCTGCTCGTCGTCGAGCATGACCGGGACGATGAGGACGACGACGTCCGCCTCTCGCGCCGCAGCGGCCGCATCGAGTGTCGCGGAGAGCGATCCGTCCGCGTGGGCGCGGGCCACGGCCTCCGCGAGGCCCGGCTCGCCGTCCACGTGGGAGACCCCCGCGTTGATCGCGTCCACCACGGCGGGCTGGACGTCCACCGCGACCACGCGCCAGCCGTGCCCGGCGAACTGGGCGCACAGCGGCAGCCCCATCTTCCCGGCCCCCACCACGGCGACGGTGCCGGCGGTGCCCGGCTGGCCGGTCCACGGCGCCACCCGACGTGCGGGGTCGTGCTCGCAGGGATGGGCGGGGAGCTCGATCGAGCCGCCGAGCATCGACGGGGCGGCGAGGGGGCGGGTCGTGACGGTCATGAGACGGGCAGCCTCGAGGTCAGGTCGGTCATGTCGACGGGATGCCGCTCGGCGGCGGAGAGGAGGAGCGCGTTCGCGATCGCGACGGCCCACAGGCCGTCCTCGCCGTCCACGGCCGGCCGGCCACCCTCGCGGACGACGCGCAGGAACGCGTCGATCTCCGCCACGAGCGGCTCGGAGGAGGCGACGGGGATCTCGGCCACGTCGCCGGAGAACGTGGTCGCGTACCCGGCGATGAGCTCCGGGCGGTCCGTCGCCGCGCGGGTGAACGTCAGGCGCTGGGTGAGGTAGTCGAGCTCGAACATCCCCTCCTCGCCGACGACGGCGAGCTGGCGCCGCTTGGCCGGCGTGAGCCAGTTCACGTCCATCATGCCGGTCGCCCCGGACGGGAAGTGGAGCAGGCCGTGGAGCAGGTCCTCGTGCGACGTGTGGATGCGCTGAGCGACCTCGCCGTACACGCGCACGGGCCGCTCGCCGGCGATCCACGAGAGCATGTCCGCGTCATGGGTCCCGAGATCCACGGTGACGCCCACGTCGCGGATCCGGGCGGGGAAGGGCCCCGCGCGCCGGCTGACGACCGAGTACAGGGTGCGGATCCACCCCTCGCGGAGCAGCCGACCCATCTCGATGACGGCGGGATTGAAGCGCTCGACATGGCCGACCTGGACCGGGACGTCCGCGCGCGCGCCGGCGGCGACGATCCGGAGCCCCTCCTCGACCGTCGCGGCGAGCGGCTTCTCGACGAGGACGGGGAGCCCGCGGTCGATCGCGGCGAGCGCGAGCGGCTCGTGCGCCATGGTGGGCGCGGCGATGACGACGGCGTCAACCTCCGCCTCGGCGACCATCGCGAGCGGGTCCGCGTAGCCATCCGCACCCGACGCCTCCACGGCCGCGGCGAGCGCGGCGGGCATCGGGTCCGCGACGGCCGCGAGTCGGACGCCGTCCCTGCTCGAGAGGACGCGGAGATGGTTCCGGCCCATCGATCCGAGGCCGGCGAGCCCCACGCGGATCGGCGCCTCGCTCATCGCAGGGCCGCGCTCGCGACGGAGGCGCCCGTCGCGGCCCCGCCGGCCCCGGCCTCCGCGCCCGCGTGCCGCAGGACGGAGTCGCGGAACGTGGCGATCACGACGTCCTGGTCCGCGTCGGAGAGGAGCGGGAACATCGGCAGGCTCAGGCAGCCGTCCGCGGCCGCGTCGGTGTCGGGGAGATCGGCCTCGATCCCGAGCTCGAGCACGTACTGCTGGCGGTGGCACGGGATCGGGTAGTAGATGCCGACGCCGATCGCCGCGGCCTGCATGTCCCCGACGACCGCGTCGCGGGCCGCGCCCACGTTCACGGTGTACTGGTGGTACACGTGCGTCCGGCCCTCCGGGACCACCGGGACCGCCGCGGGCAGGCCCGCGAAGCCCGCGTCGTATCGCGCCGCGAGGGCCTGGCGGCGGGCCGTGTTGCGCTCGAGCTTGTCGAGCTGGACGAGGCCGATCGCCGCCTGGATGTCGGTCATCCGGAAGTTGTAGCCCAGGATCTCGTGGTGGTAGCGCTTCGCCATCCCCTGGTTGCGGTAGAGGCGGAGCCAGTCGGCGAGCCGGTCGTCGTCCGTCGTGATGAAGCCGCCCTCGCCGGTCGTCATGTTCTTCGTGCCGTAGAGGCTGAACGCGCCGTGGCCGAAGCTCCCGGCACGCTTGCCGCGGTACGTGGCCCCGTGGGCCTGGCAGGCGTCCTCCACGACGGTGAGCCCGTACCGGTCGGCGATCGCGAGGATCGGGTCCATGTCCGCGACGAGCCCGAAGAGGTGGACGGGGAAGATCGCCCGGGTCCGGGGCGTGATCGCGGCCTCGATGCGGCCCGCGTCGATGAGGTACGTGTCCGGCTCGATGTCCACGAAGACCGGGGTGGCGCCGGTGAAGAGGATCGAGCTGACGGTCGCGTTGAACGTGTGGCTGACCGTCACGACCTCGTCGCCGGGCCCGAGGCCCATCCCCGCGAAGATGCACATCTCCGCGATCGTGCCGTTGTTCACGGCGATCGCGTGCTTCACGCCGCAGAACGCCGCCCAGCGCTCCTCGAGCTCGGCGACGCGCTTCCCCATCGCGATCATCGAGCTGCGGAGGACGTCCGTGACGGCGTCGATCTCCTCCTGGCCGATGTCGGGGCGGACCTGCGGGATCATGCGGTGACACCTCGTGTGGGTGGCGACGCGAGCAGCGCGCCGGAGTCGGGGTCGAAGGAGTAGCGGCGGTCGCACGCCGGGCAGGCGAGCGACGCGCCGGGGTCGGGGTCGGGGCCGGCGGGGCGGTCGCCGTCCCGCAGCCTCTGGCCGCAGGCGCAGACCCAGCCGAGGCGGCGCGCGGGGTTCCCGGCGACGAGTGCCTGGTCGGGCACGTCTCGCGTGACCACCGCGCCGGCCCCGACGGTCGCGAAGCGGCCGACCGTGGTCCCGGCGACGACGACCGCGCCGGCGCCGATCGAGCAGCCTGTGCGGAGGAGGATCGGGCTGACGACCCAGTCGTCCGCCCGGGCGAGCGCGCCGTCGGCGGTGATCGACCGGGGGAACCGGTCGTTCGTGAGGATCGCGTTCGGGCCGATGAAGACGCCGTCCTCCACGGTGACGCCGTGATAGACGAGCGCGAGGTTCTGGATCTTCACCCGGTCGCCGATCGACACCCCTTCGTCGATGAAGGCATCGCGGCCGATCACGCACTCCGCGCCGATGCGGGCGCCGACCCGGATCTGCGCGCGGTGCCAGATGCTGGTCCGGGGCCCGACGATCACGTCGGGCTCGAGGTCCGCGGACGCGTGGACGCGCGCGGAGGGGTCGATCACGAGGGGACGGCCTCCCGGGATGGGCGTGTGGGATGCCCGGTCCGCCGCGGCGGGAACAGGGCCGCGGCCGTCGGTGGAGTATAGCCGAGGGGGCGCTCGGGGCCGGCCGCCAGGGTGGCGGCGCCGGCCCCGCGGAGGGTCATCGGCGGCGACGCAGCGCGCCCGTCACCGTCGCGTCCGCGCCTTCGGCGGAGGCCCGTCCGCCGCCTCGGGCAGCGCGACGGGCTCGAGGGGCACGTCCCAGTGGGCCTCGAGGAGCGCGAACCGTCGCCGCTCCTCCGCCGCGTGGGCCTCCCGGTCGGGGAAGAGCCGCGACGTGATCGTCGGGTCCGAGTGCTCCTCGATCGCGGCCCAGTCGCGCCAGGTGATCGTCACGACGACGTCCCAGTCGGCGCGACCGTCGCCGTGGAAGCGCGGGGCCTCCATCGTCACGTCCAGGATGCGCCCGGTCTCGCGCTGCGCACGGAGGATCGGCCAGTGGTTCCGGATGAAGAGGTCCACGAACTCGTCGTGCGACCCCCAGCGCGTCCGGTAGTAGTAGGCGGCGCGGACGGGCCGGCCCGTCGCGCTCGCGGGCGGTGTCGTCGCCCCCCGCTCGGTCCTCTTCCTGGGGCTCACGCGCGTCCTCCCTGTCGCTCCGCCGGATCAGCGGCGGCCTGCGCCGCGCATGCCGGCGCGGAGCCGTTCCAGCCGCAGGCTCACCACGACGACCAGCGCCTCCACGATGATCCGCCGCGACATCTTGGAGCTGCCGACGCGGCGGTCCTGGAACGTGATGGGGATCTCGCGGATCCGGGCGCCCGCGAGCTTCGCCCGCCACGTCATCTCGATCTGGAACACGTAGCCGCCGGCATGGACGCCGGAGAACGGGATCGACGCGAGCGTGGTCCCCCGCCAGGCCTTGAAGCCGCCCGTGAGGTCGTGAACCGGGAGCCCGAGGACGACGCGGGCGAACAGGCTGCCGCCGCGCGAGATGACCTTCCGGCCGATCCCCCAGTCGACCACCTTCCCGCCCTTCACGTACCGCGACCCGATGACGAGGTCGGCCGTGCCCGCGACGACCGGGCCCACGAGGTCCGGCAGGACGGCGGGGTCGTGCGAGAAGTCCGCGTCCATCTGGACGACCGACTCGGCCCCCGCGGCGAGCGCGACGCGGAAGCCGTCGAGGTACGCGCGGCCGAGGCCGGCCTTCCCCGGGCGATGCCGGACGCGGACGCGCGGGTCCTTCGCGGCGAGGTCGTCGGCGAGGCGGCCGGTCCCGTCCGGGCTGTCGTCGTCCACCACGAGGAGGGTCGCGGCCGGGAGCGCTTCGAGGATCGCGGCGGCGATGACCGGCAGGTTCTCGACCTCGTTATAGGTGGGGAGCACGACCCAGGTGCCGGGGCCCGCGCCGGCCGCCGGCTCGCTGCCGGGCGGGCCGGCCGCCGGCTCGCCGCCGGGCGGGCCGGCGTCGGCGGCACGTGGCTCGTCGGGTGCGGGCGCAGCGCTCGGCTCCGGCGCCGCGTCGGCCGCGGCCGGGATCGTCTCGTCGCGGGCGTCGTCGCTCATGTCCCGCAGTGTAGGCGACGGCCCGGGGGCGGACGAGGGTACGCCCGCGTCAGCGGACCGTGACGGAGGTCCTGCTCACCTCGACACCGCCGGCGGTGTCGCGCCCCGCGACCGCGATCGTCGCGGTGCCGGGGCCGCCGGACGCGATCGCGAAGGTCGCCGTCCACCTGCCCGTCCCCGCCGCCGTCGCGGTCTTCTTCACCGGCGCGAGCCCCGCCTGCGTGAGCGTGACCGAGGGAGCGGCGCGGAGCGGCTCGGCGGCCGTCGCGGTCACGGTGAGCGACCCGCCCGGATCGAGCGTCGTCGCGGAGAGGCGGATCTCGAACGCCCCGACCGGGATCGACCGCCTGAGGTCGATCGTCCC
>JALOOH010000159.1 GCA_025454515.1 Chloroflexota bacterium
GCGACCGTCACCGTCTCGGTCACCTCCGCGACCACCTACGAGGTCGCCGGCAAGACGAACGCGAGCCTCGCCGACGTCACGGCCGGCATGATGGTCATGGCCACCGGCACGAAGAACGCCGACGGCTCCCTCACCGCGACCACGGTCCGGGCGTTCACGCCCGGGCAGGGCGGCCCGGGGATGGACGGTCGCGGCGGCGGACGCCACCACGGCGGCCAGTGGGACGGCCAGTCGGGCGGCCAGAACGCCCCGACGCAGCCGAACGCGACGACGCCTCCGGGCGCCTGACCGTTCGCCCCTCACGCAACCTGCCGGCGGGGCCGGGCGCGCGGCGCCCGGCCCCGCCGGCGCGTCCCGGCCCGGCTCAGCGTCCCCGACCGCCGGCACCGACGCGGGCACCACTTGCGCGTCCGTTGTATCCTCAACGACCTCATGGCCGACC
Source organism: Chloroflexota bacterium (assembly GCA_025454515.1). Classification (GTDB taxonomy): domain Bacteria; phylum Chloroflexota; class Limnocylindria; order Limnocylindrales; family CSP1-4; genus CAIYQJ01. Next base: position 443 of record JALOOH010000159.1, read on the forward strand.
AGCTGCGCCGCCTCGAAGGCGAGACCTGTACGTGTCCCCGGCGAGTGCCGGTGGCGTACGGGCGCGCGGTCTGCCGCTGACGCTCCGCCCCACCGGGCCTCGCGACCCCCACGTCGTCGGACGCGCCGCCGCGCGTCCCCGTCCCGCACGACCGGAGGCCCCGTACCCGTGTCCCGCATCCTCACCCCGTCCGCCCGCGCCATCGACCCGCGCGGCCAGCGCTTCGGCGCCGGCGTCTCCGCCGGCGTCCTCCTCCTCGCCCTCGTCCTGGGGCTGCCCTGGCTGGCGGTCCTCGTCGGCCTGAACCTCGCGGTCTCGGCCGCGTTCGGCACCCGCCTCTTCCTCCCCGGCCGCGCCTGGCCGGCCGTGCGCCGCGCGCTCCGGCTCGGCCCGGCCGAGCCAGAGCACGAGTACCCGCCCCGCTTCGCCCAGGCGCTCGGCGCGACGTTCATCGGCCTCGGCGCGGTCTTCTTCCTCGCCGGCCTCACCCCGGTCGGCTGGCTCCTCGTGAGCGCGGTCGCCGCCCTCCAGGTCCTCCTCGCGACGACCGGGATCTGCGTGGGGTGCCGGCTGTACTTCCTCCGCTGGTGGGCCCCGGCGGCCCTGCTCCCGTACTCGGGCGCCACGCGCATCGAGCGCGCGGACACGTAGGAGGGACCCGCATGGCGATCGCGGCACCGGCGGCCCCCCTTCCCGTCGATGGGAGACTGGCCCACATGACAGATGCACACGAGCGCGAACACGCCTTCGCCGAGCAGCTCGTCGACTCGCGCCGACGCCAGAGCTCCGGCCTCCCGCTGAAGCGCAACGTCGCGGCCTTCGTCGACGGGCTCCTCGGCCTCCTGTTCCCGCAGCTGGCCGAGGACGGCATCCCGACCGCCGAGGAGATCCAGGCGCGGCTCTCCCTGCTGCGCCGCGACCTGCGGGAGCTCACCGCACCCTTCGAGGGAGCCGACCGTGCGGAGGAGATCGCCCGGACCTTCGGCGACGGCGTGCCCGAGCTGTATGCGTCGATCCACCTCGACGCCGACGCCATCGTCGCCGGCGACCCGGCGGCCGAGAGCATCGACGAGGTGGTCGCCGCCTACCCGGGGTTCCTCGCCATCGGCACGCACCGGATCGCGCACGCGATCCATCGGCTCGGCGTCCCCGTGCTCCCGCGGCTCATCTCCGAGGTCGCGCACACCCGGACCGGCATCGACATCCACCCGGGGGCGACGATCGGCCGGTCGTTCTGCATCGACCACGGCACCGGCATCGTGGTCGGGGAGACCGCCGTCATCGGCGACGACGTGAAGCTCTACCAGGGCGTGACCCTCGGCGCGATGTCCGTCGCCAAGAGCAACGCCGGCAGGAAGCGCCACCCCACGATCGAGGACCGGGTCGTCCTCTACGCGAACGCGACCGTGCTCGGCGGCGACACGGTCGTGGGCCACGACAGCGTGGTCGGCGGCAACGTCTGGCTCACGAACAGCGTCCCGCCGTACTCGCTCGTCTACCACACGAGCCAGGTCAAGGTCCGGAGCGTCAGCGACGGGTTCGCGGACGCCGACTACGTCATCTGACCACCGACCGCGTCATCCGAAAGGGGATCCCGTGAAGTACGACAGCGTCCTCGAGTCGATCGGGGGCACGCCCCACATCCGCGTGAACCGCCTCTTCGACCCGCGCGTGGAGGTCTGGGTGAAGCAGGAGCGCCTGAACCCGGGCGGCAGCATCAAGGACCGGATCGCGCTCGCGATGGTCGAGGACGCGGAGCGGCGCGGGATCCTCGGGCCGGACAGCACGATCGTCGAGCCGACATCGGGGAACACCGGCATCGGCCTCGCGCTCGTGGCCGCGGTGAAGGGCTACCGCCTCGTCCTCGTCATGCCCGAGTCGATGTCCGTCGAGCGGCGGAAGGTCATGGGCGCGTACGGCGCGACCTTCGACCTCACCCCGCGCGAGCTGGGGATGAAGGGCGCGATCGCCCGGGCGCAGGAGATCGTCGAGCAGACGCCCGGCGCATGGATGCCCATGCAGTTCGACAACCCCGCGAACGTGGAGGTCCACCGCCGCGCGACGGCCGAGGAGATCGCCAGCGACTTCCCCGAGGGGCTCGACTACATCGTCACCGGCGTCGGCACCGGCGGCCACATCACCGGCGTCGCCGAGGTCCTCAAGCCGCGGTGGCCGGGGCTGAAGGTCTACGCCGTGGAACCCACGCTCTCGCCGGTCCTCTCGGGCGGGACGCACTCGCCGCACCCGATCCAGGGGATCGGGGCCGGGTTCGTGCCGGGCGTCATGCGCATCGACCTCATGGACGGCATCGTGCAGGTGGAGCCGGCCGACGCGATGGAGTACGCGCGGCGCTCCGCGCGCGAGGAGGGCGTGCTCGTCGGCATCTCGTCGGGCGCCTCGCTGGCGGCCGTGGCGAAGCTCCTGCCCGAGATCCCCGACGGTGCGCGGATCCTCGCGTTCAACTACGACACCGGCGAGCGGTACCTGTCCGTGGAGCCGCTCTTCGGCTGACGCGGCGCGCGTCGATCCCGCCGATCGCGAAGGGGCGCCCGGTCCGGTCGGACCGGGCGCCCCGGCTCGTCCGGAGGCTCGGCGGCGTGGGCCGGCCGCCACCGGCGCTCTGCTACAGTCGGATGCCGCCGGCGGCGTGCTCGCCTGCCGCGCCGGGACGGGTGCGAGTCGCCAGGAGCAGTCGATGACGGACGAGGCACGGATCGCGGTCATCATCCCGTGCCTGGACGAGGCCGCCACGATCGGGAAGGTCGTGGACGACTTCCGGCGCGAGCTTCCCGACGTCCCCGTGTGGGTCATCGACAACGGGTCGGCCGACGACACCGCCGCGGTCGCGGCCGCCCATGGAGCGCGCGTCCTCACGGAGAGCAGGCGCGGCAAGGGCTTCGCGATGCGGGCGGCTCTCCGGCGCGTGGATGCGGACGTGTACGTCATGGTGGACGGCGACGACACGTACCCCGCCGAGGCGGTCCGCGCGCTGCTCGCGCCCGTGCTCGAGGGTCGGGCGGACATGGCCGTCGGATCGCGGACGATGCCGGGCACGAACAGCGACTTCCGGCGGCTCAACAGGCTCGGCAACGCCTTCTACCCGTTCGTCATCCGGACGCTCGTCCACATCCGCCTGACGGACGTCCTCTCGGGCTACCGGGCCATGACCCGCGAGTTCGTCGAGGGCGTGCCGATCGCCTCGCAGGGCTTCGAGCTGGAGGTGGAGCTGACGGTCAAGGCCGCGGAGCGCCACTACCGGATCGCCGAGGTCCCCGTGGACCTGCGGCCGCGACCGGCGGGCAGCCACAGCAAGGTCTCGCTCGTCGGCGACGGCAGCCGCGTCCTGTGGACGATCGTGCTGCTCTTCCGCGACTACCGCCCGATGGCCTTCTTCGGCGGGATCGGGCTCGCCGCGATGCTCCTCGGGCTGATCCCCGGGATCGTCGTCATCGTGGAGTTCGTCGAGACCGGCCTCGTGCCACGGTTCCCGTCCGCGATCCTCGCGGTCGCCCTCGAGCTGGCGGGGATGCTGTCGATCTCCGTCGGCATCGTCCTGAGCGCCGTGACACGCCGCTTCGCGGAGCTCGACAGCCGCCTCGAGATGCTCGTGGGCCGGCCGCGACGTGAGCGCTGACCCCGTCCCGCTCGCTGCGGCGCCCGACCCCGTCCCGCCGGCCATCACGACGGAGACGCCGATCGCGTCAGCGTCGGCCCTCCCCCTCCCGACGCTCGCCGATCCCGGCCGGATCGGGCGCGCCGTCCTCTTCCTCCTCGTCGCCATCCCCGTGCTCGCGAATGCGGTCGCGCTCCTGCCCGAGCTGACGACGGGCGCGCCGAGCATGAACGACGACGCCTTCCAGTACCTCATGGTCCAGGCGGCCGACCGTGCGCTGACGTCCGGCGCGAACGTCGTGGACTTCTGGATGCCGCACCTGGAGCTGGGTTTCCCCCAGTTCCTCTACTACCAGCACCTCCCGCATCTCGTCGTGGTCGCGGCCGGCCGCGCGCTCGTCGGCGCGGTGGACCTGCTCACCGTCTTCGACCTCGCGCGGTACCTGCTGCTGGTGGGGTTCCCGCTGGTCGTCTTCTGGTCGATGCGGCGGATGGGCTTCTCGCTCGTCGCGGCGGCGGTCGCGGCTGCGGCCGCCTCGCTGCTCTCCGGCGACGCGCGGTACGGATTCGAGTTCGACAGCTACGTGTGGCGGGGACTGGGGATGTTCACGCAGCTGTGGGCGATGAACCTCGCGTTCATCTCGCTCGCCTGCGTCTACCGGGTCCTCCAGCGGGGGAGCGGCTACGCGCCGGCGCTCCTCGCGCTCACCGCCCTCGTGCTGTCGCACCTCGTGTACGCGTACATGATGGCGATCACGCTCGCCGTCGTGCTCCTCGTCGGGTCCCGCGCGCGGTCCTTCCTGCCCCGGCTGACGCGGCTCGGGATCCTGGGGGCGATCGTGGTGGCCGCGACGGCGTACATGTGGCTGCCGTTCGTCCAGACCTCCAGGTACCTGTCGGCGAGCGCGTACCTCGAGGAGTGGAAGTACGACTCCTTCGGCGCGCCGGAGATCCTGCGCTGGCTCCTGTCGGGCGACCTCCTGGACCACGGCCGGCTCCCCGTGCTCACCGCGCTCCTCGCGGTCGGGATCGTCGCCGCCCTCGTCTCGCGGACGCGGCTCGCCTGGACGGCGCTCGCAGGGTTCGCGGTCTGGCTCGTGCTGTACTTCGGCCGGCCGACGCTCGGCTCGCTCGTGGACCTCTTCCCGTTCAGCGACGGCCTGCTGTTCCACCGGTTCATCGGTGGGGTGGACCTGTTCGCGATCGTCCTCATGGGCATCGGGGGCGCGTGGGCGTGGACGCTCGCGGCGCGGATCCGGCGGCCGTGGTACCCGGTCGCGTGGGCCGCGGTGATCGTCTTGCTGCTCGCGCCGGCCATCGCCGAGAGGGTGGCCTACTACGGCGACAACGGACGATGGATCCGGGAGACGCGCGCCGCGCTCGACGCCGACCCCGACCTGGGCTCGATCCTCGACACGCTCGCGGCGGAGCAGGAGCGCACGGGCGGCCGCGCGTACGCGGGCCTTCGGTCGAACTGGGGCTCGTCGGCGCTGGTGGGCCCGTACGTGCACCTGTACGACATGCTCGCCTTCCGGGCGATCCCGGCCGTCTCCCCGCCGTACCAGAGCCTCTCGTTGAACGCGGACTTCATCTGGGACTTCCGCGACGGCGACCGCGCGCAGTACGACCTCTTCGACGTCCGGTACGTGCTCACGCCCTCGTCGTTCTCCGTCCCGGACTTCTACGCGTCCGTGCGCACCGCCGGTGCGTGGTCGCTCTGGCGCGTCCCGACGAGCGCCGCGGCGTATGTGGCGGTGACGGACCGCCGGCAGGCCCCCACGCAGCGCGCCCTGTTCGACGCGAACCTCGCATGGCTGCGCAGCGCCGATCCAGCGGCCGGCCGCGTCATCCGCTGGGACTACATGCAGCCGGCGGGTCCGCCCGCGCCGACCCCCGGATGCGAGGGCGGGGGCACCGTCCACGCCGAGCGCGTCGTGCAGGACGCGATCAGCGTCGAGGTCGAGTGCGCAGGCGCCGCCACGCTCGAGATCCGCGCCACGTACCACCCGAACTGGCGGGTCTTCGTGGACGGCGTCCAGGCTCCGGCATACATGGTGTCGCCCAGCTACATCGGGGTCGACCTCCCCGCCGGCCGTCACCGCGTGGACGCCGTCTATCGCGCGACGCCCACCAAGTCCCCCCTCATCGCGATCGGGATCCTGGTGATCGGGGCGG
>JALOOH010000032.1 GCA_025454515.1 Chloroflexota bacterium
GGGGTCCCAGGCACGGCCGAGGTAGTACGGGTAGGTGTCGTCCACCGGCGCGTTGTTCGCGGTGACGATCATGCCCGTCGGCGGGTCGTACAGGCTCGGCAGCTCGTCGAAGGGGATCGTGCCGGTCCACGCGCCGTCGCCCGCTGCGGTGCTCGCAGGCAGCCAGGCTGGCGTCCCGTCCGCGCGGATCGGGATCGCCCCCGGGACCTTCCACCCGATGTGGCCGTCGACGTCGGCGTAGACGAAGTTCTGCGACGGTGCGCCGTACGTGGCGAGCGCCGCGAGGAAGTCGTCCCATCCCGCCGCGCGGTCCAGCGCGAGGAACGCGTCAAGCGTGCCCGACGCCCGGTCGGTCGCGGTCCACCGGAGCGTCAGCAGCTCCGGGAAGTCGCCGAGGCCGTCCACGACGTCGTTGAGGACCGGGCCGTCCGCCGTCTCGCGGACCGTGATCGTGTACGCGTCGTCGCCGGCGACCTCGATCGTCTCCGTCCGGACCGCGAACGGCTCTGACCCGTCGGGCGTGAGGTAGCGGGCGGGGTCGGACGGGTCGAGCGCGGCGACGAAGATGTCCTGCACGTCCGGGTTCACGTTCGTGACGCCCCACGCGATCCGGGCGTTGTGGCCGACGATGACGCCGGGGACGCCCGGGAAGCTCACGCCGGTCACGTCGTACGGGCACGCGTCGTCCACGGTCGCGCACGCGAGCTGGTTCACGAACCAGATCGACGGTGCCATCTGCGTCAGGTGCGGGTCGTCGGCGAGGATCGGTGCGCTCGACGCGGTCCGCGAGCCCGCGACCACCCAGTCGTTGGAGCCGAGGCCGCTGCGGCCGGCGAGGTGGGACCCGGCGGAGATGCCCGCGAGCGCCATGACGCGGCCGCCGAGGCCGGCGAGGCGGCGGAGGGCGGCGGTCTGGCCGGCGGTGGCGCCCGGTGACACGGTGGCGACGCCCGCGAGGCTCGCGGCGCTGCCGGTGGCAGGCTGCGCGCGACCCGCGGCGCCATCCCCCACGGCCGGCCCCGGACCGCTCCCGGCCGCGTTCCCGGACCCGCTCCCGGCCGCGCCCGTCGACATGATCACCGGCGCGTCCGCCGGGTACGGCGGGAACAGCGTGGGGAAGAGCGCTGGGTCCAGCCCCTCCTTCACGGCCAGGATCCGCCAGAGCTCCGCGTCGTAGTCGCCGCCGAGCCCCCATGCCTGCACCTTGCCCCACGCCACGGAGTCGAGCGGCGTCCACGGCTCCGGCGCGTACCCGTCGAGGCCGCCGCGACCCGCCAGCACCCCTGCGACCACGACGGCAGGGCCGAGCGTCCCGGGGTGCGTAGCGACGTAGTCGTTGACGCCGGCGGCGTATGCCTCGAGAGCCGCGCGCGCCCCCGGCGACGCCGCGTCGAGGTCCCGCTGCGCGGCCTGTCGCCAGCCGAGCGTGCGGATGAACCGGTCATCCTCGAGGGTCGCCGACCCGAACAGCTCGGAGAGCCGGCCCGCGGAGATGTGGCGCCACACCTCCATCTGCCAGAACCGCTCCGAGGCGTGCACCCAGCCCTGCGCGCGGAACAGATCGGCCGGGGTGCGCGCCTCGATCCGGACGATGCCGTTCACGTCGCGCGACACGGCGACCGGCGCCGACAGGCCGGCCATCGCGACGGTCCCGGTCGTCGGCGGGTACGCGCGGGCCGTGACCCACCCGACGCCCCCGACCGCGAGGCCGACGGTGCCGATCCCGACGGCGACGATGACGGCGACGATGACGATGGCGAACCTGCGCACTGGCGACGACCTCCGGCTCGACCCACGCGGGGCGATCGCTCCGCGTGGACCTGCGGAGTGTGACGTGCGGGCCGCCGCCCGTCGCGGCCGCCGCGCACGGCCGCAGGTCCCGGACGGCGCTCCGCCCGGCACGTGCGGCCGCTACCATCGCAGGACATGACGACCCCGCCCGGGCCCGAGCGCGACTCGGTGTCCGTGAGCCTCACGAGCCTTGGTCTCGAGCGCGACGCAATCTACCTCTACGACGCGCTCGCGCGCATCGAGAAGGACGACGAGCGGGCGGAGGCGTTCCGGACGATGGCGGCGACGGAGCGCCGGCACGCCGCGATCTGGGAGGAGCGCCTCCGCGCCGAGGGCGCCGCGGTCCCGCCGCCGCGACGCCCGCGGATCCGGGTGCGCTTCATCGTCGTCGCCGCGCGGGCCTTCGGGACGCGCGCCGTCGCCGACATGGTGACCGCGCTCGAAGGGAAGGAGGAGGCGTTCTACGCTTCGCAGGTCGGCCTGTCGCCGGAGACCGACGAGGCGGTCCAGTCGATCGCGGCAGAGGAGGCGGCGAACGCCGAGGCGTGGCGGCAGCTCGGGCCGCAGCCCCCGAAGCCCAGCCACACCGCCCGCGTGCGCGCCCGCGCCCTGGAGAACGGCACGCGCGACGGCGTGGCCGTGGCGAAGGCCGCGACCTCGCCGGCCGACATCGTCCGGTCGGAGAAGTGGCACCGCGCCGGCCAGTCCGGGACGCTGCGCGCGACCATCTTCGGCGTGAGCGACGGCCTCGTGAGCAACACCGCGCTCGTCATGGGCGTCGCCGGCGCGGACCCGGACCCGTCGATCATCCTGCTCTCCGGCATCGCCGGCCTCCTCGCCGGGGCATTCAGCATGGCGGCGGGCGAGTGGGTCTCGATGCAGTCCCAGCGTGAGCTCTTCGAGCGCCAGATCGAGCTCGAGCGCGCCGAGCTGCAGGCCATGCCGGAGGAGGAGGAGGCCGAGCTCGCGGCCGCGTACCGGTCGAAGGGGTTCACCGCAGAGGAGGCGGACCAGATCGCCCACCGGGTCTTCCAGGATCCGACGGTGGCGCTCGACACGATCGTCCGCGAGGAGCTGGGGCTCGACCCCGGGCAGCTGGGGTCGCCGTGGGGCGCGGCGATCGGGTCGTTCCTCGCGTTCACGGTCGGCGCGATCGTCCCCGTCGTCCCGTACGTGTTCCTCTCCGGCGCGGCCGCCTTCGCGCTCAGCCTCGGCGCGAGCCTCGCCGCGATGTTCCTCGTCGGGGTCGCGGTGAGCCTCCTCACCGGCCGGAACCCCCTGTTCAGCGGCCTTCGCCAGGTGATCCTGGGCGGCGCCGCAGCAGGCGTGACCTTCCTCGTCGGGCGCCTGATCGGCGTCTCCGTCTCGTAGGCGATGGACGCCCTTGTCGAGGCGCTCCGGGCGGAGGGGCTCGACCCGGGCTCGTGGTCGAACGACCCGGGTGACGTGTACGCCCCCCACCTCCACGCCTACGACAAGGTGCTGGTCGTCGCGCGCGGGTCGATCGACTTCGGACTGCCCGATCTCGCCCGGTCGGCCGCCCTCGGGACCGGCGACCGGCTCGACCTCCCGGCGGGGACGCGCCACGACGCGCGCGTCGGCCCGGACGGCGTCACGTGCCTGGAGGCGCACCTGCCCGCAGGATCGCTGCGCCTCGAGCCGACCCTCCTGCCCGCGGGCTCGTGGGGCTCGTCGGGCGCGGGAGGCGGAGCGCCGGCCGGGTCGCCGCGGACCCGCGCCGCCGACGCCGCCCCATCCGAAACCGACGGCGCGTGACCGACGTATCCGGCGTCGTGAGCGGGTCGGCGGGCTTCACGGACGACACCGCGCTCGTCGGTCGGATCGTCGCGGGCTCCGATGAGGCCATCGCCGCGGCGTATGACCGGCACGCGCCGGCCGTCTACGCGGCCGCGTTCCGGCTCGTCGGCGAGAGGACGATCGCGGAGGACGTGGTGCAGGAGACCTTCCTGGCGCTGTGGAACCGGGCGGAGACGTTCGACGCGGAGCGAGGCTCGCTCGCGACGTGGCTGACGACGATCGCGCGGCACCGGGCGGTGGACCGGCTGCGCGCGGCGGGCCGGCGACCGCGGACCGTCGCGATCGGCGGCCGAGGATCCGCGGCCGACGGCGCGGACGCGGATGCGGACGCCCTCGAGCGCCTCCTCGCGAGCGCCGGGACCCCGACCGCGACGAGCGACCCGGAGGCCGCGTATGCGGCCGTCGAGCTCCGGGAGACGCTCGCACGGGCTCTCGCGACGATGTCGGATCCCGAGCGCGAGGTGATCGCGCTCGCGTACCGCGACGAGCTCACGCAGTCGGAGATCGCGGCGCGGCTGGGCTGGCCGCTGGGCACCGTGAAGACGCGGACGCGGCGTGCCCTCCGCCGGCTGCGGTCTGCGCTGGCCGAGATCGCACCCGACCTCGCCCCGGAGCTCGCCCCACGCGCGGAGGTCCTCGATGGCGACGCCTGAGGTCGTGCCGGGCTGCGCGGCGGTGCGCGAGGCGCTCGAGATCGCGGCCGTCGAGCCGCACGGGCTCGAGGCCCTGTCCGACGCGCGCTCACCGGAGGACGCGGCGGTGGTCGCGCACGTCGCGGCCTGCCCCGCCTGCGCCGCGGAGGCTTCCCGCCTGCGTGAGATCTCCGCGCTCCTGCGCGCCGGCCTCGCGCCGGCACCGTCCGCCGACCTGCGCGGCAGGACGCTCGCGTACGTGGCGTCGGTCGGGCGCCCGCGGGGGCCTGCCGCGGCGCCGTCCGCGGCCTCGCCCGCACCGGCCGCCGGGGTCGGGGCGCCCGGGCACGGTGCGACGGCCGCCGCGGGGCCCCGCCGCGTCGGCGGCGCGCGCCTCGCGCTCGCGGGCCTCGCGATGGCCGCCGTCGTCGTCATCGCCGTGGCGGCGTCCGCGCTGGTGGCGACCGGCGTCGCCCGCACCGAGCTGGCCGCCGAGCGCGAGCGCTCTGCCCAGATCGCCCGCCGGACCGCGATCGCGCTGCGGCTCCTCGACGATCCCGCGGCCGTCCGCATCCCGATGTCCGGGCCCGGCGGCGTCTCGGGCGTGGCGGTCATCTCCCGCGACGGGTACGCGGGCGCGCACGCCGGAGCCGTCGTGTCGACGAGCCTACCGGTCGCGCCGGCGGGCTCCGAGTACGTCTGCTACGTCGTCATCGACGGCGCGCGCCGCTTCGTCGGGCGGATGTCCGGCGACGGCACGATGCACGCCTGGGCCGGGCCGATGGAGGACCTCGCGGACGCGCGACCCGGGTCGGTGGGGGAGTACGGCGTGCTGCTCGTGCCGGCAGGGTCCGGCTCGGTCGAGGGCGCGCCGGTGATGTCCGGGTCGCTGCCGGGTGCGGACCGCCCGGAGCGGTACGGCATGGGCGCCGGATCGGGCGCGTCCTAGGGGCGCGTCAGCGCGGGGGATCGGCGTCCCACGGGCTCGCCGCCGGGGAGGGCGGCTCCGGCTCCGCCGACCGGGCGGCGAGCGCGTCGAGCCCGCCACGATCGCGCCAGCCGAGGACGACGACGAGCCCGCCGGCGGCCACGCCGACGAGGATCGCGAGCCACCAGAAGTACTCGCTGTTCACCGGGCCCCATCCGCGCGGATCCTCACGCGACCGATGGTACCGGCGCGCGGACCGCGTGTCGCGGCGCGGCCGGTCGCCGCCGGGGCGGGCACGCCGGGAGCGCCCCGGACGGGGCGCCGTCCGCTCCCCCCGACCGTCGAGCCATCGCGCGGACCTTGCCTGTACACTCGGCCGATGCTGCCGCCGTTCACGCCCGACCCGGTCCTCGTCACCATCGGGCCGATCACCGTCTACTGGTACGGCGTCATGTACGCCGTCGGCCTCCTCGCCGTCTGGCTCGTGCTCTCCGCCGAGGTCCGGCGGCGCGGCCTGGACGTCGGCCTGCTCGTGAACGGGATGATCATCGTGGCCGCGTTCGCGCTCATCGGTGGTCGCCTGTACCACGTCATCGACCAGTGGGCTCTCTACCAGGACGACCCCATCACGATCATCCTGCCCCCGTACTCGGGGCTCGGGGCGTTCGGCGGGCTGATCCTGGGGACCGCCGCGGGCGTGGTCTACGCCGCGTACAAGAGGCAGCCGATCCTCGTCTGGGCGGACGCCGTGACCCCGGGCATCCTCATCATGCAGGCCTTCGCACGGTGGGGGAACTTCTTCAACCAGGAGCTGTACGGCCCGCCCACCGACCTCCCCTGGGGGATCGCGATCGACTGCGCCCACCGCGTCACCGCGTATCCCTGCGAGCTGTACCCGTTCGACACCACGCGGTTCCAGCCGCTCTTCCTCTACGAGTCTCTCTCCGGCCTCATCGGCGCGGCCGTCCTGCTCTGGGTCGCGCGGCGGTTCGCGTCGAAGCTCCTGCCGGGCGACATCGCCCTGCTCGTCTTCGCCTGGTACAGCACGACGCGCTTCCTCCTCGAGCCGCTCCGGACCGGGAACTGGACGCTCGAGGGGATCCCCACGGCGTCGATCATCTCCGCAGCGATCGCGCTCGGCTCGCTCGCGATCCTGGTGGTGCGCCACCTCCTCCACCGCCGTGACGAGAAGGTGGCGGCGCGGGCACTGGCGGCGGCCGCCGGGGCAGCGGGTGCGCCGCCGGCAGCGGCCGACGCGGCCGGCTCGCCGGCGGATGCGGAGGCGCCGGACGGCGCCGATGCGGCCGAGGCGGCCGGTTCGCCCGAGGATGCGCACGCGCCGGGTGATGCCGGCACGTCGACGGAGGGCGCGGCTGCCGCGCCGGAGCCTCCGGGAGCGTCGGAGCCGGGCGACGGACCCGACGACGCGACCGTGCCACGGCCCGACGCCGCGACGGACCGCTGAGCGGGGATCCCGACCCGCGAGGCCGGGCCGCGCCCCGGACCCGCCCGGAGGCGCAGCGTGCCGGGCGGGCCGACGTGCGGGAGGGGCTCGCGTGGCTGGGCCGCGCGCCCTGGGCGCGATCGACCCCCGCGTATCGGATCGCGCGGGTCGCGGCTCGCGTCGCGCTCCAGGGCGCCTGCGGGTTCCGCGTGGACGCGGAGGGTCACGAGATCCTGCCGTCCGGCGGGTACATGCTCGTCGGCGCGACGCACCGCGGCTGGATGGATCCGTTCCTCGTGCTGCACGCGCTGCCGCCGGCGCCGCGCGCCTGGTTCCTCGGCGGCGCGGCCACCGCGTTCGACCGGCCGTGGAAGGAGTGGCTCCTTCGGACCGTCGGGGGGATGCTCCCGGTCTGGCGGGGCGGCGTGGGCGTCGACCACCACGTCGCAGCGGCGCGTGCCGTGATCGACGCGGGCGCCGTCTTCGTCATGTTCCCCGAAGGAGGGATCGCCGGTCCCCCCGACCGACCGTCCACCTTCCGTCACGGCACGGCCCTCATCGCGCTCCGGACCGACCCGACGATCGTCCCGTTCGCGATGGCCGGCTCGGCGGAGCTGTACCGCGGCAAGCGCTTCGCGACCCGGATCCTCCCCGCGACCAGCGTGCGCGGGCTGCTCGGGGCGGAGATGCCGGCGCTCCTCCCGGAGCCGGGGAGCAGGGAGGAGCTCGCGCTCGCCCGCCTCCTCACGTCCCGCCTGGAGGCGCTCCTCGCGCCGGCGGTCGCCGATCTCCACCCGCGGACGGTGGACCCGCCGACGAGGAAGCGCCGCTGGACCGGGCTGACGTGGCTCTTCGTGGGGCGTCCACGGACGGGGGGCGGGGAGCACCGTCCCTGACGCCGGTCCTGACACGAACGCCCCGGCCGGGTACGATGCGGCCTCCGGCTCGCAGGTGCCGCGGCCCCGGGAGGCCGCCGGCGGCGCCCCCGGGGCCGTACACGGGAGGTGAGCCATGAGGGGACGGTCCCTCGTCCGCCGCGCGTCGCTCCGACGCCGCGCGATCCTGCTGGCGGTCGGCGCCGGCCTGGTGCTGTCCACGTCGCTCGCCGTGGGCGGCGGCGCCTCGGCGGCCCAGCCGCCGGACGTCCCGCCGGGCACGGTGGACGTCCAGCTGCTCTCGATCAACGACTTCCACGGGAACCTCGAGCCGCCGGCCGGCTCGAGCGGGCGCGTCGGGACCGTCAATGCCGGAGGCATCGAGTACCTCGCGACGCACGTCAAGGCACTCGAGGCGACGAACCCGAACACCCTCGTGGTGTCCGCGGGCGACCTCATCGGCGCGAGCCCGCTCCTCTCGGCGCTCTTCCACGATGAGCCGACGATCGAGGGGATGAACGCCCTCGGCCTCGACTTCAACGCGGTGGGCAACCACGAGTTCGACGAGGGCGCGGCGGAGCTCCTGCGCATGCAGGACGGCGGGTGCCACCCGGTCGACGGCTGCCAGGACGGCGACCCGTTCTACGGCGCGGACTTCCAGTTCCTCGCCGCGAACGTCGTCCGCACGGACAACGGCAAGACCCTGTTCCCTGCGTACAAGATCCGCACGTTCGGCGGCGCGCGGGTCGCGCTCGTCGGCGTCGTCACCCGGACCACCCCCAGCATCGTCACGCCCTCCGGCGTGGCAGGGCTCACCTTCCTCGACGAGGCGGACGCCGTCAACGCGCTGGTCCCGGAGATCCGGGCGAAGGGCGCGAACACCATCGTGGTCCTCATCCACGAGGGCGGCCTCCAGGCGGCCCCCGCGCCGTACAACGGCTGCACGGGCGTCTCGGGCGCCATCACGGACATCGTGGACCGGATGGACGCCAACGTGGACGTCGTGCTCAGCGGCCACACCCACGCCGCGTACAACTGCGTCGTTGACAAGGGCGGCGGGAACACGATCCTGCTCACGAGTGCGTTCTCGTTCGGGCGGATCGTGACGGACATCGACCTCACGATCGACCGGGCGTCCGGCGAGCCCGTCTCCAAGTCCGCGAACAACCTCATCGTCACGCGCGACGTCCCGAAGGACGCCGCGGAGACGGCGCTCATCGCGAAGTACAACGCCCTGTCAGCGCCCCTGGCCAATCGCGTGATCGGGTCGATCACCGCGGACATCACGCGCGCCGCGAACGCCGCGGGCGAGTCCGCGCTCGGCGACGTCATCGCCGATGCGCAGTTCGCCGCCACGGCTCCGGCGGGGTTCGGGGACGCGAAGCTCGCGTTCATGAACCCGGGCGGCATCCGCGCCGACCTGACGTACGCGCAGATCAGCGGCGGCGAGCAGCCCGGGGAGGTGACATACGGTGAGTCGTTCACCGTCCAGCCCTTCGGGAACAGCCTCGTGACGATGACGCTGACGGGCGCGGACATCGACCTCGCGCTCGAGCAGCAGTTCAACAACCCGACGCCCGGCGCGACGCGCATCCTCCAGGTCTCCGGCGGCTTCACCTACGAGTGGAGCGCCTCGGCACCCGCGGGGAGCAAGGTGGACATCGCGTCGATCCGGATCAACGGCGTGGCGATCTCGGCCGCCGCCACCTACCGCGTGACCGTGAACAGCTTCCTCGCCGACGGCGGCGACAACTTCTTCGCGTTCAGGAACGGGACGGACCGCCTCGGCGGTGCGGTGGACACCGATGCGCTGTCGGATTACTTCGCCGCGAACTCGCCGGTCCCGCCCGGCCCGCAGAACCGGATCACCCGGATCCCCTGAGATCACGCTCCCCGGCGGCGGACGCCGGGCAGCACGCGACGGAGCGGGGCCGGCACCGACCGGCCCCGCTCCGTCGCGTTCGGGCCGCCACCAGGGCCCACCGGCCGCGCACCCGGTGGCGGCGTCCGCTCGTCGCAACCGTCCCGCAAGCCCTCTCGACATGCGCGCTAGAATGGCGCCCTGACTGCGAAAGCCGACTCCGCCGGCCCGCGATGGCCGGCGTCACGCGCGGCCGGTCGTGATGCCGGATGCCGTGCGTGGAGTCTGATCGATGACGCAGCTCAGGGAACCCCAGACCGCGACGATCGGTCGGAGCGTGCTCGCCAACCTGTCCGTCGCGGAGCTCTACGAGCGTGCGGTCAAGGCGGGCGAGGGCGAGATCGCCGCCGAGGGCCCGCTCGTGGTCCGGACCGGGAGCCACACCGGTCGCTCGCCGCAGGACAAGTTCGTCGTCCGCGAGCCCTCGTCCGAGGCGAAGATCTGGTGGGGCGAGGTCAACAAGCCCCTCTCCGAGGAGCACTACGACCGCCTCCGCGCCCGCCTCGTCGCATACCTCGCGGACAAGGACCTCTACGCGCAGGACTGCTTCATCGGCGCCCACCCTGCGCACCGCCGGTCGCTCCGTGTCTACACGGAGACCGCCTGGGCGAGCATCTTCGCGGAGAACCTCTTCCGCCGGCCCACGCGGGAGCAGCTCGCGTCGTTCGTCCCCAACTTCACGATCATCAACGCGCCCAGCTTCAAGGCCGATCCCGAGACCGAGGGGACGCGCTCGGAGACGGCGATCCTCCTCCATCTCAAGCGGATGGAGATCATCATCGTCGGGACGATGTACGCGGGCGAGATCAAGAAGAGCGCGTTCACCGTCATGAACTACCTCATGCCCGACGAGGCGGTGCTCCCGATGCACTCCGCGGTGAACGTCGGGAAGCGCGGCGACTCGGTCATCTTCTTCGGACTCTCCGGCACCGGGAAGACGACCCTCTCCGCCGACCCGCTCCGGTCGCTCATCGGCGACGACGAGCACGGCTGGGGCGACGGCTACGTCTTCAACTTCGAGGGCGGCTGCTACGCGAAGACGATCCGCCTCTCGCCGATGTACGAGCCGGACATCTTCCAGACGACGAAGCGGTTCGGGACCATCCTCGAGAACGTGGACATCGACCCGGTGACCCGCCACCTCGACCTCGACTCGGAGAAGTTCACGGAGAACACGCGCGGCGCCTACCCGCTCCACTTCATCGGCAACGCGGACGAGCACGGCGTCGCGGGGACGCCCGAGCACGTCGTCTTCCTCACCGCCGACGCGTTCGGCGTCCTCCCGCCGATCAGCCGCCTCACCCCCGAGCAGGCGAAGTACCACTTCATCAGCGGGTACACGGCCAAGCTCGCCGGGACCGAGGTCGGGGTCGTCGAGCCGAAGGCGACGTTCTCGGCGTGCTTCGGCGCCCCGTTCATGCCCCGCCACCCCGGCGTGTACGCGGAGATGCTCGGCGACCGGCTGGCGCGGTGGGACGTCCCCGTCTGGTTCGTGAACACCGGCTGGACGGGCGGCCCGTACGGCGTCGGCCAGCGCATGAACATCAACTACACGCGTGCGATGGTCCGGGCCGCGCTCAACGGCCTCCTCGACGACGTGGAGACCGTCGTCGACCCGGTCTTCGGCGTCGCGGTGCCCGTCTCGTGCCCGGACGTGCCGTCGGAGTTCCTGCAGCCGCGCAACACGTGGCAGGACACCGATGCGTACGACGAGCGCGCGCGCACCCTGGCCCGGATGTTCGAGGAGAACTTCGCGAAGTACGCCGACGGCGTCTCGGAGGCGGTCCGCGCCGCCGGCCCGCGCATCGAGGAGTAGGCAGGACGCAGAGACGAACGGCCGCGCCCCGGGCGCGCGCCGGTCGGGGAGGTTCACCGGATGAGCTCTCGACCCAAGGTCACCGTCATCGGGGCCGGCAACGTGGGCGCGACGACCGCGCAGCGGATCGCCGAGTCCGGCCTCGCCGACGTCGTCCTCGTGGACATCGTGGAGGGCATGCCCCAGGGCAAGGGCCTCGACCTCGCCGAGGCCGCGCCGGTCGTCGGCCACGACGCCAGCGTCATCGGGACCAACGACTACGCCGAGACGGCGGGGTCCGACATCGTCGTCGTGACGTCGGGGATCCCGCGCAAGCCGGGCATGAGCCGGGACGACCTCATCGCGACCAACGCCGGCATCGTCGGCGACGTCGTGAAGGCGGCCGCGGCAGCATCCCCGGATGCGGTCCTCATCATCGTCACCAACCCGCTCGACGTGATGTGCCACGTCGCGATGAAGGCCTCGGGCTTCCCCCGCGAGCGCGTCCTCGGGATGGCCGGCGTCCTCGACTCCGCTCGCTTCCGCGCGTTCATCGCGATGGAGCTGGGCGTCTCGGTGGAGGACACGCACGCGTTCGTCCTCGGCGGCCACGGCGACACGATGGTGCCCCTGTCGCGGTACAGCACCGTCGCCGGCGTCCCGATCACCGAGCTGCTCGCGCCCGAGCGTGTCGCGGCCCTGGAGCAGCGGACGGCGAGCGGCGGCGCCGAGATCGTCGCCCTGCTCAAGACGGGCTCCGCCTTCTACGCGCCGGCGGCGGCGACGTTCGAGATGGTCGACGCGATCCTCCGCGACCGGAAGCGGGTCCTCCCGTGCGCCACCTATCTCGAGGGCGAGTTCGGGATCGACGGGCTCTTCGTGGGCGTGCCGGTCGTGCTCGGCCGCTCGGGGATGGAGCGCGTGTTCGAGATCACCCTCACGCCCGAGGAGCGGGCGGCGTTCGACAGGTCGGCGGCGGCCGTCCGCGAGCTGGTGGCGGCGCTGCCCGCCTGACCCCCGACGACCCGGCGCCCGCGCGGGCGCATCCTCCCGCAGGCGCGCCCCGGTCCCGACGGCCGGGGCGCCGTCGCGTCGTCGGCCGGACATGCGGGCCGGACATGCGGGCCGCGCCGGTGCGCCCGGGCACCACCGCGACGCCGGCGGCGCCGCGGGTGCTGGCCTCCATGGCCCTTTCGTACTACCTTACGAAGCCTCGACCGAGGGCGAGCGGCGTGGAGCGCCGCCCGGCCCGACCGCCGTCAGGAGCACGAGTGGCGAGACCCCTCGGCCGGCTCGCAGGAGGGAACCCATGCGCCATACCCGCAGGATCCGCGTCCTCGTCGCCTCGATCGCGGCGGTGGTCGCGCTCGCGGGAGCCACGGTCGCCCCGGCGCTTGCCATCACGGACGGCGAGCTCGACGGGGACGGCCACCCGTACGTGGGCCTGATGGTCGCCCAGGACGGGGCCGGCAACCCGCTCTGGCGGTGCAGCGGCACGCTCATCTCGTCCACGCTCTTCCTCACCGCCGGGCACTGCACGGAGACGCCCGCGGCCCATGCCGAGATCTGGTTCGACGCGGACGTGCAGTCCGGCGTGCCGGCCAACGGCTACCCGTTCACCGGCGACGTCGGCGGGACGACATACACGCACCCGCAGTACGACCCGAACGCGTTCTACCTCTACGACCTCGGCGTCGTCGTCCTCGACGAGCCGGTCGTGATGGACGAGTACGGCGCGCTTCCCCAGCTGGACCAGCTCGACGCGCTGAAGACGATGCGCGGCAAGCAGGACGTGACCTTCACGGCCGTCGGCTACGGGCTCCAGATGGCCTTCCCGGATGCCGCTGCCTGGAAGGAGAACAACGTCAAGGTGCGGATGGTCGCGCATCCCAAGCTGAACCAGATCAACACCGGCTTCACGGGCGACGGCTCGCTCATCCTGTCGAACAACGCGAACACGGGCGGGACGTGCTTCGGCGACTCGGGCGGCCCGAACTTCATCGGTGACAGCAACGTCGTCGGCGGAGTCACCTCTTTCGGCCTCAACGGCGCGTGCGGCGGCACCGGCGGCGTCTACCGCGTGGACCGCGCGGATGACCTCGACTGGCTGGCGGACTTCCTCGACTGACCCGCGCGCCTCGCGCTCATCGAAAGCGGACGCGACGCCCCGGCCCCGTCGGCCGGGGCGTCGCCACGTCCGGGGCGCGGAGGCGGGCGCGGGGCACCACCGCGCGCCGAGTGGCCGGGGCCGCCCCGCTCCCCGGGCCCGGAGGCGGCCGCGTCCCGTAGACTCCCGGCGTGACCCACGAGTACGTCGTCCTCCACGGAGGCACCGTCCTCACCCTTGACGCGTGCGCCCCGAGCGACGCGGCGAGCCGGGCGCTCGGCGCGCCGGACGCCGCGGGCCGCCGCGCGACGGCGGTCGCGTTCGCGCATGACCGGATCCTCGCGGTGGGAACCGACGCGAACGTCCTCGCGATCGCCGGGCCGGACTCCACCGTCATCGACCTGCGCGGCGGCATCGTCGTGCCGGGCTTCATCGACCCGCATGCGCATCCGCTCGGCGAAGGGGTGGATGCCGGCAAGGTACTCATCGGCGGCGAGCCCGACCTGCGCGCGGCCCTCCGCCGTCTCTCGGACGCGGCGAGCCGCCTGGACCCCGACGCCTGGCTGCTCGCGCGGTACGACCAGACCCGGTGGCTCGAGCCCAGGCACCCGACCCGCGACGACCTCGACCGGGCGATCCCCGACCGCCCGGTGCTGCTCGCCCACGTCTCCGGCCATGCCGTGGCGGTGAACAGCCTGGCGCTCGCGCTCGCGGGCGTGGGGCCGGCGACGGACGACGTCGCGGGACGGTGGTCGATCGAGCGTGACGTCCACGGCGAGCCGACCGGGGTCGTCGTCGGGACGGACGCGTGGTCGGTCTTCGAGGACGCCGTCCCCCCGCCGACGACGGCGGGCCTCACGGACGCGGTGGTGCGCGCCGGGCGCCGGCTCGCCGCCGACGGGGTCGTGGCAACGGCGGACGCCGACCTCGGGAGCGACGGGACGCGCCTGGAGGCGGCGCTCCGCGCGTACGTCGCCGCGGCCGCGAGCGGCGGCCTCGCCCAGGTCGTCTCGCTCATGCCGGGGCTCGCGCGCCTGGGCCCGCCGGACGTGCCGCCGCCGACGCCGGCCGACGTCGAGGCGTCGGTGCCTCCGGATCTGCGCGACCGCCTCCCCGTCCGGGCGTGCAAGCTCAAGGCCGACGGCGCGATGACGACGCGGACCGCCTTCCTCCGCGAGGACTACGCGGACGCGCCGGGGTGGCGCGGGCTCGCGGTCGAGGACGCGGAGGCGCTGCGCGCGCGGGTGCTGGGCGCGCACGCGGCGGGCTGGCAGGTCTGCACGCACGCGATCGGCGACGCCGCCGTGGACGCCGTGCTGGACGCGCTCGAAGCTGTCGAGGCCGCGGACCGCGGCGGGGCGGTCGCCGCCGGGCGCCACCGGATCGAGCACGCGATGCTCCTCGACGACTCGGCGATCGACCGGGCGGCGGCGCTCGGGGCCATGCTGTCCATGCAGCCGGAGTTCGTGGCGTGGGCCGGCGACACGTACCGCGCCCGCCTCGGCGACGTGCGCGCCGCGCGGATGAACCGCTACCGGTCGATCCTCGCCGCGGGGATCGACGTCGCGTTCGGGAGCGACCGGCCCGTTGTGCTCGGCGCCCCGCTCGCGGGGATCGCGGCGGCCGTGCGCCACGCGGGGCCATCGGGCGTCGCCCTCGATCCAGCCGAACGGATCTCGGGAGCGGAGGCTCTGCACGCGTGGACCGCGGGGGCGGCGCGCGCATCGTGGATGGAGGGCGACCTCGGACGCATCGCCGTGGGCATGCGCGCGGACCTCGCGATCCTGTCGTCCGACCCGACCGCGCAGGGAGCCTGGGACGGGTCCCGCGCCCGCCCCGAGGTGGTGGCGACCGTGGTCGGCGGCCACGTGGTGCACGGAGATCTCGCGTGATCCCGTCAGCAGTCGGGCTCGCCGTCGTGGTCTTCGACTTCGACCCGGTCGGGGTGATCCTCGGGACCTCCGTCCGCTGGCAGTACGTCGCGGTGGCCGCTGTCATCTTCGCGACCCTGCTGCTCGCCGGCGCGCTGGCCGTGATCGCGGAACGCCGCCGCGCAGCACGGCTCCTCCGCGATCCGGAGCGGACCGCCGCCGTGGCGGAGGCAGCGCAGGCGGCCGAGGACACGCTGCGGGCGAGCGCGCAGACGCCGGCCGAGCCGGCGGCGGTGCCCGACGAGCGACCCTGGCCGGTCGGGCTGCGCGGCGACGACCTCCTGTTCATCGTCGCCGGTGGGATCGCGGGCGCGGTCGTCGCCGGACGGCTCGGCTGGGCCCTCCTGTACCTCGACTGGTATCGCGGCACCCCCGGATCGATCCTCGACACGACCGTCGGCGGCCTCACCCTTGGGGCCGGCGTCGCCGGCGGCGTCATCGCCGGGATGCTGATGGCGCGCGTGCTCGGCGCGCCGGTCGGCCGATGGCTCGGCGTCGCGATCGTCCCGCTGCTCATCGCGCTCGGCCTTGGGAAGCTCGCGATGGTGCTGGGGGGTGCGGGACAGGGCCTCCCGTCCGACGCGGCCTGGGCGACCGCGTTCGCCGGCCCGGGTCCGTGGGGATCGCTCGCCCCGATGATCCCGTCCCACCCGTCGCAGGTGTACGAGGCCGCGACCACCGGCGGGACCTTGGTCGCCGTGCTGGTGCTCGCGCTCGTCCCCGCGTTCCGCCGCCACCCGGCGGCTCTCTTCGCCGCCGGGATCGGCCTCTGGGCGGCCGGCCGCTTCGCCGTGGCGTTCACGTGGCGCGACCCTGCTCTCGTCGGCGGACTGAACGGGGATCAACTCGTGACCGCGGGGATCGTCATGGTCGCCACCGCCTCCCTCGTCGCGCTCGCCGTCCGCGGGCGGAGGCGGCGCCGCACGCCCGCGATCGCCATGCCACCCTCGGCCGCGGCCCCACCGTCGCCCGCGGCCCCACCGTCCGCAGCGACATCCGGCACTGGCGAAGGAGAGCCTTCCGCCGAACGCTGACGGCACGCGGGAGGCATCGACGCGCGGCCCGAACACCGGCCGCCGGGGCCGCGTCGAGCCACTGGCGGGACCGTCCCGCAGGAGCGTCCCAGGGGTGTCGCGCATGTCGCCGCTCCGCGCCCGAGGGTCCCGCGCGCCGGCCGCGTGGGCCGTGCTCTGGCTCACCGTCCTCGTCTCCCTCGCGATCGCCCTGCCGGCCGTCGGCGCGGCCGCCGCCCCCGTCACCTGGCTCGCCCGGGTCGGCGCCGCCGGCGCGAACGGCCAGGCCGCGATCGTCGCCCCCGACGCGGCCGGGACCGTCGGCTCGCTCAAGCTCTCGCTCAAGGGGCTCACCGCGCGGACCACCTACCCGGTCAAGGTCCAGGCGGGCACGTGCGCCTCCCCCGGCGCGGCCCTCTTCACCGCGCCCTCGCAGAAGTCCTCGTCCGCGGGGAAGATCTCCAAGGTCGTTCCGGTCGCCGCCACGAAGATGGACGCGATCCGCTCGGCGCGCTCGCTCATCCTCCGCGTCGGCTCCGGGTCCAAGCTCCGCTGCGGCCCCTTCACCGGCGGCCCGCCTGTCACCACGACGCCTACGCCACTCCCGTCGCCTTCACCGTCCCTCGCCGCGAGGATCGATCTCGACGACATCCCGATGGACATCTCTGCGTCGTCGACGTCGGTGTGGGTCGCAGAGATGGTGGGGAACACACTCGAGCGCGTCGACACGACGGCGAACCGGATCGCACAACGTGTCGTCATGGGCGAGATCCTTGAGACGGTGCCCCTCGGTGTCGCCGTGGGCGTGGACGCGGTGTGGGTGACGGGAACGGCCATCAGCCCCACGTACGGCGTGCCGGCGAAGGGGACCCTCCGCCGCGTCGACCCGGCTTCAGGCAAGGTCGTTGCGACGATCGACGTCGGATCAGGCCCCGGCCAGCCGGCGATCGGCCCGACGGGCGTCTGGATCGCCGTGAGTGACGGGACCGTCCGCCGGATCGATCCTTCGTCGAACGCGATCGCCTGGTCCGCCAAGGTCGCGAATGACGAAACGGGAATCGCCGTCGGGATGGGGAGCGTGTGGATCGCAGACGGCTCGAGCAACGCCGTCATCCGCCTCGACGAGGCGACGGGCGCCGTCGTCGCGACCATCCCCGTCAGGGGGAAGGCGACGCACGTGGCGGTCGGCGCGGGCTCGGTCTGGGCAGGGGTCGATGGCGCCACAGACACGGCGGTGGACCGGATCGTCCGCATCGACCCGGTGACGAACGGAGTCGTTGCGACGATCGAGGTCGGGGGCTATCTGCGCGACGTCGTCCCCACGGACACCTTCGTC
>JALOOH010000033.1 GCA_025454515.1 Chloroflexota bacterium
ACGATGACGTCCACGCGGACCGCCGGGTCCGTCACCGGCTCGACGGTCGCCTTGAGCACCTTCTCGAGGTACGCGACCGTCTGGGGCATCTTCGTCTCGGCCCCGTTGTAGACCCGGATGACCGTCGCGGTCGGCTGCTCGTCGGGCTTCTGGTTCGGCGCGGACGCCTCCATCCCGCTCCAGGCGAGGTAGCTCGCGACGTCGGCGGCCTGTCCCGTCGCGCCCGTCCCGTTGAGCACCCACACCCTCGCGCCTTCGGCGGCGACCTTCTCGCGCAGCGCGATGTCGGTCGCCTTGTCCGCGAACGCCGCCCGCACCCCATAGCGGATCCTGTCCACCTTCGGGACGATCACGTAGCCGCGCGGGTCGCCCGAGCGCACCTCGGTCGCCCAGAAGCTGGGCGCGAACACCTGCGAGCGGAGCCTGCTCATGTCGACCTCGCCGGCGAGCTGGGCGAGCTGCGGGAGGAGGTCCACCGGGATGTCCGTGTGGACGGCCTTCTTCAGGCTCTTCACGAGGTCCGGGATGCGGGGGATCATCCCGGCGACGTCCGCCTGCTGGCGCAGCGACAGGATGACGCGCTGCTGGCGCTGCCCCCGGTCGAAGTCGGACGACCCGTGGCGGCTCCGCGCGTACACCAGCGCCTCCTCGCCCGTCATGTGCTGGATGCCGGAGGGGATGTACACCCGCATGAGCTGCCCCCGGTCGGTCGGGTAGCTGTCGTCCACGACGGGGGTCTGGACGTTGACCGTCACGCCGCCCAGCGCGTCCACGACCTGCGTGAAGCCCTCGAAGTTCACCTGGACGTAGTACTTGATGTCGAGGTCGTAGAGGGCGCCGAGGACCTCCTTGATCGTGCCGAAGCATCCCGACGGGAAGATGTCCGGCCGCGCCTTGGCGGCCATGCAGAGGCTGTTGATCTTGCCGCCGAAGACGTCGCCGTAGACCGCGCGCGCCGGGCTGTCCGCCGGCAGCGGGACGTCCACGGTGTCGCGCGGCAGGCTGAACATCGCCACCTCCTTCGTCGTGGGATCGATGCTCACGACGATGAGGGTGTCCGTGTTGAAGTACCCCTGGTCCGCGCGCTCGTCGGCCCCGACGAGCAGGATGTTCAGCCGCTCCTTCCCGTCCCACTTCGGGACCTTCGTCGGCGTCACGGTGGCGGCCGCCGCGGTCGCCTCGGGGAGGGGCGTGGACGGCGCGGCGGTCTCGCCCGGCCCGAGCGAAGGGCTGGGGGCGGCGATGACGATGTCGTCGGTGGGGTCGCCGCCGCTGAAGACGCTCCCGACGAGGTCGAGCGCCTGGACGCCGTAGTAGCCGACGACGAGGTGGCCGCCGATCATCACGGCGAGGATCGCGCCGAGGCCCGCGAGCCCGAGGACGTTCGCCCGGCGACGGGGCGGACCCACGCGACCCTGGCCCGACTCGCGCCAGCCGTTCACGTAGTCGGCGACGCGGTACGCGTCGACCACCGCGACCATCCGGTAGACGAGCACGACCGCCGAGAAGCCGAGGATGCCGACGAGCACGACGGGCTGGATGAGGTAGCCGAGCAGCTCCATCCGGTAGCGCAGGACGACGCCCGCGAGCAGGGCGATGAGGAGGATCGGGATCGCCGCGAACGCGAGCGCCCTCTCCCACGCGCCGGCATACGCCTGCCCGAGCCCCGGGAAGAGGAAGGAGAGGAAGGCGGCGGCGAACGAGGAGCGCGCGGTCGGGCGCGTGTCGTCCTGCGCGCGGGTCTGGGTCGTCATGTCGGGAGGAGAGGATACCGTGGAACGGGCGAACCCTCCCGTGGGCGCGAGTTGACTCGCCGCGAACCGCTGTGGGACGCTTACCCGACTCCGGTCCGCGTCCGGGACGGGGAGGGCGCGGCCGCGTGCCGCACCGCCTCCATGGCCACGGGACGGCGTCGCGTCCGAGCGGGACGGGGCGCCGTCCGTTCGTTCGAGGGGAGATGTTCGCACCCGTCCCGTCCAAGCCCGATCTCGTCGCCGAGGAGCATGCGCTCCTGGCCTTCTGGCGCGACCGCCGGATCTTCGCCCGGCTTCGCGAGCAGGTCGCGGGCGGGACGCGTTGGAGCTTCCTCGACGGGCCGATCACCGCCAACAACCCGATGGGCGTCCACCACGCCTGGGGCCGGACGTACAAGGACGTCTTCCAGCGCTACCACGCGATGCTCGGCCACGACCAGCGCTGGCAGAACGGCTTCGACTGCCAGGGGCTGTGGGTGGAGGTCAACGTCGAGCGCGACCTCGGGTTCACGAGCAAGCGGGACATCGAGGACTACGGGATCGCCGAGTTCGTGTCCCTGTGCAAGCAGCGCGTCCTCACGTACGCGGCCCGGCAGACGGAGCAGTCGATCCGGCTCGGCTACTGGATGGACTGGGACGACCCCGAGGAGCTTCGGCGCCTGCGCGACCTGCTCGCGGCGGAGCCGGACGCCTCGGTCACCGTCGAAGGCCCCCGCGGCCCCGTCACGGACACGGTCGAGATGATCGTCGGCCGCCTGGGCATGCCCGAGGTCGGCGGCTCGTACTACACGTTCAGCAACGAGAACAACGACCTGATCTGGGCGTTCCTCGCCGAGTGCCATCGACGGGGCTGGCTCTACAAGGGCCACGACACGATGCCGTGGTGCGCGCGCTGTGGGACCGGCATCAGCCAGCACGAGATGACCGAGGGCTACCAGGACCGGGAGGACCCGGGGCTCACGATCCGCTTCCCGCTCATCGATCGCCCGGGCGAGGCGCTGCTCGTCTGGACGACGACGCCGTGGACGCTCACCTCCAACGTCGTCGCGGCGGTCGGCGCGGAGCTCGCGTACGTCAAGGTCCGCCAGGGCGACCGCGTCTACTGGCTGGGGAAGGGGACGCTCCGGCAGGCGCTCCAGGGCCCGTTCGAGGTCCTCGACGAGCTGCCCGGGTCGGCGCTCGAGGGCTGGCGGTACCGCGGGCCGTTCGACGACCTCCACGCGGTGCGTGCCGCGTTCGCGACGAGCGGCCGCGCCGGCGGAGCCTTCGAGCATCACATCGTGCTCTGGGACGAGGTCGGCGAGGAGGAGGGCACCGGCATCGTCCACGTCGCGCCGGGCTGCGGCGCCGAGGACTTCGCGCTCGGGAAGCAGCTGGGCCTGCCGATGATCGCGCCGCTCGACGAGAACGGGATCTTCATCGAGGGGTTCGACGCTCTCACGGGACGCGATGTCCGCGACACGACCGACCAGATCCTCGAGCGGCTTCGACATCACGGCTTCTTCTACCGGCTGGAGCCGTATCGCCACCGGTACCCGCACTGCTGGCGATGCGGGACGCCCCTCGTGTTCCGGCTCGTGGACGAGTGGTACATCAGCATGGGCCCGGTGTACGACCGGCCCCGGTCCGAGCTGACCGCCGACGAGGTGGACGCGAGCCTCCGCTACCAGATCATGGAGGTCGTGGACGGGATCCGGTGGATCCCCTCGTTCGGGTACGAGCGCGAGCTCGACTGGCTCCTGAACATGCACGACTGGATGATCAGCAAGAAGCGCTACTGGGGCCTGGCGCTGCCGATCTACGACTGCCGGGCGTGCGGGACGGTGGAGGTCGTCGGCGGTCGCGAGGAGCTCCGCGAGCGCGCCGTCGAGGGCTGGGAGGTCCTCGAGGGCCACACGCCGCACCGGCCGTACGTGGACGCGGTGAAGATCGCCTGCCCGGGGTGCGGCGCGCCGGTGGAGCGCGTCCGCGACGTGGGCAACCCGTGGCTCGACGCGGGGATCGTCCCGTTCTCCACGATGCACTACCGCACGGACCCGGCCTACTGGGAGACGTGGTTCCCGGCCGACTTCATCACCGAGAGCTTCCCCGGCCAGTTCCGCAACTGGTTCTACTCGCTCCTCGCGATGAGCACGGTGCTCCGCCGCGAGGCGCCGTTCCGGACGATCTTCGGGTACGCGACGCTGTTCGGCGAGGACGGGCGCCCCATGCACAAGAGCTGGGGCAACGCGATCGAGTTCGACGAGGCGGCCGAGCGCATGGGCGTGGACGTCATGCGCTGGACGTACGCGAACGCCCGGCCGGAGGACAACATCCTCTTCGGGTGGCATGCGGCGGACGAGGCGCGGCGCGAGCTGCTCGTGCTCTGGAACGTCTACGCGTTCTTCGTGACGTACGCCCGCGTCGCCGGGTGGACGCCGGACCGGCCCGCCCCGGCGCTGGACGACCGCACGGGGCTCGACCGGTGGATCCTCTCGCGCCTCGCCGGCCTCGCGGACCGGGTGGGCGACAGGCTGGCCGACTACGACCTCGACGCCGGCGCGCGGGAGATCTCGCGGTTCATCGACGATCTCTCGACCTGGTATCTCCGGCTGTCGCGGAAGCGCTTCTCCCGGTCGAGCGACGCGGCCGACCGCGACGCCGCGTTCGCGACGCTGCACACGTCGCTCGTGGGCCTGGCGCGCGTCCTGGCGCCGATCCTCCCGTTCCTGTCGGAATCGCTCTATCGGAACCTCGTCGTCGCGGTCGACGCGGCGGCCCCCGAGAGCATCCATCTCACCAGCTGGCCGGCCCCTGAGCTCTCCTCCTTCCGCGACCCCGGGCTCGAGGACGCGATGGCGGTCTTCTCCCGCGCGGTGGAGCTGATCCGGTCGCTGCGGAGCCAGGCGGGCATCAAGCTGCGGCAGCCGCTGGCCCGGGCATGGATCACGCTGACCGACGCCGGCGTCGGGTACAGCGACGACATGCTCGGACGTCTCGCCGACGAGATCAACGTGAAGGAGATCGTCGTCATCGCGAGCGACTCGGACCTCGTGGAGCGCAGGGTGAAGCCGCTCCTGCCCAGGATCGGCAGGAGGCTCGGGGCGGCGATCCCCGCGGTCATGGCCGCGGCCCGCGACGGCACGGCGGAGATCCACGCCGACGGCTCCGTGACGCTCGCCGGGGTGACGCTCGCGCCCGACGAGGTCGAGATCCTCTCGAGCCCGCGACCGGGGACCGCCGTCGCGCACGACGAAGGGCTCGTCGTGGTCCTCGACACGACCGTGACGCCGGAGCTGCGCGCCGAGGGCGAGGCGCGCGACCTCCAGCGCGCGATCCAGGACCTGCGGCGCGAGATGGGGCTCGCCGTGGACGAGCGCATCGACCTCGCGGTCGAGGAGGGCCCCGCGGTCGAGCGGATCTCGCCGTTCCTCGCCGGGATCGGGGCGGAGACCCTCGCGGACGCGGTCGCCGTCGGGCCGGTCCCGGCCGACGCCGCGTTCGGGGAGGTCGCCGTCGAGAGTGGGACGCTCCGGTTCGGGATCAGGCGCAGGGACGGCGCCGCGTCGTGACGTCCCGCGTCGGCCGCACCGGGCCGGGTGCGTCATGAGCCGCGTCATCGCCGGCACGACCGTCGGACGGTGGGCGACCTTCTTCGGGATCGCCGCGATCGTGGTCATCCTCGACCAGGTCTCGAAGGCATGGGTGGTCGCGAACTTCCCGCTCGACGAGCCCGTCGAGGTGATCGGGGACCTGCTGCGGATCTGGTACATCCACAACGCGGGCGCGCTCTTCGGGCTGTTCCAGCAGCAGGCCCTCCTCTTCGGGGTGATCAGCCTCGTCGTCATCGGCGTCATCGTGTGGCTCCACGCGAAGATGTCGGGGACGGGCGGCTGGCTCGCGACGGTCGGGATGGGCCTCCTGCTCGGGGGCGCGGTGGGCAACATGATCGACCGCTTCCGCTTCGGGTACGTCGTGGACTTCGTCGACATCGGGATCGGCGGCTGGCGGTTCTTCACCTTCAACATCGCCGACGCCTGCATCGACATCGGCATCGTCATCCTCGTCGTGCTGGCGTTCGTCCCGGCGATCGGCCACCGGTTCGGCGGCTCGCGCGGGACCGCGGCGAACGCGTCGGCTGTCGGCGTGCCGTCGGCCGCGGCGTCGCCGGCCGCGGCGGGCACGGGTGACGGCCCGGGGGACGGGGCCGGGCGATGAGGACGCTCGAGGTCGCCGTCCCGCCGGGATCCGCCGGGGAGCGCCTCGACCGGTTCGCCGCCGATCGCACGGGCCTCTCGCGGTCCTATGTCCAGAAGCTCATCGCGGAAGGGCGCGTCGCGCTCGACGGGGCGCCGGCGAAGGCGAACACCCCGCTCCCCGGTGGCGGCGTCGTCCGGGTCGAGATCCCGGACCCGACGCCCCTCGAGCTCGAGCCGGAGGAGATCCCGCTGGCGGTCGTCTACGAGGACGCCGACCTCCTCATCGTGGACAAGCCGTCCGGGCTCGTCGTCCACCCCGCGCCCGGCCACGCCGGCGGGACGCTCGTCAACGCCCTGCTCGCCCGCGACACCCGCTACGGCGGCATCGCCGGTGTGCAGCGGCCGGGGATCGTCCACCGGCTCGACCGCGATACCTCCGGTCTCCTGATGGTCGCGAAGGACGACCGCGCGCAGGCGAGCCTCATGGCGCAGCTCAAGGCGCGCCGCGTGAAGAAGACGTACATCGCGCTCGTGGAGGGCGCGGTGGAGGCGCCGGCCGGCCGCATCGAGGCGCCGATCGGCCGCGATCCCCGGAACCGGCTGAAGCGCGCCGTCACCTCCGACGGGCAGCCGGCCACGACGGGCTACCGGGTCCGCGAGCGCCTGCCCGGCTGGACGCTCCTCGACGTGGACCTCGTCACCGGCCGGACGCATCAGATCCGCGTCCACATGGCGGCCCTCGGCCACCCCGTCGCCGGCGATCCGCTCTACGGGACCGGGACCGCGCGGCGGGGGCCCGACGGGCTCCGGCGGCTGTTCCTCCACGCATGGCGCCTGGAGCTCCAGTCCCCGGCGGACGGCCACCTCATCCGCGCGGACGCGCCGCTGCCCCCGGAGCTCGAGGCCGTCCTCGACGGGCTGCGGGTCCGTGCCGCCGCGCTGGACGGCCTGCCGCCCACGGACAGGGCCCGCCGATGAGGGCGCCCGTGCTCGGCGCGCCCGGCGCGCTCCTCGTGATCATCAGCGGCCCCTCGGGGGTCGGGAAGGACACGATCATCGCGGCGATGCGACGCCTCCCCGGCGCGGCCGCCTACCACTACGTCGTGACGTGCACGACGCGGGCCCCGCGCCCCGGCGAGGTGGACGGGATCGACTACCGATTCCTCACGCACGACGCCTTCGCGCGGATGCGGGAGGAGTCCGGGTTCCTCGAGTGCGCCGAGGTCCACGGCAACTGGTACGGCACGCCGCGCGACAGCGTCCGCGCGGCGCTCGCGGCGGGCCGTCACGTCGTGCTGAAGATCGACGTGCAGGGAGCGGCGACGGTCAAGCGCGAGGTGCACGACGCCCTCCTCATCTTCCTCATGCCCCCCTCCACCGAGGAGCTGTTCAGTCGCCTGCGGGCGCGGGGCACCGAGTCGTCGCACGAGCTGGAGATCCGGCAGCGCAACGCGATGGACGAGCTCGCGCGGCGCGACGACTACGACCACGTCGTCGAGAACCGGACCGGCGAGATCGACCGGACCGCGGCCGCCATCGCGCGGATCATCGAGGACGAGCACCGCGCGCACGCCGACCGGCGGCTCCGCGTCTGACGGGACGATGGGCCCCCCGACCGCACCCGTCGCCTGGGCCCAGGTCGCCGTGGATGCCGCGGGAGCCGGCGGCGACCGGACCTACACGTACCACCTGTCCGACGCGACGATCGACGTCGGGCCGGGTGAGGCCGTCCTCGTGGATTTCGGCCGGCGCCGAGCGCTCGGCGTGGTCCTCGCGGTCGTCGCGGACGACCCGGGCGTCCCGACGAAGCCCATCGTCTCGCGGGTCCGGGCCGACGGGCCGATCCTGCCGCGGCTCTCGCTCGCGCTCGCCGCCTCGATCGCGGAGACGTACCTCGCCCCGCCCGCGGCGACGATCCGCGCGATGCTGCCTCCCCGGACCCTCGAGCGCGTCGAGCTGATCGTCGAGCGGGTGCCGGAGGCCGGGCCCGCAGGTTCCGGCGCGGCGACGGCGCGGGCGGTGCCCCCGGACGATCCGTGGACCCGCGACGTGCTGGAGGGTCTCGAGGCCGGCCCGCGGCCGGCGCGGGACCTCCTCGGGGGTGAGGGTCGTGCGGCCGGCCTCCGGCGCCTCCACGACCTCGAGGCGCGGGGCCTGGTCCATCTCGCCTGGGAGCTGCGCGCCGCAGGCGCGGGGCCGAGGTACGACCGCTGGCTGCGCCTCACGGAGGCGGGACGGGCCGCGGCCGCCGCCGCCGCGAAGGGGGCCTCCGCCCCGGGCGGCCGGCTCGGGCCGCGCCAGGCGGCGGCGGTCGGGGACCTCGCCGCGGACCCCGACGGCGCCCCCGCCGCCCGGATCGCCGCGTCGCACGGCGCGGGCGTGCCCGCGGCGCTCGTGCGGCGCGGGCTCGCGGAGGCGGACGTGCGCGAGCGCCCGCGCCGCCCGCTCGATGCGCGGCCCGTCGGCGCGCGCGGGGGCAGGCCGGCCGGCGCCGACCTCTCCGTCGAGCAGGCCGCTGCCGTGGCCGTCGTGGGGGCCGCGATCGCGGCGCGCGACGCGCGCCCGCTCCTGGTCGACGGGGTGACCGGCGGCGGCCGGACCGCGGTCTACGTGGAGTCCATCGCCCTCTCGCTCGCCGCGGGGCGTCCAGCCCTCGTGCTCGTCCCCGAGATCGCGCTCGCGACACCCCTGCTCGACCGCATCCGCGCGGACCTCGACGCGGAGGTCGCGGTCCTCCACTCGGCGCTCGGTGAGGGCGAGCGGACCGACGAGTGGCGCCGGATCCGCGCCGGCGCCGTGGACGTCGTCGTCGGGACGCGCATCGCGGTGGCCGCGCCGCTCGCGGACGTGGGGCTCGTGGTCGTCGACGAGGAGCACGACCCGGCATACAAGAGCGACCGCATGCCGCGGCTGCAGGCGCGGGACGTCGCCATCCGCCTGGGCGTGCTCGCCGGCGCGGCCGTCGTCCTCGGCAGCGCGACGCCGGCCGTCGAGACGTACGGCCGGGCGCTCGACGGCACGTATGGGCGGATCTCGCTGCCGGCCCGCCTCGCCGGCGCGGCGCCGGCCGTCGAGGTCGTGGACCTCCGCGAAGAGCTGGCCGGAGGCAACAGGGGCCTGCTGTCGCGGCGGCTGACCGAGGAGCTCGCGACGCTCGACACTGCCGCGGGCGAGCGCGCGATCCTCGTGATGAACCGGCGTGGCGCCGCCTCCGTCGTCCTCTGCCGGGACTGCGGGCGCGTGGAGGCGTGCCCGGACTGCGACCGGCCGCTCGTCTACCACGAGGCAGCAGCGGTGCTGCGCTGCCATCACTGCGGAGCGTCCGCCCCGGTGCCGGCCCGCTGCCGCGCCTGCGGATCGGCGCGCGTCCGCTACCTGGGCGGCGGCACCGAGCGGATCGAGCGGGAGGTGGCGGAGCAGTTCCCCGGCCTCCGGGTCGGCCGACTCGACCGGGACGTCGTCGAGCGCCGAGGGGAGGCAGTCCGCGTCGTCGACGCGTTCGCAGAGGGGCGCCTGGACGTCCTCGTCGGGACGAGCCTCGTGACGAAGGGCCTCGACGTCCCGGAGGTGACCCTCGTCGGCGTCGTGTCGGCGGACGTCGCGCTCAACCTGCCGGACGAGCGCGCCGCCGAGCGCACGCTCCAGCTCGTCGTCCAGGCGATCGGTCGCGCGGGGAGGGGAGAGAGGCCGGGGCGGGCGATCGTCCAGACGTACCTCCCTGGTCACCCGGTCATGCGCGCGGTGGCGACCGGCGACATCGCGTCCTTCTACGCGTCGGAGCTCGCCGTCAGGCGGCTGGTCGGCTCACCCCCGTTCGGACGGCTCGTGAAGCTCACCGTCGCCCTCGCGGAGCGCGAGGCGGCGCGCCGCGCGGCCGAGGAGCTGGCGGCGACACTGCGGGACCGGGCGCTCGCCCGCGGCTCGGCGACGGCGGTCATCGGCCCGGCGCCGGCGTACGTCGCGCGGCGCGCGGGCCGCTGGCGCTGGAACATCGCCCTGCGCGGAGCCGACCCGGTCGGGCTCCTCGGCGGAGCCCCGCCGTCACCGTGGGTCGTCGACGTGGACCCGGAATCGCTCCTCTGAGGGTCCGGGCTCCGGCGTCGTCCGGGTGATGCCGGAGCGCCGGGACCCCTCCGCTATACTCCCGGCGATGAGCGTGCTCCCGATCCTCACCCTCGGCGACCCAAGGCTCCGCCTGAAGGGCCAGCCGGTCGACTCGTTCGGGAAGTTCCTGCACGAGCTGGTCGACGACCTCACGGACACGATGCGCCACGCGCCCGGCGTCGGCCTCGCGGCACCCCAGCTGGGCGAGGCCCTCGACGTCGCCGTGGTGGAGGTGGGCGGGCGGCTCCTCGAGCTCGTGAACCCGCGGGTCGTCCGGGCGGACGGGAGCGACCGCGACCTCGAGGGCTGCCTGTCGATCCCCGGCTTCTTCGCGTATGTCACGCGGCCGGAGAAGGTCTGGGTCGTCGCGCAGGACCGTCGTGGCCGGAAGTACAAGATCGCCGGCTCCGGCCTGCTCGGGCGGGCGATGCAGCACGAGATCGACCACCTCGACGGGAAGCTCTTCATCGACTACCTCGCCGACCTCGAGGCCGAGCTGATCCCGGTCGGCAGGCTCGAGGAGCAGGGGGTCGCCGAGGAGGAGCGCGAGGCCCTCGCGCGCCGCGGCTGACGCGGTGGACAACCGGGGACCGCACCCGACCGGCGCCACCCCGCCTCGACCGCGCATCGTCTTCTTCGGGTCGGGAACGTTCGCCCTGACCCTCCTCGACGCCCTGCTGGCCGACCCGGCCACGTCGCCCGTCGCGATCGTCTCCACCCCGGACCGGCCCGCCGGCCGCGACGGGACGCCGACGCCGACGCCGGTCGCCGCGCGCGCAAGGGCCGTCGGGGCCGATCTCCGGCAGCCGGGCACGCTGCGTGACGCGGCCGCCGTCGCGACGCTCCGCGACCTCGCGCCGGATGTCGCGGTCGTCGCCGACTACGGCCGGATCGTCCCGGAGACGCTGCTCGCGGTCCCGCGCCGCGGGTTCCTCAACGTCCATCCGTCCCTGCTGCCGCGACACCGCGGCGCCACGCCGGTGCCGGCCACGATCGCCGCCGGGGACGCCGAGTCGGGCGTGACGATCATCGCGATGGACGCGGGCGTGGACACCGGCCCGATCGTCGC
The DNA here is from genome assembly GCA_025454515.1 of Chloroflexota bacterium. Taxonomy (GTDB): domain Bacteria; phylum Chloroflexota; class Limnocylindria; order Limnocylindrales; family CSP1-4; genus CAIYQJ01. Next base: position 11,106 of record JALOOH010000033.1, read on the forward strand.
GACGGCACATCGGCCCCTCGACGGCACCGAGTCGGCGCCGGAGCTCGAGGAGGCGCTCGCACGCGACGGGGCCGTGCTCCTCGCGACGACGCTCGGTCGCTGGATCGACGGGACCGCAGCCGCCGTTCCCCAGCCGGGCGACGGCGCCACGGTGTCGCGGACGCTCCGGCGCGAGGACGGCCGGCTCGATCCCGGCGAGGCCGCCGCGACCCTCGAGCGTCGCGTCCGCGCGCTGCGGCCGTGGCCGGGCTCCTTCGTCGAGGTCCCGCAGGGCAGGCTCATCGTCCTCGACGCGTCCGTGCCGGACGCCGCACGGCTCGGCGGCGGACCGCATGGGGCGGGGGCGACGGTGACGGCGGCGCCGTCGGAGGTGCCCGGCACGATCGTCGCCGACGGGGACGGCATCGCTCTCGTGACCGCGGACGGCCTGCTCCGCCTGCGGCGCGTGCAGCTCGCCGGCGGGCGCCCCATCACCGGGGCGGAGCTGCGCCGTGGACGCCCGGGGATCGTGGGCGCGGCGGTCCGGCCGGCCGTGCGAGAATCCGGCCGATGACCAGGCGGATGGACGGCGACGGGGACGGGCGCGGCGGAGCGCCGTCTGCCGGCCCCGGGCACGATGCGGTCGCGGTGCCCGCCTCCGTCACCTCGCTGCTCCCCGGCCTCTCTGAGATCGAGCCGGGCGACCTTCGTGCGTGGATGATCGAAGCGGGGCAGCCCGCCTACCGGGCCGCCCAGGTCGCCGATGGGCTGTGGGGGGAGAAGGCCGCGTCGCTGGCGGACGTCCGGACGCTGCCGGCGACCCTGGGAGACCGCCTCGAGGCGACGTTCCGCTTCGACACGCTGCTCGCGACGGACGTCCGCGACGCCGACGACGGACGGACCGAGCGCGCGCTCCACCTGCTCGGCGACGGCGCGTCGATCGAGTCGGTCCTCATGCACTACCCGGCACGCGGCGAGCGGCGCGAGCGGAACACCCTGTGCATCTCGAGCCAGGCCGGATGCGCGGTCGGCTGCCCGTTCTGCGCCACGGGCGAGCTCGGGTTCGGCCGGGACCTCGAGGTGGCCGAGATCGTCGACCAGGTGCGCGCCGCGACCCGGCGCCTCGCCGCGCGCGGCCGGCGCCTGACGAACGTCGTCTTCATGGGCATGGGGGAGCCGTTCCTCAACATCGACCGGGTTCTCGCGGCAGCCGCCATCCTCACCGACCCCGCGCGGATCGGCCTGGGCGCTCGCCATCTCACGCTCTCCACCTCCGGCGTCGTGCCGGGGATCCGGCGCCTCACGCGCATGGCGCCCCAGTACACGCTCGCCGTCTCGCTCCACGCGGCGCGGGACCCGCTCCGCGACGTGCTCGTGCCGCTGAATCGCCGGTGGCCGGTCGCGCAGGTCGTGGCGGCAGCCAGCGAGTACCAGGCCGCCACGGGACGGCGGGTGAGCTACGAGTACGTGATGATCGAGGGAGTGAACGACACGCCGGCGGACCTCGCCGCGCTCGCGGACCTGCTCCGCGGCCGTCGCGCGCACGTGAACCTCATCCCGATGAACGACGTCGCGCACACGCCGTGGCGAGCCACGCCGGCGGAGCGGGTGGAGGCCTTCGCGGTCGGCCTGCAGTCGGCGGGCGTCGGGACCACCGTCCGGCGCAACCGCGGGCGCGAGGTGGGGGCCGCCTGCGGCCAGCTTGCCGCCGAGCGGGCAGGGGAGCCGCCGGCCGGGGCCGTCGCGCGGCGACGTGCGCTGCTCGTCGAGGAGAGCGCCCGTGCGCTCCGGGGAGAGCGCAGCGCCGCGCCCCGCGGGATCGAGCGGCCGTGACTCGCGGCCGCGTGCTCGTGGCCGCGAGCATCCTCAACGCGGACCTGGGCAACCTCGCGCACGCGGTCCGCCGGGCGGAGCGGGCAGGCGCCGACCGCATCCACCTCGACGTCATGGACGGCCACTTCGTGCCGAACATGACGTTCGGAGCCTCCACGGTCGCCGCGCTCCGGGGCGTCACGCGGCTCCCCTTCGACGCCCACCTGATGATCTCGGAGCCGTCGCGCTACGTGGACGAGTTCATCGAGGCCGGGTGCGACTCGATCACGATCCACGTCGAGGTGGAGGAGCCCGTCGCGCCCACGCTGCGGGCGGTGCGTGCCGCCGGTCGGGCAGCGGGCCTCGCGCTGCGGCCGGCGACGCCGCTCGCGATGCTCGAGCCCTTCCGCGAGGATCTCGACATCGTCATGGTCATGACCGTCGAGCCCGGCTTCGGCGGCCAGGCGTTCCTCCGCGAGCCCGCGCGCAAGCTGCTCGAGGCGCGGCGGCTCGTGGACCACCGGCCGTGGAGCGGCGAGCTGCACGTGGACGGCGGCGTCAATCGCGAGACCGCCGAGTACATCGGCTCGCTCGGCGCGGACGTCCTCGTCGTCGGCAGCGCGCTCTTCCGCAGGGGCTCGGACCCCGCCCGTGAGACGCGCCTCGTCCGCAGCCTCGCCGAGGAGGGCTTCGCGCACGCGTTCCGGGGCGAGCGGCCGCCCGCGCCGCGCGACCGCTGGGTCCGCATCGCGACCCTCCCGCGGGCCCAGGGATCGGGTCTCGTCCGACGCCTGGAAGAGGACGGGATCCCGGTGATCTTCCTGCGCGGCGACGGTCCGGTCGGCGCGGACGGGGTGCGCGAGTACGACCTGCTCGTTCCGGTCGCGGCCGAGCCCGCCGTGCGCGAGCGGCACGCCCCGGCGCTCGCGGCCGCGGAAGCGTCCGCGGCGCTCCAGCGCACCGCGGACGCAGGGGACGGCGGCTGATGCGCGCGCTGCTCCAGCGGTGCACGCGCGCGGAGGTGCGGGTCTCGGGCGAGGTCGTGGGGTCGTGCGGGCGCGGGCTGCTCGTCCTGCTCGGGGTGGGACACGGGGACACCGACGCGACAGCGACGGCGTTCGCGCGTCGGGTGGCGGAGCTGCGCATCTTCGACGATCGCGACGGCCGGACGAACCTGTCCGTGCTCGACGTCGGGGGCGACGCGCTCGTCGTCAGCCAGTTCACGCTGTACGCGGACACCCGCCGCGGCCGCCGACCGGGCTTCACGGACGCGGCCGCGCCCGCCGAGGCCGAGCGCCTCTACGGGGTATTCGCGGACGCCCTCGCCGCGCTCGGGCCGGCCGTGGCGCGCGGGCGCTTCGGCGCGGTCATGGAGGTCGAGCTCGTGAACGACGGCCCGTTCACCATCTGGCTGGACTCCGCGGACCGCTGAGAACGGGTGCAGCCGGGCTGCCCGGCCGCGGTCAGCCCTTGGCGGTCGTGCGCCGGCAGCGGGTGCAGACGAGCCGCTTGACCTGCCGGCCGCCCTCGATGACGACGAGAGGCTGCAGGTTGGGCTGGTAGCGGCGATGGGCGCGCACGCGGTTCATCCCGGACGACTGGGGGTTGAAGCCGCCCATGGAGACCTTGCCGCAGACCGCGCACTGACGAGCCATCGGATCCTCGTTGACTGGGTGTCGGGGCCCCGGACGTACCGGGAGTCGCGACGCGCACGCCAAGGCGAGGCCCGAGCGTCCGCGAGCGAGGCGGTATCATAGCACACCCGTGCCGGCCCACCCGCCGGCGCACGAGGATCCCACCGAGGTGCCCATGAGCGACCGCCGGGTCCCCGGCAGCGCCCGCGTCACGCGCAGAGCAGTCGCCGAGATCGTCCGTGCCGCGGTCCTCGAGAGCTACGGCGTGACGGGGCTCTCCGACGCGGACCTCGCCGGCCGCGTCCGCCGCTGGCTCGGGCTCGGCTCGTCCGGCGTTCGGGTCGACCTGCGCGACGGGATCTCCGTCGAGCTCTTTGTCACCGTGGCGTACGGGGTCCCCGTCGCCGAGGTGGTGCGCCAGGTCGAGTCGGCCGTGCGGTACGCGCTCCGGCGCGCGCTCGGACGAGAGCTCGACGCGCTCGTGGTCCATGTCGGGGGCCTCGACTACCGGCCGGGTGTCCAGCCCGCGCCCGCGCCGCCGCCATCGCCGCGCGCGGACGCCGGCCCGCTGCTCGCCGCCGCGGCCGCCGCGGACGAGCCGGGGGCGACGACCGCGGAGGGGGAGCCGGGCGACGGCGCACGTCCGGACGGCGCGGAGGTGGACGCGTGACGCGTCGCTCCTGCGACGGCGAAGGGCTGCTGCGGGCGTTCCGCTCGGCCGTCGACGCGATCGAGGCGAGCGTGGACGAGCTCAACGCGCTCAACGTCTATCCCGTGCCCGACGGGGACACCGGGTCGAACATGCTCGCGACGGTCCGTGCCGCCCTCGAGGAGGGCGAGCGGGTGGGCGGGGACCAGGCCGACCGGGTCGCCGCGGCGATCAGCTTCGGCGCCCTCATGGGGGCGCGCGGCAACTCGGGGGTCATCCTGTCGCAGGTCTTCCGGGGCATCTCGGAGGGCTTCGAGGGGAAGCACCGCTTCAACGGCCTGGACGTGGCGAACGCGCTGTCCATGGGCAGCCGCACGGCGTACGCGGCCGTAGTGAAGCCGGTGGAGGGGACGATCCTCACGGTCGTGCGCGAGTCGGCGGCCGCCGCGGTGGAGGCGGCGGAGCGGGAGAACGACATCGAGGTCGTCGTCCGTGCCGCGCTCGAGGCCGCGGACCGCGCGCTCGCGCGGACGCCGTCGCTCCTGCCGGTGCTCCGTGAGGCCGGCGTCGTGGACGCAGGGGGCGCGGGCTTCTACCGCGTGCTGCAGGGCGTGTATCGGCAGCTCACCGGGGACGAGGCAGGGGCACCCGGACCGTCGCGGGCGATCGGCCCGCGCCCGTCCGCCGTCGTGGCGCACGCGGACGAGGGCTTCGGCTACGAGACGATGTACCTCCTCGAGGCGGGGCCCGGACGGTCGCTCGACCTCGACGCCATCCGCCGGCACCTCGAAGGGATCGGGGAATCCGTCCTCGTCGCGGGCGACGCCAGGGCGGTGAAGATCCACGTGCACAGCGAGCGGCCGGATGTCGTCGTCGCGTACGGGCTGGACCTCGGGACCCTCAGCCGCATCAGCATCGAGAACCTCGACCGGCAGGCGACCGATGTCCGGGCGGGCCGTGGAGGGTCGGTGGCGGTGGCGCCCCTCGCGAGCGGATCCGCGGACGCGCCGCATGGGTCCGGGTGGGCCGAGATGGCCGACCAGGGGACCGGCGCCGCGCCGTCACCCGATGGCACGCCGGCCGCACCGGCCGCCGCGACGCCCGGGCCGCGCGTGCCGCTCGCCGTCGTCGCGGTGGCGAGCGGCGATGGGCTGGCGGCGATCTTCGAGTCGTTCGGCGTCTCCGCCGTCGTCCGGGGAGGGCAGTCGGCCAACCCCAGCACGGGCGAGCTGCTCAAGGCGGTCTCCTCGATCGCGGCGGACGAGGTCCTCGTGCTGCCGAACAACCCCAACGTCGTCATGGCGGCGAGGCAGGCGGCGCAGCTGACCGACCGACCCGTGCACGTGGTGCCCACGCGGAACGCCGCCGAGGGGGTCGCCGCACTGCTCGCGCTCGACCCGAGCCTCGGCGGAGGCGCCAACATCGAGCCGATGACGGAGGCCGGGCGCGCCGTCCAGACGCTCCAGGTGACCGAGGCCGTCCGCGACGCGAAGGTCGACGGCCGGAAGGTGAAGCGCGGACACACCCTGGTGCTCGATCCGGACGACGGCCTCGTCGCCGTGGACCCGGATCGCGAGCGCTCGATCCTCGCCGGCATCGACGCCCTGCGTCCCGGCTACGAGCTGCTCACGCTCTACTACGGCGAGGGCGTGGACCTGTCGGCGGCGGAGGATGTCGCCCGCCGGATCGCGGAGCACGTGCCGGACGTCGAGGTCGAGGTGGTCCGTGGCGGCCAGGCGCACTACGCCTTCCTCCTCGCCGCGGAATAGGCGGCCCGCGGCGGACGCCGGCGCCGCCCGCCTCGCGCCTTCGGGGTCCCTCGCGGACGCGATCGCCGGGTCCGCGATCCCCGCCGGTCGCTGGCTCGCCCGGCCCGCCCGACGCCTCGGGATCGCGACCGTCCGCGACCTGCTGTTCCACCTCCCGCGGAGGTACGCGGACCTGACGCAGCTCCATACGCTCGGGCAGCTCGGATGGCTGCAGCCGGGGACGTCGGTCAGCGTGCGCGCGACGGTCCGGGAGCTGCGGGTCGAGCCGACGTTCCGCCGGCGCGTGGAGCGCACCATCGCGTTCCTCGAGGATCCGACGGGCAACGCCCAGGCGGTCTGGTTCGGGCGGCGGTTCATCCAGTCCAAGCTTCGGCCCGGCGACCGCGTCGTGCTGAGCGGGAAGCTGCGGGTCCGCGGCTCGTCCTACGTGATCGACAACCCGGAGTTCCAGGTGGACGCGGGCGGCGAGCTCCTGCACGCGGGGCGCATCGTCCCCGTCTACCGGACGACGACGGGCCTGACGCCCGCCCGGCTCCGCACGGCGATCCACGACGCCCTCGAGGCGTACGCCGAGGCTCGCCTTCGACGAGCTCCTCGCGCTGCAGGTCGGGATGGTCGCCCGCCGACGCCAGCTGGCGCGCGAGGCCGCGGCCCGCGTGGTCGTCGGTGCCGACGCGGATCGCCGGATCCGCGAGGCGATCGTCGGGGCGATCCGGCTGCGGGTCGACGCGGACGCCCACCTGACGCCGGACCAGTCGGCCGCCATGGATACGGTCGCGGCCGGACTGGCCGGCCCCGAGCCGATGGTCCGGCTGCTCCAGGGCGACGTCGGCTCGGGGAAGACCGCGGTCGCCGCGTACGCGCTCGCGGCCGTCGCGCTCGGCGGGGGCCAGGCCGCCCTGCTCGCGCCGACCGACCTGCTGGCGCGCCAGCATGCCGAGACCGTGGCGGCGCTGGTCGCGGACCTGGGCCTCCCGGTGGCGCTCCTCACCGGCTCGCTCCGCGGCGGCGAGGCGAGGCGGACGCGCGCGGCGCTCGCGGACGGGACGGCCGGGATCGTCGTCGGGACCCACGCGCTCATCACCGAGGGGGTCGAGTTCCGCCGCCTCCGCCTCGCCGTCGTGGACGAGCAGCATCGCTTCGGCGTCGCGCAGCGTGGCGCGCTCGAGGCGAAGGCGTCGGAGGGTGCGCCGCACCTGCTCCTCATGACGGCGACGCCGATCCCGCGGACGCTCGGCCAGGTCTTCTACGCGGACCTCGACGTCTCGGACCTCCGGACGTCGCCCGCGGGGCGGATCCCCATCCGCACGGGGATCAGGCGGCCGGACGACCTGGACCCCACGTGGGCGTGGGTCCGCGAGCAGGCGGCAGCGGGTCACCGGACGTTCGTCGTCGTGCCGCACATCGGCGCCGCCGACGAGGACGCGACCACGATCGCCGAAGAGGACGCGACGACGACCGCCGTCGACGAGGTCGTCGCGGCGACAGCCGAGGCCGAGCGGCTGCGCGACCTCCTCGCGCCGGCGCGCGTCGGGCTCGTCCACGGCCGGATGCGGGCGGCGGACCGCGACGCCGAGATGGGGCGCTTCCGCGACGGCGACCTGGACGTCCTCGTGGGGACCACGGTCGTGGAGGTGGGCGTGGACGTCCCCGAGGCGACGATGATGATCGTCGAGGGCGCCGACCGCTTCGGCCTCGCCCAGCTGCACCAGCTGCGCGGGCGCGTCGGCCGCGGGACCGCGGAGTCGTTCTGCGTGCTCGTCTCCGACGTCGCCGAGGGCACGACCGCGTACGCACGGCTCGAGGCGATCCGGACCACCCGTGACGGTTTCGCGCTCGCCGAGGCGGATTTCGAGCTGCGGAAGGAGGGCGACGTGCTCGGCCTCGAGCAGAGCGGCCTCCCGCGCCTGCGGATCGCGTCGCTGCAGCAGCCCGAGCACCGCGACCTCGCCGTCCTGGCCCGCGGGCTCGCGGAGCAGCTCGTGGACGAGCGCGGCTCACTTCGCATGCCGCACGCCGAGCGCCTGCTCCGCGAGCTGGAGACAGGCTGGCTCGCCCGCGTCGCGGCGGCCGAGACGGACGAGACGACGGGGGTCGCATAGGCCATGGCCGAGGCGGGGAGGGTCGTCGCCGGCACGGCTGGCGGGATCCGCCTCCTCGCGCCCGGCGCGGGGACGCGGCCGCTCGCGGACCGGGTGAAGCAGGCCGTCTTCGGCGTGCTCGAGCCGGATCTGCCGGGGGCGGCGATCCTCGACCTGTTCGCGGGGAGCGGCGCGGCCGGCATCGAGGCGCTCTCCCGCGGCGCGGTGCGGGCCGTGTTCGTCGAGCGCGACCCCGGCGCCGTGCGCGTCATCGGCGAGAACCTCGCGCGCGCCGGCGTCGCCGAGCGTGCGCGCGTCGTGCGGCGCGACGTCCTGCGCTACCTCCTCGACGCGTCCGACCCGAGCGATCCGCTGGGCGCGTGGCCGTTCGACGTCGTCGTCGTCGATCCGCCGTACGTGGAGCGCGCTCTCCGGGAGGCCGTCCTCGCCCGGCTCGGGCAGGCGGGATCCGGGCCGGACATCGCCGCCGTGCGCCCCGGCGGCCGCGTCGTCGTGACGCACTTCTGGAAGGAGCCGCCGCCGGAGCGGGCAGGGCTGCTAGCATCGGAGCGCACCCGCCGCTTCGGCGAGACGGCCGTCGCCTTCTACCGCCGTGAGGACGCCTGATGCGCATCGCGGTCTACCCCGGGTCCTTCGACCCGATCACCAACGGTCACGTCGACGTCCTGCGGCGCGCGGCGGCCGTCTTCGACCGCGTCATCGTCGCGGTCCTCGTGAACCCCCGGAAGGCGACGGTGGACCCGGCGGATGAGCGCGTCGCCACGATCCGCGCGTCGGTCGCCGAGGCCCTCGCCGAGGACAGCCCCCGGATCGAGGTCGTCGCGTTCGATGGGCTCACGGTGGACCTGTGCCGCCGCATCGGCGCCCGGTGGCTCATCCGTGGCCTGCGGGCGGTCGCGGACTTCGAGGCCGAGCTGCAGATGGCGCACATGAACCGCAAGATGGCCCCCGGGGTGGACACCGTCTTCTTCATGACCGCGCTCGAGCACGCGTACCTGTCCTCGAGCCTGGTCCGCGAGATCGCCCGGTTCGGCGGAGACGTGGCGCCGCTCGTCCCGCATGCCGTCCTGGGGCGGCTCGCTGGTACAGGGCCGAGCGCCGAGGGTGCGCCGGAGCCGTCCGCCGGCGAGGAGTGAGGCGGCCGCGTTCTATACTCGCGGCTGGAGCGCAACGCGGGACGCGCGGGCGGGTGCACCGCGGCGCCAGCGGGAGGAGGGCCGGGCCATCGACATCATGTTCTTCGTCGAGCGGCTCGAGTCGATGGTCGCCAACGGCCGGAAGCTCCCGCTGACGACCAACGTCGTCGTCGACCAGACGGCCGCGCTGGACCTCATCGACGAGCTCCGCCACGCGATCCCGGAGGAGGTCCAGTCGGCCCGGCGCATCAGCGCCGAGGGCGAGCGGATCATCGAGCGGGCCCAGCGCGAGGCGGAGGAGATCATCGCCCGCGCGCAGGAGCAGGCGGCGTTCCTCATCGAGGAGCGCGAGCTCACCCGGGCGGCGCAGGAGGAGAGCGCGCGCATCCTCGAGCAGGCGGACATGGACGCCGAGGAGGTCCGCCGCGGCGCCGACGAGTACGCCGCGTCGATCCTCATCACGCTCGAGGGCGAGGTCGTGCGGACCCTCCAGGGCATCAAGCGCGGGATCGCCCTCCTCGACGAGCGGCGCGCCCAGCTCCGCACGCCGGAGCCGGCGCCGATGGGCGCGGCGATGGGCGCGGCGATGCCGCTCGACGGCCACGACATCCCGGACATGGAGCCGGAGCCCGGGTACGACGTCGAGCCCGCGCCCGAGCCGGCCGAGCCGGGCTACGTGGCCGGATGGCCCGAGCCGGACCCGGAGGCCGTCCAGCGCAGCCGCCGCCGGCGGTGACGCGCCGGGTCCACGAGTCCGCGCTCGAGGTCAATGTCGCCGGTCTCCTCGCCGAGGGACCGGGCGCACACCGCGACCTCACCGTGCGGGACATCCGCCTGCCCCTCGACGACGACCTCGTCCTCGCCGGCCCCGTCGAAGGGTCCGTGCGCCTCGCCCGGACGAACCGGGGCCTTCTCGTGACGGGACGCTTCACGGCCACCCTTGGCGCATCGTGCTCCCGGTGCCTCACCGACGTCGCGGTGCCCGTCGAGTTCGAGATCGACGAGGAGGCGCTTCCCACCATCGACCTGACGTCGGGGCTCCCTGTGGACACGTCGGCCGACCCCGAGGCGGTCCGCCTGTCCGACCACCACGAGCTCGATCTCGAGCCGCTCATCCGCGAGGGGATCTCGCTCGCCGAGCCGATCGCGCCCGTGTGCCGGCCGGATTGCCCGGGGCTGTGCGTGGTGTGCGGCGGGGACGCGTCGACGGGGGACCACGCCCACGCGGACGGGCCGGTGGACCCGCGGCTCGAGGCGCTGCGCGCGTTCCGGGTCGACGGCGACGGCGGGAACGGCTAGACTTCCCGTTCGGCCCCCGGTCCCCGTGGCCCGGTACGCCACGCCCTCTCCCGCGCGATCACGCCCGGCTGCGCACCGGGCCGAAAGGAGTCCTCAGACCGATGGGCCTGCCCAAGCGGAAGGTGTCGCACGCCCGTCAGGGCGACCGCCGCGCTCATGCCGCCCTCACGACCCCGCACCTCGTCGAGTGCTCCCACTGCCACCAGCCCCGGCTGACGCACCACGCGTGCCCGAACTGCGGCTGGTACCGTGGACGCCAGGCCCTCCGGATCAAGACCACCACGCCGGAGGGCGGTCAGGAGCGCTGAGCGCGCTCCGCGAGACGCGGAGGTAGGTCGTGGACCTCGCCTCGGTCCGTGTGGACGACGCGTCGCGGCCCGTGAGGGTCGCCGTGGACGCGATGGGGGGCGACCACGCGCCGCTCGAGGTCGTCGTCGGCGCGCTCACGTTCGCGCGCCAGAGTCCCGCGGACCAGGTCATCCTCGTCGGCGACGAGGGCGCGATCCACGCCTGCGCGGACGGCCCGCTGCCGTCGAACGTCGTCATCGAGCGCTCCGGCTCGGTCATCGGCATGGACGAGGCGCCGGCCGTGGCGCTGCGCACGAAGAAGGACGCCTCGATCGTCGTGGCGATGGACCTCGTGAAGCGGGGTCGCGCCGACGCCGTCCTCACGGCGGGCCACACGGGCGCCGGCATGGCGGCCGCGGTCCTCCGGCTGGGACGCCTGCCGGGCGTCGACCGGCCCGCGCTGGCCGTCCAGCTCATCACGTCGAAGGGGCCGATGGTCTTCCTCGACATCGGCGCGAACCCCGACTCCACCCCCGAGAACCTGTTCCAGTACGCGCACATGGGTTCCCTCTTCGCGGAGCGGGTCGCCGGCGTCGCATCGCCCACGGTCGCGCTGCTCTCGCTCGGCGAGGAGAAGGGGAAGGGCGACGCCCGCGTCCAGCGCGCGACCGAGCTCCTCGACGCTTCGACGCTCCGGTTCATCGGCAACGTGGAGGGCAAGGACCTCGTCCACCACCCGGCCGACGTCGTCGTGTGCGACGCGATGCTCGGGAACGTCACGATGAAGTTCTTCGAGGGGCTCTCGAGCTTCATCTTCGACCTGTTCCGGGCGGAGTTCCGCAAGGCGCCGCGCGGACCCCTCGCCTACGCGCTCCTGAAGCCCGGCATCGAGCGCATCCGGGCGACGTTCGACTACGAGAAGCTCGGTGGCTCGCCGCTGCTCGGGGTGCGCGGGACCGTCCTCATCACGCACGGGCGCTCCAAGCGCCGCTTCATCGCCTATGGCGTGGCGGTCGCGGCGGCGGCGGCGCGCGCCCGCATCCCCGAGCACATCGCCGAGGCGTTCGCACCGGGCGGCCCCGGCCGGCTCCCGGACGCGCCCGGCGACCCCGCCGCTGGGGGGGACCAAGCCCCGGCCGACGAACGCGCCCCGGCGGGAGATCCGGCGTGAACGGGACCGTCTCGGTCGCGCACGCGGTCGTCGCCCGCATGGTCCGGCGCGCCGCCGTCGCGGCGCCCGGCGTCGTCCGCGTCGCGCGCGGCGGACCCGCGGCCCTGACGCTGATCGCCCCGCCCGCTGTCGCCGTCCGCGAGCGGACGGATGGCCTGCACGTCCGGATCACCGTCGTCGCGCGGCCCGGCCACGACCTGCGCGTCGTGGCCCGCGACGTCCGCGACGCGATCGCCGTGACCGTCGAGCGGCTGCTGGGCCTGGAGCTCGCCGAGGTCACGGTCGTGATCGACGGCGTCGGCGAGTGAGCGCGACGCGGGGGACGCGCAGGGTCGGCGACCCGGACCTCGTGGCGGCGCATCGGGCCGCCCGGCGGCTCGCCCTCGCCGCCGTCTTCGAGGCGGACTTCGGCCAGCGCACCGCGACCGCCATCCTCGAGCGCCACCTCGCGGAGTCCGAGGCGGATCCGCTCGCCGCCGCGTACGCGCGCGAGCTCGTCGGCGGGGTCGTCGCGCACCGGGACCGCATCGACGCACGGGTCGACGCCGTCGCGCCGAGGTGGCCGGTCGTCCAGATGGCCCCGATCGACCGCGCCATCGTCCGTGTCGCCGTGTGCGAGGTGCTACACTCCCCGGCGACGCCGGCCCCGGTGGCGATCGCCGAGTGGGTCGAGCTGGCCCGGACGTACAGCGGAGACCCGGCCCGACGGCTGGTCAACGGGATCCTCGGGACCATCGCGAGGGAGCAGGCCGCGGGGACGTCATAGTCGAGGAGGAGTCGACGGCGCCGTCACGCGGCCCGGCACGACCGACCGAGGGAGGACCTGTGGCGACCACCTACGAGCGACTCAAGAAGATCGTCGTCGAGCAGCTCGGCGTCGACGAGGAGTCGGTCACGCCGGAGGCGTCGTTCGTCGACGACCTCAACGCCGACTCGCTCGACCTCGTCGAGCTGATCATGAGCCTCGAAGAGGAGTTCGGGACCGAGATCTCGGACGAGGACGCCGAGAAGATCCGGACCGTCCAGGACGCCGTCGACTACATCGACGAGCACGCCTCCTGACGGGAGGGGCCCCATCCAGCCCGCGGAGCAGGCCGAGCGCCTCGCGACGCGGCTCGCCCTACCGCCCGGGGACCGGGCTTTCCTCGCGGAGGCCCTCGTCCACAGCAGCTACTTCCACGAGCACCCGGACGAGGCGAGCGGTCACAACGAGCGGCTCGAGCTGCTCGGTGATGCCGTCGTGAACCTCGCCGTGACCGAGGCGCTCTTCTCGCGCCACCCGTCCGACGACGAGGGCGTCCTCTCCGCGCGGCGGGCGGCCGTCGTGAGCTCCGCCGGCCTCGCCCGCCTGGCCGGGCGGGTCGACCTCGGCGACTACCTGCTCCTCGGGGAGGGCGAGGCGCAGATCAGCGGTCGCCGTCGGCCCGCGCTCCTCGCCGCGGCGTTCGAGGCGGTCGTCGGCGCCATCTTCCTCGCGCACGGCTGGGCCGTGGCGTGCGACTGGCTCACCGACCTCGCCGGGCCGGAGATCGGAGCCGACCTCCCGGCGGCCAGCCTCAAGAGCCCGAAGAGCCGCCTGCAGGAGATCGCCCAGCGGACCTACGGCGTGCGGCCCGAGTACCGGCTCCTCGACGCGAGCGGGCCCGACCACCGGCGGACGTTCCGCATCTCCGTGGTCCTCGACGAGCGGACGCTTGGCGTGGGCGAAGGGGAATCCCGGCGCATCGCCGAGACGGCAGCGGCCGCGGAGGCCGTCGCCGCGCTCGAGCGCGAGGCGGCAGCCGCAGCGGAGGCTGACGCACCCGGGGACCCCCCCGAGTCCGCCACGGCGGGACCGGCGGAGGCGCCGCCCGGCGACCCGCTCCCGTGACGCGCGCCGCGCGTCTCGCCGCCCTGCGCCTGCAGGGGTTCAAGTCGTTCGCCGAGCGCACGACCGTCGAGCTGGGTCCGGGGATCAACGCGGTCGTCGGGCCCAACGGGTCCGGCAAGAGCAACCTGGCCGACGCGCTCCGGTGGGCGCTCGGCGAGCAGGGGCGCGCCCTCCGGTCGCGGAAGTCCGAGGACGTGATCTTCGCCGGCTCCGACCGGCGCTCCGCCGTCGGCATGGCTGACGTGACGCTCTCGCTGGACAACGCGGACGGCCTCCTGCCGGTCGACTACGGCACCGTGGAGATCGGCCGGCGCCTCTACCGCTCCGGGGAGAACGAGTACCTCATCAACCGCCAGCGGGTGCGCCTCCGGGATCTCGAGGACCTTCTCGAGGGCGCGAACCTCGCGGAGAACGCGTTCCTCTTCATCGGCCAGGGGATGGTCGACCAGGCGCTCGCCCTGCGCCCCGAGGAGCGGCGGCCGCTGTTCGAGGAGGTCGCCGGCGTCAGGCGGCACGACCGCCGACGGCGGCGCGCCGTGGAGCAGCTCGCCGAGGCCGAGGCGAACGTCGCGCGGGTGTCCGACCTCATCGCCGAGCTGCGGCCGCAGGCGCGTCGCCTGGCAGCGCAGGCGGAGCAGCAGGAGTCGCGCGCGCGGGCCGGGGACGACCTCGCCGCCGCACTCCTCGCCGCCGGCCACCACCGTTGGCACGAGACGGCCGGGCGCGTCGCCGGGCTCGGCGCGGAGATGGCGAGGGCGCGCGCGGAGGCCGACGCCGCCCTGGAGGAGGAGCGCGCCGCCGACGCGGCGGTGGCCGCGGCGGCGCGACGGCTGGCCGAGGGCGACGCCGAGGAGCGCGAACGCAGGGCCGCGCACGACGCCGCGCGGGCGCGGCTCGCCGAGATCCGGCTCCGACGCGCCCGCATGGACGCGGAGGCCGACGCGGTCGCGCGGGAGCGCGAGCGGCTCGCCGGGGAGCGGGCCGCCGCGGATGCCGCGATCGCCGAGCATCGCCGAGCACTCGCGCTGCCGGCCCCCCCCAGGGACGCCGGCCTCGATGCCGAGCTGGGGTCTCTCGATGCGGCGCGGACGGAGGCGCTCGCGGAGCTCTCGGCGCTCCGGGCGCGCCGACGCGCCGCCGGGGAGGAGCTTGCCGCGGTCGTGCGGGCGGAGGAGGCACGACGAGCCGAGCGCGAGGCGGCCGACCGGCGCGCGGCGGACCTCGAGCGGCGGGCCGCGGAGGCCAGGGCGGAGGCGGACGGCGCGGCGTCGCGGGCGGCGACCCTGCGGGAATCCCTCGCCGCAGCGGAGGCGGCGCGTGAGGCGGCCGCATCCGAGGCGGACGCCGCCGCGCAGGCGGTCGAGGCGACCCGTGTCGCGACGGGGTCGGCCGATGCGGAGCGATCGGCCTCGGCCGCCGCCGCGGCAGGGGCCCGCGCACGGCGTGAGGCGGCCGCGGCCGAGCTCGCGGCGGCGGACGCGCGGATCGAGGCGGCGGAGCGGCGCAGCATGGCGAGGGCGGCCCGTCGCCTCGGCGGCCGCGCGCTGACCGACGGCCTCGACGTCGACCCGGGGCTGCGCGCCGCGGTGACCGCCGCGCTCCGGGACGCCGAGCAGGGCTTCGTGCTGTCCGGGGCGCACCTGCAGGAGCTGGAGGCCGAGCAGGGGGTGCTCGTGCTAGAGGACGGGCCCGCCGGGACGGCGGCGGAGCGAGCGGCCGCGGAGCGCGCAGCCGCCGGTGCGGTGGCCCGCGCCACGTCGATGGGCGGGGGCGCGCTGACGGATGCGATCCGGCGGGATCCGGGTGACCGCGCCCGACGGCTCCTCGCGCGGGCCCTCTGGGTCCCGGACCTCGCCTCCGCCGCGGTCCTCGCCCTCGAGCTCGGCCCGGGATGGTGCGTCGCGACCCGCGACGGCGCGCTGGTCGATGGCGATGGCGTGGTCCTCCTCGGCGGACGGGAGTCATCGCTCGCGCGCCGCGCCGCCGTCGATCGCGCGGCCGCGGACGCGGCCAGAGCCGAGGAGGCGGCAGCGGCGGCAGAGGACGCGCTCGCGCGCGCGGAGGTCAGAGCCGACGAGGCGCGTGCGGCGCTTGAGGCCGCGCGAGCCACGGCGTCGGCCGCGTCCGCGTCGCTGAGGCGTGCGGAGGAGCATGCGCGGGCGGCGGGAGCCGACCTGGAGCGGGCGGCGCGGGAGGATGCGTGGCTCACGGCACAGGCGACCAGGCTCGCGGCCGAGGCGACACGGGCGCGCTCGGCGGCGGCGGAGGTCGCCCCGGACGCGTCCGGTCCGGACGTCCCCGACGCTCACCCCATCGCCGGGGGCGCGGCGGCCGAGGACGCGCCCGACGACGCCGACGATGCTGCGATCGCGGCGTGGGGATCGCGACTGGCCGAGGTCTCCGCACGCCGCGACCGCGTCGCCGCGCGCGTGGCGGACGCGGAGCGGGCCCGGGCGGAGGCGGATCACGCGCGGGCCCGGGCCGAGGCCGGGGCGACGCTCGCCGAGGAGCGGATCGCGACCGCCGAGCGGGGCCTCGCCGACCTCGCGGCGCGCGCCGAGCGCTCGGCGGACGAGCGCCGCCGCACGGCCGCAGAGGAGAGCGGCGCAGCGGCAGCGGAGGCGGCCGCCCGATCGGTGCTCGAGACCCTCTCCGCCGGCATCGGCACGCTGCGCGATGCGGTGCGCGGCTCGGAGGAGGCGGTCGCGCGGGCGCGGCAGCGGGCGCACGGGACCGCCGAGCGACTTCGCCGACTGGAGCTCGGCGACGTCGAGGCTCGGCTCGCGCTGGACGCGGTGCGCGAGCAGCTGCTCGTGGAGCTCGCGGCACTCGGGGATGCGGGGCTGCGCGCGCTCGCGGCCGAGGCCGGCGTGGACGTCCCGGGGACATCGCCCGACGGGCCGCCGCTCGACGGCGGGGAGGACGACGACGCGGATCCCGCGGGCGCGTTCGAGGATCTCCTCGCACGGGCAGGCGCGCGCTGGGCGGCCGTGGGGCCACCGGGGGAGTCACCCTCCGCAGGCCGGCTGGGCGCGCTGCGCCGTCGGTTCCACGATGTCGGCGCGTCGAACCCGTTCGCGGTCGAGGAGTACGCGCAGATCCGCGCGCGGCTCGACGGGCTCGAGTCGCAGGAGCGCGACCTCCGGAACGCGATCGACACGACCCGGGCGCTGATCCGCGAGCTCGAGGTCCTCATCGCGGAGCGGTTCCGGTCCACCTTCGCACGGCTCGAGGGCGCGTTCGACGAACAGTTCCGGACGCTGTTCGGCGGAGGACGCGCGCAGCTCTCGCTCACCGATCCCGGCGACCTGGCAGCCACCGGGGTGGAGATCGTCGCGCGACCCCCGGGCAAGAAGCCGCAGGCGCTCGCGATGCTCTCGGGAGGAGAGCGGGCGCTGACCGCGGTCGCCCTCCTGTTCGCGATGCTGCGGATCCGGCCGGTCCCCTTCTGCGTGCTCGACGAGGTGGACGCCGCGCTCGACGAGGCGAACATCGGGCGGTTCTCCGAGGCGCTCGCCGAGCTCGCCGCCTCCATCCAGTTCATCGTGATCACGCACAACCGCGGAACGATCGAGGCGGCCGATGCGCTCTATGGAGTGACCATCGGCGACGACGCGGTCAGCCGCGTCATCAGCCTGCGCCTGGAGGAGGCTCGCGAGCTCGCCGAGGCGGTGCGCCCGGGCGGGGCGGGCTGAGGGGGATCGATGGCGTTCTGGCGACGATGGACGCAGCCGCAGGAGCAGGCGGCCGACGAGCACGAGGGATCCGACGGCGCGGCGGGGGCCGAGGCTCCGAGCGGGCCGCCGGCGCAGGCCGTGGCCGTGGAGCCGGCGGACGGCCTGGCGCCCGCGGCGGCACCCGACGACTTCGATGAGCCCCCGGCGCATGCCGCCCCGAGCACCGTCCAGGGCGCCGTGCCGGGATGGCCCGGCGTGCCCGGGTGGCCGGGCCTCCCGGCGACGCCCGCCGGGGTGCCGCCGGCCGCCGCGCGGCCCTTCATCTCGGCATCGGACGAGGCGGCGGCTGACGCGGCGGAGCTCGAGATGGGCGTCGAACGGACGCGGACCGGGTTCATGGGTCGCCTCCGCTCGATCCTCGGCTCGGCCGACCCTTCCGGGCCATCCTGGGACGACGTCGAGGAGACGCTCATCGCGGGCGACGTCGGCGGCGCCCTGGCGATGGAGATCGTGGAGCGCGCCCGGCAGCGCCGCGACCCCGGGGGGCCCGAGGCCGCCGTCCGCGCGGAGCTCGCCGCGCGCCTCATCCCGTCCGACCCGGCCTGGGGTCCGGAGCCCGCCGCGCCGGGCGCCCCGGCGATCGTCCTCGTCGTGGGGGTCAACGGGACAGGGAAGACGACGACGATCGGGAAGCTCGCAGACCGCTACCGACGGGAGGGCGCACGCGTCGTGCTCGCCGCCGCGGACACCTTCCGCGCCGCCGCCATCGACCAGCTCCGCATCTGGTCCGACCGGGCCGGCGCCGAGATCGTCGCCCACGCGCCGGGTGCCGATCCGGGCGCCGTCGTGTACGACGCCCTCGACGCCGCCGCCGCGCGCCGGGCGGACATCGTCATCGCGGATACGGCCGGGAGGCTCCACACGAAGGCGAACCTCATGGACGAGCTGGCGAAGATCCGGCGGATCATCGACAAGCGGTTCCCCGGGGCCGTCCCCGAGGTCTTCTTCGTCCTCGACGCCACGACCGGCCAGAACGGGCTCGCGCAGGCTCGGTCGTTCCACGCGACGGCGGGGATCACCGGCATCGTGCTCACCAAGCTCGACTCGACGTCGAAGGGCGGGATCGTCTTCGCGATCGAGGACGCGCTCGGCGTCCCGGTGCGATACGTCGGGGTGGGAGAGCGTGCCGAGGACCTCGTCGCCTTCGACCCCGAGAGGTTCGTCGCGGCGCTGTTCGCCTGAGCGCACGGGCCGCCGGAATCCCTCCGGCGCCCGTTCCGGTACACTCCGGCTGCCCCGGACTCGCCAGAACCCGCGAGCGGGGAGCGACGGACGAACGCCTCGCCGCCGACGTCCGGCCCCGAAGGAGCCGCTCCCGCATGTTCGACGCCCTCTCCGACCGCCTGCGCAGGACGCTCGCGTCCCTGACGGGCCGTGGCCGGATCAGCGAGGCGGACGTCGATGCCGCGATGCGCGAGGTGCGCCTCGCGCTCCTCGAGGCCGACGTCAACTTCAAGGTCGTGAAGGACTTCACGGCGCGGGTCCGGGAGCGAGCCGTCGGCGCGGAGGTGCTCGAGAGCCTGACCGCCGGCCAGCAGGTCGTCGCGATCGTGAACGAGGAGCTGACGAACCTCCTCGGCGCCGGGGACCGCGTCTTCCACCTCGCGGGCAGCCCCGCGGTCGTCGTGCTCGTGGGCCTGCAGGGGTCGGGCAAGACGACGACCGCGGCGAAGCTCGCCCGCCATGTCGTCCGGATCGGGCGCCGCCCGCTCCTCGTCGCCGCGGACCCGTACCGCCCGGCCGCGGCCGACCAGCTCGAGACCCTCGGGAACGCCATCGACATCCCGGTCCACCGGTCGCCCTCGGGAACGCCCGTCGTCGAGACCGTCCGTGGCGGGATCGAGGCGTCCCGCCGGCTCGTGCGTGACACGGTCATCGTGGACACCGCCGGCCGCCTCACCGTGGACGAGCCTCTCATGGCCGAGATCGCCGACCTCTGCCGCAGCGTCTCCCCGGTCGAGACCCTCCTCGTCGTCGACGCGATGACCGGCCAGGAGTCGGTCTCCGTCGCGCAGGCCTTCCACGCCGCCGTGCCCCTCACCGGGCTGGTCCTCACGAAGATCGACGGCGATGCGCGCGGCGGCGCGGCGCTCTCGATCGGCGCGGTGACCGGCCTGCCCGTGAAGTTCCTCGGGACGGGCGAGAAGACGGACGCTCTCGAGGTCTTCCATCCGGATCGGCTCGCGAGCCGGATCCTCGGGATGGGCGACGTGATGACGCTCGTCGAGCGCGCTCAGGACGCGTTCGACGCGAAGCAGGCCGCTCAGATGGAGAAGAAGCTCCGGACCGCGAGCTTCACGCTCGAGGACATGCTCGACCAGCTCCAGCAGGTCCAGAAGATGGGCCCGATCGGCCAGCTCATGGAGATGATCCCGGGGATGGGCGGGTTCGCGAAGGACGCGCAGGCCTCGGTGGACAAGGGCGACCTGCGGCGTGTCGAGGCGATCATCCGCGCGATGACCCCGACCGAGCGCCGGGACCCCACGATCCTCAACGCGTCGCGCCGGCGGCGGATCGCGACGGGCTCGGGGACGAGCCTCACGGACGTCAACCGCCTCGTGAAGCAGTTCCTCGAGATGCAGAAGATGATGAAGCAGCTCTCAGGCGGCCGGCGCATCCCCGGCATCGTGCGACGATAGGCGGCGACATGGACACGATCGAGACCCTTCCGCCGGCGGCGACGCCGGCGACGCAGCCGGCGGGCGGACCGCCGGACGACGCGGCGACGCAGCCCGTCGTCGAACCCGTGCGCCCCGCCGGGGCGCGACGCTCGTCGCGCGCCCGCTGGGCAGCCGCGCTGGCGGTCCTCGCGCTCGTCTCGGCGACCGCGCTCGCCGGGGTCGGCCTCATCGCGGCCGGCGGCTCGTCGTCCGCCCTCGCCCCGTGGGCGCCGGCGACGACGACGGTCTACGCGGAGATGAGGACGGACCTGCCCGGCGACCAGCAGGGCGCGGTCGGCGCGCTCCTCGCGCGGTTCCCGGGCTTCGATGACCAGGCCGCGCTCGACATGAAGGTGGACACGGCGATCGGCGACCTCGTGGCGCGCGCCAGCGGCGCGACCGTCGACTACGGTCGAGACCTCGAGCCGTGGCTCGGCGGGGAGATCGCCCTTGCCGTCGGCTCGCTCGACACGGTCGAGAAGACCGCCGATGGAGCCGTCTCCGGCGGGTGGGCGCTGCTGCTGTCCACGACGAAGGACCCCGCCGCCACGCAGGCGTTCCTCGAGGCGAGGCTCGGTGCGCCGACCGCGACGACGACCATCGGCACGGCGACCGTGAACACGGTCGCGGCCCCGGAGGTCCAGGGTCGGACGATCGCCTGGTCGATCGTGGGGACGACCGTCCTGATCGGCGACCGCGCGGCCGTCGAGAGCGCGATCGACGCCCAGCGGAGCGGCGGGCTCGCCGCGACGGCCGGCTTCAGCGCGGCGTCCGCACAGGTCCCGGCCGAGCACGTGGCGATGGCCTGGGCCGACCTTCCGACCCTCGCGGACGCCGCCCGCGCGGCGCGGGAGGCGATGGCGCCGGACGCGTCGCCGCTCCCGTCGATGCCCGCAGGCCATGAGCCGCCCCCGTGGGTCACCGCCTGGATCCGGGCGGAGGCCGGCGGGGCCACGCTCGACGTGGTGGCGCCGCGCCCGGCGGACGTCGCGGTGGGCGCCCCGCGCGTGAGCACGATCGCGTCGCGGCTGCCGGGGATCACCGTCGCCGCCGTGGAGGTCCACGACGTCGGCGCGCTCGTCCAGCGCGCGCTCGACGCGGCGGCGAAGGAGCCCGGCCTGGCCGATCAGCTCGGCGCCGCCGCGCCGGTCATCGACGGGGCGCTCGGCTCGTTCGTGGACTGGGCCGGCGACGGCGCCGTCGCCGTCACCCGCTCCGGCGGCGAGATGCACGGCGGGATCGTCGTCGCGGCCGACGAGCCGTCGGTCGCCGCCACGCGCATCGCGGCGATCCGCGCGTTCCTCGCGTTCGTGGACGGCCCGAACGGCCGACCGGTCGTGACCGAGCGCCCGTACGGCGACGGGACGATCGTGACGGTGGACTTCGGCGACGTCCGCGACGCGATCGGGAAGGCGATCGGCGACGCCGCCGGCGGCGCGGGCGCGCCGTCCGCCGACGACCTCGCGCGGATCCGCGAGCTGCTCCCGTCGTCCGCGACGGTGGTCTACACCGTCCAGCGGGGCGTGTTCGTGCTCGGCACGGACGCCGCGTTCGTCGAGCAGGTCGTGGACACGACCCCCGCCGACTCCCTCGCGACGGACCCGGACTACCGGGCGGCGATCGACCTCGCAGGGCCGTCGAACGACGGTCAGGCGTTCGTCGACGCGTCGGCGGTTCTCGAGATGGCCTCGACCGCCGAGACGGGCGCCGTGGAGGTCCTCGGCGCCGACGTGGCGCCGTTCACGGGCCGCATCCAGTCGCTCGGCGCGGCGTACACCGCCGCCGACGACGTCATCCGACTCCGGCTCGCGATCGCTGTCCGCGCGCGCTGACCGGCCCATAGACACCGGGGCCCCGCGACCGGGGCCCCGCACAGGACGAGGAGACTGAAGCCCATGGCAGTCCGGATCCGCCTCACGCGCGTGGGGGCGACGAAGCAGCCCGCGTATCGCGTGGTCGTGACCGACGCGCGGAACGCCCGCGATGGCCGGTCGATCGAGACGATCGGGCACTACAACCCGCGCACCGAGCCCGTCGAGTTCGTCGTCGACGCCGACAAGGCGAAGGCATGGCTCGAGAAGGGCGCCCAGCCCAGCGACACGGTCGCGCGGCTCTTCCGGTCCGCCGGGATCCTCCCGGCAGCGAAGAAGTAGGCCCGCGATGGCAGCGCGCGACCTCGTCGAGTTCGTCGCGAAGAACCTCGTGGACGATCCCGACGCCGTCCAGGTGACCGCCCACCGCGAGGCCGGCGGCACGGTCATCGAGCTCCAGGTCGCCGAGGGCGACATGGGGAAGGTCATCGGCAGGAACGGGAGCGTGGCGAAGGCCCTGCGGACGCTCCTCAAGGTGATGTCCGCCCGGGACGGCGAGATCGTCACGCTCGAGATCGTCTGACGGGACCGGCGTGGACCCGGCAGCGCAGCGGGTGGCCGTCGGTCGTGTCCGGGGCCTGCACGGCCTGCGCGGCGCGGTCCGCGTCGAGGTCCTGACCGACCGTCCCGCGGAGCGGTTCGCCGCCGGGGCACGGGTGCTTGCGGGCGAGCGGGTGCTCACCGTGGTCGAGGCGGCCCAGGACGGCCCCGGGCTCCGCGTCCACTTCGCGGAGGTCGCCGACCGGACCGCCGCCGAGTCGCTCCGCGACCTGGACCTGGAGGTCGAGGTCGACCGCGAGCGCGACCTCGAGCCGGGCGCCGTCTTCTGGCACGAGCTGCGCGGCGTCCGGGTGACCGACGTGGACGGCCGCGACCTCGGCACGGTCCGCGACGTCTACCGGGCAGGCGGCGCCGAGGTGATCGCCGTCGCCGGCGGGGTCGTCCGCCCGTTCGAGATGCCGGTCGTGCACGCGTTCATCCGCGCGTGGAGGCCGCGCGAGGGCTCGATCGTGGTGGACGCGGACGCCCTCGACCTTGCGCCGGCGGCCGCTGCCGACCGGGAGCCCGCGACCGGATGACGCTCGAGATCGACGTCCTCACGCTCTTCCCAGGGATGCTCGACGGCCCCCTCCGCGAGAGCATCCCTGGGCGCGCGGTCGCGCGGGGGCTCGTCGACGTGCGCGTCCGGGACCTCCGGGAGTGGGGGATCGGTCGTCACCGGAGCGTGGACGACGCCCCGTACGGCGGCGGCGCGGGGATGGTGCTCCGCCCGGAGCCCGTCGGCGACGCGCTCGACGCGCTCCGTCGGCCGGGCTCGACGGTGGTCCTGATGGACCCCGCCGGCGAGCCGTTCCGGCAGTCCGTCGCGCGGGAGCTCGCGGGCCTCGACCACCTCGTGCTGCTCTGCCCGCGGTACGAGGGCGTGGACGACCGGATCCGGTCGCTCGTGGACCGGGAGGTCTCGATCGGCGACTACGTGCTCTCGGGTGGCGAGCCGGCGGCCCTGGTCGTGATCGATGCCGTCGTCCGCCTCCTCCCGGGTGCGATCGAGGAGGCGTCCACGGTCGAGGAATCCTTCGCGCAGGGGCTCCTGGAGTATCCGCAGTTCACGCGCCCGGCGGTGTATCGCGGCATGGGCGTCCCGCCGATCCTGACCAGCGGCGACCACGGCGCGGTCGCTCGGTGGCGCCATGCCGAGG
>JALOOH010000160.1 GCA_025454515.1 Chloroflexota bacterium
GCGAGGGCGGTCGAGCCGAGGCTGGAGATGAGCATGAGCGCCGCGGCCGCGAAGCCGAGAGCAGGGATCCGTCGTCGCATGTGCGTCCCTCGTGTGGTGCGGCTCGCCCTCCGCAGGGTGCGTCGGGGAGCGTCCGCTCGTGGTCGTCGGGTGCGGCGCAGGATACCTCCCCGCCGTCTGTCCGGGTATGGCGAGGCGATCGCCGTCCCGGGCGTCTGGACGCGCCGGGACGGCGATCGGTTCCCGGGAGGCGTCAGGACTGGTGGCCGCCCACGGGGATCACGGGGCACTCGAAGAGCTTCACGGGGGCGGACGCGATCGAGAGCATCCCGGCCGCTGCGTAGGCCTCGATAGCCTCGGCGCTCGTGAGCTGCACGGGCGTCACCCCCGGCGCCCACGTCACCGGCAGGACCATCCAGCGGCCGCCGTTGTAGTCCCGGTCCCCGGGCCTGGCCTCGGCGACGTTCACCAGGCCCCCGCCCAGGACGTAGATGCGGTCGAAGGACGACGTGGGGGCGCCCGTGCCGCTGAAGTCGGTCGGTGTGCCCACCGTCCGGTATCGCGCGCCGTCCACGTAGAACGCGAGCGAGGGCGGGCCTCCTGCCGCGACCGCGGATGCGGCGAGCGAGAGGGCGAAGATGGCCGCGGTGGTGCCCGCGGTGAGGCGACGGATCATGGGATCCTCCTGTGCCGGCTGGCGTCGCCGCCGGTGGGCGACCCGTCGATGCGGGCAT
Organism: Chloroflexota bacterium; assembly: GCA_025454515.1. Taxonomy (GTDB): domain Bacteria; phylum Chloroflexota; class Limnocylindria; order Limnocylindrales; family CSP1-4; genus CAIYQJ01. The sequence goes on from JALOOH010000160.1 coordinate 735, forward strand.
GGCGCAGACTGGGACCCCCGCCTGACCGGCCGATGACGCGATGTCATGGTCCCGTCACCGTTGCAGCCCATGATCGGTGGCCTGATGATGCCCGCCATGCCGTCGCCCGACACGCGCCCGATCCTCGTCGTGGACGACGATCCGAAGATCGTCGCGCTCGTGCGCACGTATCTGGAGCGCGAGCGATACCCGGTGATCACGGCGGGCGATGGGCGGGCGGCCATCCGGGCGATCGAGGAGGACGACCCGAGGCTCGTCGTGCTCGACCTCATGCTCCCCGAGATCGACGGGATGGCCGTCATCCGGCGTGCCCGCGCCTCCGGCGACACGCCGATCCTCGTGCTCTCCGCGAGGGGCAGCGTCGGCGACCGGATCCTCGGGCTGAGCGAGGGAGCGGACGACTACCTCCCGAAGCCGTTCTCGCCGGCCGAGCTGGTCGTCCGCGTGCGATCGATCCTCCGACGGGTCGAGTCGGCTGCCGCGCCCGCCAGCCCCCCGCTGCTGGTCCTGGGCGACCTGGAGCTGGATGCCGCGCGCCACCAGGCGCGCGTCGCGGGCGCGCCCGTGGCGTTGACCGCCCTCGAGGTCCGGCTGCTCGAGGCGCTGCTGCTCGCCGATGGCCGCGTGCTCGACCGCGACGCCCTCCTTGACGTGCTCTACGGCCACGGAGAGGGTGACGTCACGGACCGCGCGATCGACGTGTACGTGAAGCGCCTCCGCGAGAAGCTCGGTGACGATCCCGCTGCGCCGCGCTTCGTCGCGACGGTCCGCGGCGCGGGGTACCGGGCGGCCGGGCCCGTGGAGCGTCGGGAGCGACCCGCGTGAGGCCGAACGCGATCGCCACCCGCTTCCTGCTCGCGTCGCTGGCCGTGGCGCTCGTCACGGCCGGTGTCGTCACGGTCGGAGTCCTGCGCGTGGGCGGCGAGGCGTTCGCCTCGCTCATGATGGCCGCAGGCGACTCGGCGGACCACGCGCGGGAGATGTTCGACGCGAGCGTCGCGACGATCGCGTGGGTCGCCGCGCTCGTGGGCGTCGTCGTGGCCGTCGCGCTGTCGGCGGTGCTTGCGCGCAGGCTGGCCCGCCCGATCGAGCGGATGGCGCAGGCGGCCGACCGGGTCGCGAGCGGGGATCTCTCCGCCCGCGTGGCCGTGGAGGGACCGGACGAGCTGCGCTCCCTCGCCGCCTCGTACAACGCGATGGCCGAGCGGCTGGCGGAGCAGGAGGCGGTGCGACGCGAGTTCGTCGTCAACGCGTCGCACGAGCTCCGCACCCCGTTGACGAACCTGCAGGGCTACCTGGAGGCGCTCCGCGACGGGATCCTGCCTCCCGATCCCGCGACGTTCGACTCGCTCCGCGAGGAGGTCGACCGGCTCACACGGCTCGCGGCGTCGCTCGACATCCTGGCGGGCGAGCCGGGCGAGCGCCCGGCCCCGCGTGCCGTGGACCTCGCCGCGGTCGTCCGGGCGGCGGCCGATCTCGCCTCGCCGGCACTCGCCCGTCGGTCGATCGCGCTCGAGGTGTCGATCGCGGAGTCGCTCACCGTGACCGCGCGACACGACGATCTTGCGCAGGTCGTCTCGAACCTCCTCCAGAACGCCGTGCGGTACACGCCCGCCGGGGGTCGGGTCCTCGTGGAGGCGGTCCGGACCGAGGATGGCGTCACCGTGCGTGTCTCGAACACCGGGCCGGGGATCCCGGCCGAGGATCTCCCGCGCGTGTGGGAGCGGTTCTACCGCGTGGAGAAGTCGCGGGACCGAGCCCGCGGCGGTGCCGGCGTGGGACTGGCGATCGTCCGGCAGCTGGTCGAGGAATCCGGCGGCCGCGTCGGCGCGCGGTCCGACGCGGGATGGACCACCTTCTGGTTCAGCCTTCCGGCCTGACGTCGCTCGCCCCGGCCCGGGCACGTCGCCGCGGCGCACCGTCATCGGGCTGTCACACGGGGCTGCGACTCTCCGATCCACGACAGCCAGTCCAAGCAGATCGGAGTCCACGTGCGGATCCTCGGCGACATCGAGCGCGCCTTCGCCTCGTCCCTCTACCCCCTTCGCCTCCCGCTCGCGGTCCTCGCCATCGCGGTCGTCGTCGTGCTGACGGTGGTCGCCTGGCGCCGCGGCTGGTTCGCGGCCGCCCGGCGGCATCCGGCCCGGACGGCCGTCGCGGCCATCGCCGCGCTCATCCTCGTCGTGCCGGCCGGGTGGTACTTCGCCTCGCCTCTCGTCATCAGGACAGAGCTGCGCGAGGCGGCGCCGGTCGTCGGCGCGATCGACCCGGCGGCGCCCGCCGCCACGCCCGCGCCCGCCGCCACGCCCGCGCCGTCCGCCACGCCCGTGCCCGCGGCGTCGGTCACGCCGCCGGCGGCGTCCACCCCGACGCCCGCGCCGTCCGCCGCCCAGGCCTCCCCGTCGCCCACGACGACCCCGGTCCCCGCACCGGTCGTCCGCACCGGTGAGTTCTCCGGAGCGGACGAGTTCCACTTCGGTCGCGGGAGGGCGATCCTGCTCGAGACCGGGCCGGGCAGCCACGTCCTGCGCTTCGAGGGCTTCTCCGTGCGCAACGGGCCCGACCTGTACGTGTACCTGTCGCCCGACCCTGCCGGCTTCGCCGATGGCGCGATCGAGCTCGGGCGGCTGCGGGCGACCGACGGCGACTTCAACACCGCGATCCCCGACGGCGTGGACGTGTCCGGGACGCGAAGCGTCGTCATCTGGTGCAAGGAGTTCGCGGTGCTGTTCGCGGTGGCGCCGCTCGGCGGGTGACCGCCGGCGTGACGGGGTCCGTCGCGGGCGTCAGGCCGCGGCGCGGTGGGCCGAGGCCATCCGGTGCGGTTCGTCCACGCAGTCCACGCGGCAGCCTCGCGCATCGCGCCCGGTGCCCCCGGAGAAGTGGCGCCACGCGGCATCCGGGCCGATCCCGGCGGTCCGCTCCCGCGCCGTCAGCCGGCAGCCGCACGCGGAGCAGGTGAGGACGCTGGCGTCCGGCTCGCGCTCCGCGAGCGCCGGGCCGGAGGCCGGTCGGTCGAGGTGCTGGTCGGACATCGCCGTGCGGGCCTCCTGTCGTCCCCCGTCTCTCCGGGTACGCGCGACGGCGGCCCGAGCGCCCGGGGGTCGTGACGGTACGCCGCGACGGGCGGCCGCACCATGCCGGCCGGGTGGCGATCGCGTTGCGGAAGGGGACGCCCGACGTGCGCCGAGGCGTGGGCGCAGCAGGAGGTGCCGGCCCGGGCGTCGCACCCATGGCGCGACGGCCGGGCGTCCTCACCCGGCCGTCGCATGGGTCACGGATGCACAGGGATCACGGACGTGCGGGCCAACCCGGTACCGGGCGCGACGCGGACCGTGGCCCGCCGTCGATCCGGGAGCCCGGCCGCAGCCGTCCCACCTCGATCGCCCGGGAGAGGTCCTCGGGCAGCAGCAGGCCGACGAGCAGGCCGTCGTCCATCACGACGACACGGGTCGTCGCGGGCGCGCTCGCGATCCGCGCGAGCAGCGCCGGCACGCTCTCGTCGGGGGACGCGACGGGAAGCTGTGCGATCGGGGTCGCGAGTTCCGCCAGGCGCGTCTCGCGTGCCCGCCCGCGACCCAGGCGCCGGATGCTCTCGAGGCCGAGCACGGAGACCACGTCGCCGCCGGGTCCCGTCAGCACCCACGTGGACGACCGGGAGCCCGGCGCGACGTGATCCACGAACGCGTCGACGGTGAGGGCCGCGGGGGTGCGGAGCGGGTCGCGGGTCATGACGTCGGCGACCGTCACGCCGTCGAGGGCGTGGAGCGTCTCCGCCTGCTCGCGCTCCGCGGTCGCGGCCCCGGCGATGAACCATCCGAGGAGGATCGACCAGAGGCCACCGAGGTTGCCGAAGAGGGCGACCTCGGCGATGCCGAGCCCGGCCAGGCCCCAGCCCACCATGCGGCCCAAGCCGCTGGCAGCCCGGGTGGCGACGAGGGCATCGCCCCGCACCTTCCAGACGATCGCCCTCGCGATCCTGCCCCCGTCGAGCGGCGCGCCGGGGATGAGGTTGAAGATGCCGAGCACGAGGTTCACGACCGCGAGCCATCGCGCGGCGGCGACGACCAGCGCTGCGTCCCCCGACGGCTGGAGCGATGCGACGGCGGTCGCGACAAGGAAGGCCGCCCCCGCGATCGCGAGGCTCGTCAGCGGGCCCACGATCGCGATCCGCGCCTCGGCGCCCGGCGTCCGGGCCTCGCCGCGAAGCTTGGCCACCCCGCCGAGGAGCCACAGGGTGATCCCCTCCACCTCGATGCCGTCGCGGCGCGCGACGATCGCATGCGCGAGCTCGTGCGCGAGCAGCGATGCGAGGAAGAGCAGGGCGACGCCCGCGCCGGCGAGCCAGTACGCCGTGGCCGAGAGCCCGGGGGCCTCGCCGGGCAGGAAGCGCCCGGCGAGGCTCCAGGCCATGAGCGCGCCGATGCCGATGACGGTCCAGTTCACCCCGATGGGGATGC
>JALOOH010000161.1 GCA_025454515.1 Chloroflexota bacterium
GAACGGGATCGACTGCCACCCCCAGTGCACGCCCGCGAGCCCGCCCGCGATCGCCGCGGTCGTGTCCGTGTCGTTCCCGTAGCGGATCGCCCGGACGATCGTCTCCTCGTAGCTGCCGGCCCGCGCGAACGCGTCCCACGCCGACCAGAAGCTGTCCACGACGTACCCGCGCCCGGAGCGCTCCTGCCAGGCCTCGATCGTGTCGAGCGCAGCGAGGTGCCCGCCGAGCTCGCGGTCCCGGCCGTAGAGGTCGCGCAGCTTCCCGCGCGCCGTGCCGAGGGCAGCCGCCGGCGTGTCTCCGGCGAGGAGCCGCCGCACCACCAGCGCGTACAGCGCGCAGGCCGCCTGACAGAGGAGGTTCCCGTGCGTGACCCGGGAGGCGGCGTGCGCGTCCCGGACGAGCCGATCGTCCGAGACCCTGCGGGCCGGGCCACGGACGTCGGTGCGGGGCGCCCGCTCGACGAGCGCCAGCGGCAGGATCCGCATGAGCGAGCCGTTCCCGGCGGCATGCTCGTCGGTCGGTCCGGCATCCGCGGCCCTGACGCCGCGCCGGAGCGCTGCCATGGCGGCCGAGGTGGTGGTCCCGATGTCGAACCTCCCGTCGCCGTCGGGCGTGTATGCGGTGCCGTCCGCCCACGCGAGGGCCCGCGCGCCCTGGTCGTCGGGGTCGAAGCGGCCCGCGAGGAGCGAGTCGAGGAGCGCGAGCATCAGCGCGCCGTCGTCGCTCCACGTGCCCGGCGGCTGCCGCCACGGGCCGCCGTCCCTGCCGAACACCACATCGCCGAGCCGATCGGGCGGCGTGAACTCGTAGGGGACGCCGGCCGCGTCGCCGACGAGGTGGCCCCAGATCCCGCCCACGAGGCGGGAGGCCAGGGTGGGTCCTTCCGTGTGCGTCATGGGGCACCCCCGTGTCCCGGCCACGTCGCCCGACCGCACGCGCGATCCGCCCGACCGTGCCGCTGCTCTTGACTATTATACACATAGCGCGTATAAGTCTGGCATGGAGCGCGCCAGGGCAGGGGAGAACGTGCGGTCCGGTGCGGACGAGGAAGCCCTGTTCCTCGCTGGATACGACATCACCGCGTGGCCGCGGCCGTCGCTCGCGGTGGACGTCGCCATCCTGACGATCGCGGCGGGCGCGGCCCACGTCGTCCTCGTGGAGCGGACCCGACCGCCGGCGCAGGGCCGCTGGGCGCTGCCCGGCGGGTTCGTCCGTATCGACGAGTCGCTGGACGACGCCGTCGGCCGCGTCCTTGAGCGCGAGACCGGCCTGCGAGACATGTACACGGCACAGCTCGCCACGTTCGGCGAGGTCGACCGGGATCCCCGCGGACGGGTCGTGACGGTGGCGCACTACGCGCTCGTGCCCGCCGCGCGGATCGAGGATGTCGTGACCGGGCGCGCGGGCTGCGCACTGGCGCGCGTCACCCCCGCCGGACCCGGAGGCGACGCCCCGTTCCGTCTCGTGGTGCCCGGGGGAGCGCAGGCGCTCGCGTTCGACCACGATGCGATCGTCGCCGCGGCCGTGGAGCGCGTGCAGGGTCGGCTCTGGTACACGCCGGTCGCGTTCGAGCTCGTGCCGGACGAGTTCACGCTGCTCGACCTCCAGCGCGTCTACGAGGCGATCCTCGGCCGATCGCTCGACAAGAACGGGTTCCGCCGCCGCGTCCTCGCGTCCGGCCTCGTCGCGCCGACAGGGCGGCGCAGGGAGGGACTGCGGGCGCGCCCGCCCGAGCTCTTCCGGTTCGCCGGGGATGGGCGCGGCGGGTGACGCGGCCGATCACGACCGGCCATCGGAGAGGCCCCGCACCCTGCTAGCGTAGGAGGCGGCCCGGGACCTGCCCGGGCGGGGACGCACAGCAACAGGAGTCGACCATGCCTGGTCGGGCGAGATCGCTCACGGTCATGACGGTGGTGGTGGTCCTGATGAGCGCAGTGGCGCTCGTCGGTTGCGGGGGCGGGACGTCGTCGCCGGCACCGGCCGCGAGCGAGGCTGCCGCGTCGGTGGCGCCGGGTGGTGCCGGCGGTTCCGGCGAGGCCCTCTGCACGGAGATCCTCACCACGTTCGACGCGATGGTCGCCGAGGTCGCGGACGCGGCCAAGACGAAGCCCGCTCCGGCCGAGCTCACGCCCGCCCTCGAGGCCATCTACACGGACTACACGGCCAGGATGACGGATCTCAACGGCAGGTACCGCGCCCTGAAGGACGCCGACATCGCGCAGTTCGGCGCGTGCAACACGTATCTCGGCAACGAGCGCGGCAAGCACGTCCTCGCGAAGGACAACACGCTTACCGAGGCGCTCAAGTACTACAACCTCGAGCTGGGCGACGCCGCGATGGTCGCCCTCCTGTCGACTCGTCCGGTGGAGGTGCTCGAGATCGCGGTCAAGCAGGACTGACACACCCGGGAGACCCGAGGCCGCCCCGCGCGCCGTCATCGGCCCGCGGGGAGGCCTTCCCGCGCCCGGACGCGGGGTCCCGTCGCCCGCCCAGCTACTTCCGATAAGGTACGTTATGTCCGTTAGCCGAGTGTGCGCGACCCACCTCCGCCGATACCGCGATCCGGAGCCGCGGCCACGCGGTACGATGCGGCGATGATCGACCTCGTCCTCACGCTCATCGGTCCCGACCATCCGGGCATCGTCGACTCCGTCTCCGAGACGGTCTCGGCGCACGGCGGCAACTGGCTCGAGAGCCGGATGGCCCACCTCGCCGGCAAGTTCGCCGGGGTCCTGTGCGTGGAGGTCCCTGAAGAGCGCGCCGCGGAGCTCGAGGATTCGCTCGCACGTCTCGAGGTCAGCGGCCTGCGGATCGTCGTCGAGCGGAGCGCGCCCGAGGAGGCGCCGCAACGACATGCGATGGAGATCGAGCTCGTCGGGCTTGACCGGCCGGGCATCGTCCACGAGATCTCCGCGCTCCTCGCGACCCACCGGATCAACGTGGAGGAGCTCGACACCGACCGGCTCCCGGCAGCCCACTCTGGTGACCGGATGTTCCACGCGCATCTCCGCGTGATCATCCCGGGGTCCGTGGATGTCTCCGCGGTCCGCGACGGGCTGGAGCGGCTCGCGGGAGACCTGATGGTCGAGATCCGCCTGGCGGAGGCCCTCGGCTCCGCCCGCTGACGGGACCGCGGCCGACGGCCCTTCAGGGGCCCTCCCCTACCCTCGGTCGAGCACTTCCAGCATCGGCGCGAGCGCGGCGACGGACGTCTCCGTGATCGGGTCCACGACGAGCTGCACGTGCCCGATGCCGGCGCGAGCGTATCCGCGGAGCCCCTCCGCGATCGCCTCGGGCGTGCCGGACAGCGGCACCACCTGCATGCGCCGGTCCGTGTCGCCCATGATGCGGCCGGTGCCGCCAGGCATCCGGACCTGGACCGCGACGGTGCGCTCGATCTCCGACGGGTCGCGGCCGACCGCGCGGGCCGCCTCGTCGACGAGCGCGATGAGCGGAGACACACCCTCGGGCGTGTTCCGCGTGTCCGCGTACCACGCGTTCCACGCGTGCACGTACGGGAGCGTGATGGCGAGCATCCGCGGCCCGATGGACCCGACGAGGAGCGGCGGCCCGCCGGGTCGGGCCGGCCGCGGGACGAGCTCCGCGTCACGGGCGGCGACGTAGGCTCCCGCGAAGTCGACCGACCCCTCCGCGAGGAGCGCACGGACGATCGTGAACGCCTCCTCGAACCGCGCGATGCGACGGTCCGACGGCGCGCCGAGGGCGGCGAACTCGACGTCGTTCCACCCGGCGCCCAGTCCGAGGACGAGCCGGCCGCCCGAGATCTCGTCCACGGTGGCCGCCATCTTCGCGAGCATGAACGGGGCATGGAACGCCGTGGCCGCGACGAGCGGTCCGAGCGCGACGCGCTCGGTCGCCTCGGCGAGCCCGGCGAGCGACGTCCACGCCTCCCACGGGCCGCGTGTCTCGCCCGACGCGTAGCGGTACAGGAGGTGATCGCCGAGCCAGATCGAGTCGAACCCTGCCTGCTCGGCCGTCCGGGCGATCGCCCGGAGCTCCGGCCAGCGGACCTCGCGCTCCACCTCGGGCAGCTGGACGCCGACCCCGAGGGGGCGGCCGGCTCGTCGCGGGATCATGCGCGCACCCTACCGCATGCGGGCGCTGGGTCGCAGCAGGGTCGGCCCCAGCGCCGCGAGGAGGAGCGCGGCCGCGAGCGGGACGAGGAAGGCGACCGCGACGCCTCGGGCGTCGGCGACGATCCCGAACGCGGCCGGCGCGAGGACGGCCCCCAGCCGCGCGAGCCAGGAGACGGTCGCCACGCCATGTCCGGTGGGGATCCCGGGCACCGACCCGGCGACCGCGAACATCGCGGGGAACATCGGGGCGGCGCCGAGCCCCACGATCGCGAAGCCACCGAACGCGAGCAGGGGCGCGTCGAGCGGTGCCGCCGCCGCCACGGCGGCGAGACCGGCCGCCGCCGCGAGGCCCGCGACGCGCACGACGGTGGCGTCGCCCCATCGGTTCACCCATCGATCGTTCGTCAGGCGACCCAGGGTCATCGATCCGGTGTACAGGACGAACGCCGATGCGCCGACGCCGGCGCCCAGCCCCAGCGTGCCGACGAGATAGATCGGGCTCCACGTGGAGGCGGCGTCCTGGATGATCGTGCCGAGGATCCCGATGAGCGCCAGCGGCCCCAGGACGCGCAGCACCGTCGGCAGCGTCCGCAGACGCACGTCCTGACCCGCGATCGCGTCGTCCGCGAGCGCGTCGACCTCGCGGTCCGGCAGGAGGCCGCGAGCCGCGGCCACCGTCGCCACGGCGAGCCCCGCGCCGACGAGCCCGAGGTCGACGGCGACGGGCATCGCAACGGCGGCGGCCGCGACGCCCGCGGCGCCGGCCGCCATGGTGCCCGCGCTCCACCAGCCGTGGAACCCGTGGATGATGGAGCGGCCGTACCGCCGCTGGACGCCGAGCCCGTGCGCGTTCATCGCGGCGTCCATCGTCGCATCGAACATGCCGAGGACGAGGTAGGCGGCGGCCAGCGTCGCCCACGACCACGCGACGCCGAGGAGCGCGAGCGACAGCGCGCCGAGCACCCCGGTGACGACCGACAGCCGCCCGCTCCCGACGCGGTGGATGAGCACGCCGGCGACCGCCCCGGCGACCAGGCCTCCGACCGGCAGCGCCGCGACCGC
>JALOOH010000162.1 GCA_025454515.1 Chloroflexota bacterium
CCTCGGCCTGATCGAGGCATTCGGCCGCCGCCGTCCGCTCCTCCTGGGGCTGCTCGCGGGCGCCGCGTTCCTCACCCGGGCGCCCCTCATCCTCGCCGTCCCCTTCTGGGCGTGGTCGGTCCTGCCGCGCCAGGGGGATCGCGGCTGGCAGGGCGGCCGCCACCCGTCCCCGCTTCGACGGCTGCTCCCGCTCGCCGTCGGTCTCGCGCCCGGCGTGGCGTTCGCCCTCTGGTACAACGCCGTCCGATTCGGGTCGCCGCTCGAGTCCGGCTACGCGCTCGCCGTCCTGCCCGACTGGCTCGCCGACCAGCGGGCGAGGGGGCTCTTCTCGATCGTCCACCTGCCGATGAACATCGACTACTTCCTGCTGAGGCTCCCGGGCTTCACGACCGCCTTCCCGTGGATCAGGCCCGACTGGCTCGGGATGTCGATCCTCTTCACGAGCCCCGGCCTGCTCCTCGCCATCCGGGCCGACTGGCGCGAGCGCGTCTCGTGGGCGCTCCTCGGCACCGCGCTCCTGGTCCTCGCCCCCAGCCTCCTCTACTACGGCGGCGGGTGGGTCCAGTTCGGCTACCGCTACTTCCTCGACTCGCTCCCGTTCGTGATGGCCCTGGTGGCCCTCGCGGCCGCACGTGCGGGCGTCGGCTGGCTCTGGCGCGTCGCGATCGTCTTCGGCGTCGTCGTGAACCTCATCAGCGTGTACTGGGTCTACCGCAGCTGAGCGGGGCGGCGGCGCGCCATGGACAGGCCGACTCCGGTGCTATCCTCGGCCCCGTGACCCAGACTTCCGCGGTGGACGCCGACCCCGCCTGTCCGGACGGGCCGACGGCCGCCGCCGGCCCGTCCCCCGTGCGCGACCGGCCTCTCGTCGCGCGCCGGGCCTCCTTCGACGCTGTCGCCCCGGCCGCGTGGGACGCCCTCGCCGGGCGCACCCCATGGGCCACGCCGTTCGCGCGATGGGCGTTCCACCGCGCGTGGTGGGACGGGTACGGCGAGAACGCGCATGACGAGACCGTGCTCGTGGTCGATCCCGCCGCGGAGGCTCGGGGCGGCGACGGGCTCGTGGGGATCGTCCCCCTCATGCATCGCCACGGCGTCGAGCCCACGGACGAGGTCCTCCAGACGAGCCTCCGCCGCGAGCCCGGAGGCAGCCCCACGCCTCTCGTCCCGACCGACAAGGTCGTGTTCTTCGGGGCGTCCTACCACGCCGACTACGCCACCGTGCTCACGGACCCGGCCGACCTGCCGGCCGTCGCCGAGGCCGTCCTGGACCTCCTCGCCGTCGCGGCCGGCCCGCACGAGGCCCACCCGGAGCCCTGGGACGTCGTGGACCTGCGCCGTCTGCGCGTCGGGGACCCTGCCCTCGACGCGCTCCGGTCCGCCTTCGAGCGCCGCGCCGCGGACGCCGGCTGGACGGTGCGTGTCGAGCAGGAGGATGTCTGTCCCGTGGTGACCCTGCCGGCCGGCGTGGACATCGATGGATACCTCGCGACCCTCGGGAAGAAGGAGCGCCACGAGATCCGCCGGAAGGTGCGCCGCGCGGAGGCGGCCGGCGCGATCGACCTCGTCCCGTCGCCGGACCCGCTCGCCGACCTCGACGCCTTCATCGAGCTCCACCAGAAGCGATGGGGGGACGACGGCCTCTTCCCGCCCACGGAGGGCGGCGCGATGAGCCGGCGCTTCTTCCGTCGGCTCTTCGAGCTCCTCGCCGGCGACCCGATCCTCGACCTGCGGTTCCTCGAGGTGGACGGCCGGCGCATCGCCGCGGGCGTCGGGTTCGACGACGGGTCGTCCGTCTACTACTACAACGCGGGGGTGGACCCGGCGGCGCGCGACCTGTCGCCGGGCGTGGTCATGGTCGAGCGATACGTGCGCGATGCGCTCGCGCGCGGGAAGGGCCGCCTCGACTTCCTGCGCGGCGACGAGCCGTACAAGTACGAGTGGGGCGCCGTGGACGAACCCATCCGGCGGCTGCTCGTCGCGCGTATCTGAGCCATGAGCGCACCCCTTCCCGGCGATCCTCTGTACGCGTTCCCGCCGCGCGATCCCCTGCCGCCCGGCGGCCCGGTCCGCGTCGTCGAGCTGCTCGCGACCGGCACGAACGGCGGCGCCCAGGAGCACGTGTACGGGCTGCTGTCCCGGCTCGACCGCGAGCGGTACTCGCCGACGGTCGTCTCGCTCTCGCCCGGTGCCTCCGCCCGGCGGATCGCGAGCCTGGGGGTGCCCACGCTCATCCTGGACGAGCCCGACGACGCGATCGCGGTCGGCGCGCTCGCGGCGCACCTCGCGGACCTCCGTCCGGACGTCCTCCACAGCCACATGTACCGGGCGGAGCTCGTCGGGACGCGCGCGGCGCTCGCCCTCGCCCAGGTCGGGCGGCGACGCCCGTACGTCGTCTCCACGGTCCACTCGAGCCGCGTCCGGTCGGCGGAGGACCGCGCCGAGCTGCGCCGCCTCACCCCCCATATCGACCAGCTCATCGCCGTCTCGGTTGCGATCGAGGAGAAGATCCGCCACGAGGAGCGGGTCGGGGCTCCCGTCCGGCTCGTCTACAACGGCGTGGACCTCCACCGGTACGACCATCAGGAGCCCTGCTGCACCCTGCGCGAGGAGTACGGGATCGAGGCCGGCGCACCGATCGTCGGGGTCGTCGCGCGCCTGGAGCCGGAGAAGGGCCACCGGACCCTCCTCGACGCGTGGCCCCTCGTCCTTCGCCGCGCGCCGGACGCGCGGCTCCTCGTCGTCGGCGAAGGCTCTCTCCTGACGGAGCTCGTCTGGCAGGCGCGCGAGCTCGGGATCGACCGGCGGGTCGTCTTCGCCGGCCGACGCGACGACATCCCGGCGGTCACGGCCGCTCTCGACGTCGCCGCCCTGCCCTCGTACCGCGAGGCGCAGGGGATGGTGATCCTCGAGGCGATGGCCCTGTCCCGGCCCGTCGTGGCGACGAACGTGGGCGGGATCCCCGAGATGATCGAGGACGGGGTCTCCGGTCTCCTCGTGCCGCCGCACGATCCGGACGCCCTCGCCGAGGCGATCATCCGGCTGCTCGTGGACCATCCTTTCGCGGACACGATCGCGCGCAACGGCCACGACCTCGCGCACGCCCGCTTCTCGATCGAGTTCATGGTCCGGGCGATCGAGGACATCTACGACGAAGGCGCACGGGCCGTCCGCCTCCGGGACGCGGTCGCGGTCTGAGCCCCGGGGCGCGGGGAGCCTGTGCACGTCGGTGGGGATGCCCGCGCAGCGGAGCAGTCGCGCCGCGCCATGTAGCATCCGGACGATGAGCCGCCCGTCGACCTCGAGCGTCCTCCGCATGGCCGCCTGGTTCGGGCTCGCGTTCCTCGTGTTCTACCTCCTGTTCATCGGCGGCGGCTGGAGCGGCATCTACGTCGTCCAGCTGCGCATCGCGAGCCTCGTCCTCGTCGTCGGCGTCCTCGTCGCCTGGGGAGTCATCGCGGCGGTGCGGCCCGCGTGGCGCCCGAGGTCGGCGATCTGGCCGGCCCTGGCCGTCCCCCTGGCGGTGATGGGCGTCACGGCCGCCCTCTCGCGGAGCCCCCGGATCAGCGCCGAGTACCTCGCCTGGGCCGTCCTGCTCGTGGCGCTGTACCTCCTCCTCCAGCGCCTCCTCGCGAGCGACTTCTTCCGTCCCCGGGTCATGGGCCTGGCGGTCCTCCTGTGCGCCGTCGTGGGCATCCTGTACGTCCTCGTGTGCCTGAGCGCCTGGGTCGGCTGGTGGGGCCTCGTGGGCCATCTCGCGGTCCCGCCCCTGCGGCCCGGCTTCGCGGGTCTCACCTGGGGGAACCCGAGCGCGGTCATGACGATCGCCGTCCTGTTGCTGGCATCGGCGATCGGCCACCTCGGGTTCGCGACCAACGGCCGCAGGCTCGCGGTCCTGCTCCTGACCGTGTTGACGCTGGTCGTCACGCTTCTTTCCGGATCGCGGGCGGGCTGGCTGGCCCTCGCGGCAGGCCTGCTCGTGACGGTCGTCGCGTGGCTCATCGTCCCGGCCAACCGGGCCGCGGTCCGGGGTCTCGCCCCGAGCCGCAGGGCGAGGGTCGCGATCGTCGGCACGGCCGCCCTCGGCACGATGGTGGCCGTCGTCCTCACGCCGGCCGTGATCCTGCGCGCGACGGCGGGCGGTGAGACCGTCCGCGTGTCGTACTACGCCGCCGCCTGGACGATGGGGCTCGATTCACCGGCGGTCGGCTCGGGGCCGGGCATGTGGGTCGCACAGCGGATCGCGTACACGCCGGCCCCGGAGACCGACTACTACATCCCGCACGCGCACGACCTGTACCTGCAGACGTTCGCGGAGCACGGCGTCCTCGGGCTCGTCGCAGGCGCCATCGCGGTCGGCTGCCTTCTCTGGCTGCTCGCGCGCGCGGTGCGGAGCGAGGACCCGCTGCGCCGCCGCCTCGGATGGTGCGCCGTCTTCGCCACGGCGTACTTCGGAGCCCACCAGGTCCTGGACTTCTACCCGAACATGCCCGCGGCGTTGTTCGCATTCGCGCTCCCCGTCGCGTGGCTCGACGCGCGGAGCGATCGCTCGATCGCGTCGGGCCGGCTCCCGGCCGGTTGGCGACGGACCGCCGGTGTCGGGCTCGCGGGCCTGGTCGCCGTGGCCGTGGGTGTCCTCGCATGGAGCGAGACGTCGGCGCTGGACCTCGACGGGGCCGTCCGAGCTGCGAACCGCGCCGACTGGCCCGCGGCGGTCCCGGCTGCCGAGGCCGCGGTGCGGCGCGACCCCGAGATGCCCGCGAACCAGCTCGTCCTCGGGCTCGCCGCCGCCCGGGTCGGCGACCTGACGGCGGCCGAGAAGGCTCTCGCGACCGCCGCGGCGGCGGACGACCTGCCCGTGGCGTGGCTGGACCTCGCCGCCGTCCAGGTCGCTCTCGGGGAGGACGCCGCGGCTCGGGAGTCGCTGCGGCGGGCCATGCGCCTCGGCGAGCAGCAGGCGACCGTCGCCCTCGGGGCCGGGGACCTATACCTGCGGATCGGCGAGCCGACGTCGGCGCACGACGCGTTCGTCGCGGCGATCCGCACGGCGCCCAGCCTCGCCGGGGACCCGTACTGGACCGCGCGCGAGGAGGTCGCCGCGATGTGGCCGTCCGTCCTCGACGGCGCGCTGGCCCTCATGCCCCCGCAGTCCGGCTTCG
>JALOOH010000034.1 GCA_025454515.1 Chloroflexota bacterium
GATCGCGTTGGCGCCCGTGGTGTACGGCACGGGGTAGAGCGCCTCGGCCGAGATGATGCCGAGGAGGATCACGGCGCCCGCGATGAACAGCAGCGCGCCGCCGAGGCGGAGGTCGCGGACCCGGCTCGCGGAGGCGCGGGCGTCGTCGGGCGAACGACGAGGGGCGACGGTGGCAGTGTTCATCGAGCCTCCAGGGGTGACGTCGCCAGCCGCCGTGTCGCGGCCGCCGCATACGCCGGATCGATCTCGATCCCCACGAAGCGTCGCCCCATCGCCATTGCCGCCGCCCCCGTCGATCCGACGCCCATGAACGGGTCGAGCACGAGGTCGCCCGGACGCGACCCCCACTCGAGGAGCCGACGCAGCACCGCGACAGGCTTCTGCGTCGGGTGGCGTGGGTCCTTCACCCGCTCCGCACCCATGCAGATCGGCGCCTCGATGAAGTTGTGCATCTCGCGCTGGCGCGAGAAGTTCCAGGCGTGCCCGCGGTCCCAGGCCGCGACGATCAGCTCGCAGCTGTTGAGGAACCCGGCCCGGCGGAGCTTGGGCGGCGGGTTCGTCTTGTGCCAGACGACGATCTGGAACGTGTCGAAGGCCGGGTCGTATGCGTCGTGCCACCGGCCGAGCATGTTGTAGCTCGTGAAGGCGAACAGGTTGCCCGTCGGCTTGAGGACGCGGCGGATCTCGGGCAGCCAGGCGGCGGGGTCGAAGGCCTCCGCATCCCAGTCCGCGACGTCGTTGTTGAACGGCGCGCGCCAGCCGGGATCGATGTTGCCGGTGGAGTAGCGCGCGAGGTTGTACGGCGGGTCGGTGCACACGAGATCGACCGACGAATCCGGGAGCAGGCGCAGCAGCTCGCGCGCGTCGCCCGGCCAGAGCTGAAGCGCGACCGAGGGGTCGAAGACCGGGACGCGACGGTCGGGAGCGGGGTCGTCGGGCATCCCCGCGATGGTAGCCCGGGACGACGACCCAGCGGCGGTCGGTCGCCGGAAGCGCGGGCGCGGGCTTCGCATCCGTGCCCCCGGGGCGCCGCGGTGACAGCGGAGGCATCCGCCGTGGCCGATCGTGACGATATGCTCGTGTGCGCGCCGGGGGCGTGCTAGATTCGTATCCAGACCGCCGTCGAGGTCCGGAAATCGAACCTCCGGCCAGCCAGACCCGAGGCCCCCGCCATGGCGATCCTCCACCCGTCCAGGCCGTCCGAGCCGTCACACGCCAGCGAGCAGGTCGAATCCGGCCGCGATGAGGGGTCGGGAGGCCCGTCGCCCGCCGGGCTCGCGTTCGCGCCGGTGCCCGCGCGCATGGAGCCGCCCGCGGGCCCCACGGTCGCGTTCGATCCGGACCGCGTCGCCCGCCTGCTCGCCGAGGAATCCCGCCGGCTCGACGAGGCCACGTCCGGCTCCGCGGCGACGTACGACCGCGCGAAGCGGACCCTCGCCGGGGGCGTGCCGTCGTCCTACCAGGCGCGCAAGCCGTGGCCGATCTACCTGGCGCGCGGCGACGGGCAGTACGTGTGGGACGTGGACGGGCGCCGCTATCTCGACGTCCACAACGCGTTCGGGAGCATGGTCCAGGGACACGCTCACCCCCTGATCACCGAGGCCGTCGCGCGCCGGATGGCGCTCGGCACGCACTTCGCCGCGCCGACCGAGGACGCGATCGTCGTCGCCGAGGAGCTGGAGCGGCGCTTCGGCCTCCCGCAGTGGCGCTTCCTCAACTCGGGGTCCGAGGCGACGATGGACTCGATCCGCCTCGCCCGGGCGATCACCGGCCGCGACACCGTCCTGAAGATCTTCGGGTCCTACCACGGTCACCACGACTACGTCATGGTCTCCATCGGGCTCTCCGAGGACCACATGGCCGACCGCGAGGACTACCCCTCGGTCGCATACGGCGCGGGGATCCCGCCCAGCGTCACGGCGATGACGGTGGCCGTCCCCTTCAACGACGCCGACGCGCTCGAGCGGCGGATCGTCCGCCTCGAGGCCGAGGGCCGCGCGCCGTCCTGCCTGATCATGGAGGCGGCGCTGATGAACTGCGGCGTCATCCTCCCGGAGCCGGGGTACCTCGATCGCGTGCGGGAGATCACCCGCCGCCACGGCATCGTGTGGATCGTGGACGAGGTGAAGACCGGCCTGACGATCGCTCCCGGAGGCGCGTGCGAGTTCTTCGGGATCGAGCCGGACATCATCTGCCTCGCCAAGGCCCTCGGCGGCGGCCTCCCGTCGGCGGCGATCGGGGCGACGCACGAGATGATGGAGCCCGTGCTGTCCGGGCGCGTGTGCATGGTCGGGACGTACAACGGGAACCCGCTCGTCATGGCCGCCGCCCGCGCGAACCTGCTCGACGTCATGACGCCGGACGCGTACGACCACCTCGAGCACATCAACCGCCGGCTCCTCGACGAGACGCAGGGCGTCATCGACGCGTACCGCATCGCGGCCTACCCTGTCGGGATCCGGTCGAAGGGTGTCATCGCCTTCTCGGAGACGAAGCTCGTCGACTACGAGACGTTCAAGCGGGCCCAGGACGAGCAGCTCATGGCGCTCGCCTGGCTGTGGAACATGAACCGGGGGATCTTCGCCACGCCGGGCCGGGAGGAGGAGTGGACCCTCTCCATCCGGATGACCGACGACGACGTGGATCACTACGTGAGCGTGTTCGCGGAGCTGGTCGACGCCCTGACGCGGTAGCCTGACCGGATGCAGCCGGAGGCGTTCGTCAGGGCCACGTACCTGTCGCTCACCACGTTCCGCCGGGACGGCCGGGCGGTGGCCACCGCCGTGTGGTTCGTCCCGGACGGCGACCGGCTGCTCGTCGTGACGGGGGCGACGTCCGGCAAGGTCAAGCGGCTGCGGAACGACCCGCGCGTCCTCGTCGCACCGAGCGACATGCGCGGCCGGCCGAGCGCCGCGCCGGTCGAGGCGCGGGCGGTCGTCCTGGACGGGGCCGGCACCGCGGACGCGCTCGCGGCGATCCGGAAGCGGTACGGCTTCCAGGCGCGGCTCTTCTTCCGCGGGGGGAGCGTCGGCCTGGTGGGGCTCGCGATCGACCTCGACGGCCGCCCGGATGCCTGAGGGCGCCGGCCCCGCGATGCGATCGCGACTCCGGGCGCCGTGGGCGATCCCGTGGCCGGTCGCGCGGACGGCGGTCCTCGTCCTCGTCGGCCTCGCGGTCCCGGTCATCGCGGTGCTCGTCGCGCTCGGCGGGCCGCCGGCGTTCGCGATGAACATGGCGTACGTCGCGTGCCTGACGGTCGCGATCAAGGCCCGCGCCCGATTCGCGCTGCTGCTCGCGGTGCCCGTCGCGCTCGCGGCTGCGGTCGCCGTCGGGCTGACGGGCCAGCCGTTCGTGGCAGCGTGCTTCGCGGCGCTCGCGTGCCTCCTGGTCGCCCCGGCGAACCAGCTGGACAACGGACTCATGGCGGGGCTCCCCACCATCGTCGTCGTGTACCTCGCGCAGTCGGCGCCGGGCGACGCGGCGGTCGCGGCCGTCTGGCTGCTGGCCGGGGCGGCGGTCGCCGTCGTCGTCCTGTCGCGGATCCCGAAGACGGGCCGGCGCACACCGATCGCCGGGAACGTCGCCTACCTCCACGCCGGGACGATGGCCGTCGTCGTCGGCGTGACGACCTACGTCGTCATCGCACTGGACGTGCCCCACGGCTACTGGATCCCGATGACGATGACGATGGTGCTGCGCCCGGTGGGCTCCGAGGCACGGAGCATCGCGTACCAGCGGATCGCGGGCACGGTCCTCGGCGCGGTCCTCGCGATCGCGATCCTGGAGCTCCTGCCGGCGACCGCCGCGATCGTCGTCGCGGGCCTGCTGCTCGCCCTCGTCGTCGCCTACGTCCTGCTCGGCCGGTACGGCCAGTTCGTCACGTTCCTCACCCCGTTCGTCATCCTGAGCGCCGGCAGCGACCTCGACGTCGCGATCGAGCGCGTCGGGATGACGCTGCTCGGCGCGGCCGTGGCGGCGGTCGTCGCGCTGGCGCTCGTGCACGTGGAGGAGCGCCTCGGCTGGGCGGGGAGGACCGGGTCGGCCGCGGCCTGAGGCGTCCGGGTGGACGTCCACGCTATGATGGTGGGGAGCCGGAGCCCTCGGGCGCCGGCCGACGTGTCAGTGGGGATGCGTGGTCTCGACGGGGCCCCGCCATCCGGGAACGCGAGTCGAGGATGCCGCTCTGGCCTCGTTAACAAGGCGGCAAATCGAAGTAACTGGCAACCGCCAGCCTGCTCTCGCCCTCGCCGCTTAGGCGGTAAGGTGAGCGTGGAAGCGGCCTCCCCCTCGTGGGCCGTGGAAGCGTCATCCAGCGAGGGTGCGACACCGGCGAGCGTCTCGTAGCCGGAGGTCCAAGCCCGATCTAGGGACACGAGACTGGACCTGGCGGCAGGCTGCCGATGGCCGTCCGCCGGGCCGACGACAAAGCATCGGACACGCTCGTAGTGGTCCCGGGTCACGGGTCTCGGACGGGGAGTTCGACTCTCCCCCATCTCCACCACTCTTCGCCGTTTGCGTCGCGGCGTTCCCCGACCATCGGTCCACCCTTGCCGCGACCGCATTCCCGCTTCGAGGACCAGCGCCGTGCCGAACATCCTCCAGTCCCTCCCGGTCGGCGAGCGGGTCGGCATCGCGTTCTCCGGCGGGCTCGACACGAGCGCCGCGCTCCACTGGATGCGCGAGCACGGCTCGATCCCGTACGCGTACACGGCGCACCTCGGCCAGCCGGACGAGGACGACTACCAGTCGATCCCCCGCAAGGCTCTCGTCTATGGCGCCGAGAAGGCCCGCCTGATCGAGTGCCGGCCGCAACTCGTCGCCGAGGGGATCGCCGCCCTCCAGACCGGCGCGTTCCACATCTCGACCGCCGGCCAGCTCTACTTCAACACGACCCCGCTGGGGCGCGCCGTCATCGGGACGATGCTCGTCTCGGCGATGAAGGAGGACGGGGTCGATATCTGGGGCGACGGCAGCACGTACAAGGGCAACGACATCGAGCGCTTCTACCGGTACGGGCTGCTCGTCCATCCGCGGCTGCGGATCTACAAGCCCTGGCTCGACCCGAAGTTCATCGAGGAGCTCGGCGGCCGCGCGGAGATGTCCGCCTACCTGGAGGGCGCCGGCCTCGAGTACCACATGAGCGCCGACAAGGCGTACTCCACCGACTCGAACATCCTGGGGGCCACCCACGAGGCCAAGGACCTCGAGTACCTCGACCGCGGCGTCTCGATCGTCAGGCCGATCATGGGCGTGGCCTCCTGGCGCGCCGACGTCGAGGTGCCGCCGGAGGTCGTGCGCGTCCGCTTCGAGGACGGGGAGCCGGTCGCCCTGAACGGCACGGGCTTCGAGCGGCCGGTCGACCTCTTCGTGGAGGCCAATGCCATCGGCGGCCGGCACGGCCTGGGGGTCTCCGACCAGATCGAGAACCGGATCATCGAGGTGAAGAGCCGCGGCGTCTACGAGGCGCCGGGGATGGCGCTGCTGTACATCGCCTACGAGCGCCTCGTCACCGCGATCCACAACGAGGACACCATCGACCAGTACCGGAGCAACGGGCGGCGCCTGGGCCGGCTCCTCTACCAGGGCCGCTGGTTCGATCCGCAGGCGCTGATGCTCCGCGAGACGGCCCAGCGGTGGGTCGCGCGCCCGGTTACCGGCGAGGTGACGATCGAGCTGCGGCGCGGGAACGACTACTCGATCCTCGACACGACAGGCCCCAACCTGACGTACCACCCGGACCGCCTGACGATGGAGAAGGGCGAGGAGGTCTTCTTCACCCCGCTCGACCGCATCGGCCAGCTGACGATGCGCAACCTGGACATCGAGGACACGCGCGAGAAGATCCGCGTCTACCACCAGGTCGGGCTGATGGGGACCGTGCCGGAGGACGGCCTGCCGCTGCTGCCGGCCGCGGGCCCCGAGCTCGACCCGGTCGAGTAGGGCGGGCGGCGCCGGGACTACCGGAGGCGCGGCCTCCGGCCTGCCTCTGCGCCCGGTACCGTTCGCTCGATGAGCACCCGCGTCCGCTGGTCCAGGTTCGCACCGCCCCGCGGGGGCGCGCCCTCCACAGCGGTCGGCGACCTCCGCGTCGGGCGCGGGCTTCCCGGACCCCCCGGCGGGCGCGACCGGGCGATCCTCATCCACCTGCCGGCCGACGCCGTCGCGTCCGGACGGCGGTTCCCCGTCCTCTACATGCACGACGGCCAGAACCTCTTCGACGACGCCACGGCCTATCGGACCGAGTGGGAGGTGGACGAGACGCTCGGGGCCCTCGCGGCGGAGGAGCTGCAGCTGATCGTGGTCGGCATCCCCAACGCCGGCGACGACCGGTACCGCGAGTACACGCCGTACCGCGGGCGGGGGCGGCGATGGGGTGCGGGCGGGGGCGGCCGGGCGTACGCGCGATGGCTCGCGGAGATCGTCAAGCCGGCGGTCGACGCGGCGTGGCCGACGCTCCCCGGACGCGAGGACACCGGGGTCATGGGGTCGTCACTCGGCGGCCTGATCAGCCTCTGGGCGGTGAGCGCGCACGCGGAGATGTTCGGGCTCGTGGGGTCGATGAGCACGGCGATCACTCCCGGGCAGCAGGAGGTCGTCCGGCGCATCGCGCGCCTCACGGTGCCGCCCCTCCGCGCGTACGTGGACGTGGGCGGCCGCGAGGCGGACGGCGACGCGCCGACCCCCGGCCTGGCCCGCCTCTGGTCGGCCGCAGCCGTCCGCGAGGCGCGACAGGTCCGCGATGCCCTGATCGCCGCCGGCCTGCGCGAGGGCGAGACGCTCCGGTACGTCGAGGACCCGCAGGCGACCCACCGCGAGGCCCACTGGGCGCGACGCCTGCCGGACGCGCTGCGCTTCCTGTTCGGTCCGACGCCGGCCGGACGCGTCACACTCCGCGGATGAGGTTCCACACGACGCTCCGCGGGTTCGGCGGGAACGACACCGGGATCGAGGTCCCCGAAGGCGGCGAGGAGATCGACGTCGAGGTCGTCGTCGCGAGCCTCCGCGATGGCAAGACCCGGCCGTGACGGGCGACGCGACCGCTCAGACGATCCGGCAGCTCCTCGGGGCCGAGCCGCTCCGGGCGCCGGTCGCCCGGGCGATGATCGACGCGCTCGGCCTGCCTCCGGGCAGCGCCGGGCTCGACGTGGGCTGCGGGATCGGCCTCCAGGCGACGGTCCTGGCGGAGGCGGTCGGCCCGGCGGGCCGGGTGACCGGGCTCGACATCGACCCGGGGCTCGTGGCGGTCGCCTCGGCTCGCGCGGAGGCGGGCGGTGCGGCCGGAGCCGCCGGCGGAGATGCGGCCGGAGCCGCCGGCGCTGTGACGTTCCGCACGGGCGACATGGGCGCGTTGCCGTTCGCTGACGGGACGTTCGACTGGGCGTGGAGCCTCGACTGCGCCGGGTACCCGGCGGGGGATCTGGCCGGCCCGCTCGCGGAGATGGCCCGCGTGGTGCGCCCGGGCGGGACGGTCGCCATCGCGGGCTGGACGTCACAGAGCCTCCTGCCGGGCCACGAGGCGCTGGAGGCGCGCCTGGAGGGGACGTGCTCGGCGTACGCGCCGCACCTCGCGGCGTGGCCCGCCGCGGACCACTTCGACCGCGCGCCCGACCGGTTCCGGGAGGCGGGACTGCGGGATGTCGAGACGCGCGCCTTCGCCGGCGAGGTCCGCGCGCCGCTCCCGGCCGGCGTCCGGGAGGCGCTCGCATCGCTCGTCGGGATGCTCTGGGTCGAGCCCGACGGAGGGTCGCCCGACATGGTCGCGCTCCGCGAGGTCCTCGCGGGGGTGCCCGGCGGGGCGCCGCCGCTCCTCGACGACCCTGCGTACCACGCCTCCTTCGCGTGCACGCTCACCCGGGGGACCGTGCCCGGCGCCTGAGGTCGCCCACGCGAGCGACCGAGAGCGGGCGCTCGGATCCCCGACCTGCCTCTCGCCCCGCCGCGTCGCGTCCCTACCGTGCCGTCAGGGCCGCAAGCGTCGCCATGTCGGGTACGACCAGGTCCGGCGTCGCGTCCGCCGGCGGCGTCGCGCCGGAGCCGTGCCGCCCGTGCCGGCGATCGACCCAGACCGTCGCGAGGCCCAGCTGCTTCGCGGGAACGTGGTCGTGGAAGAGGCTCTGCGCCACGTGGAGGATCCGCTCCCGCGGGACCCCGATCCGCTCGAAGACCAGCTCGAACCCCCGCAGGCTCGGCTTGTACGCGCCGACCTGCTGGGCCGTCACCACCATGTCGAACGGGTCGCCCAGGCGCAGGCTCGAGCCCGCGAAGAGATCGTCGTCGCAGTTCGTGAGGACGCCCAGGCGGTAGCGGGCATGCAGCGCGGCGAGCGCCTCGGCGGAGTCGGGGAACGCGGGCCAGTCCACCACCGACCCGCCGAACGCGGCCGCGTCATCGTCGGTCACGGCCGCGCCCAGGTCGGCGCCCACCTCTCGGAGCGCGAGGCCCAGGACCTCGCGGTACGTGCGGTACGGCCCCGCCTCGAGGGCGGACTCGTGACGCGCGTACGTCTCCAGGAGCGCGTCGTCGGACGCGTCCACGCCGGAGCGCGCCACCACCGGCCGCAGGCCGGCGAGGATCCCGGCCTCCCAGTCGATGAGGGTGCCGTAGCAGTCGAACGTCAGGGCGTCGAAGCGGGTGAGGTCGAGGTCGTCCATGGCCGGGGAGTCTACCCGGCGGCGGACCCGGCCGGCATGCCCCGGGGGAGGGTGATGGGCGGCCATCCCGGGGCGCGACGCGGCGCCCGCCCGGCCGCCAGCGAGGCTCAGCGCGCCTGCAGCGGAACGGCGCAGGCGTCGCCGGCCGCGCGCCGACGGAGCCGCCAGGCGACCGTCGCGACGAGGAGCGCGACCGACGCCGCGCCGACGATGGGCTGCAGCGGCGCCCAGATCGTCATCGCGCCGCTCGCGCCCAGCGCGACGAGCACCACCTTGTTGCACAGCGGGCACCCGATCGCGAGGAAGGCGCCGAACCCCGCGACGGTCCCGAGGACCGAGCCGTCGCGGGCGCGCGGCGCGCTCGCGCCGTCACCCGTCGGCGGGGCGACCGTCGCACCCGGCGCCACCCTCACGACCGCCGGTGCCGTGCCGGGCCCGAGCGCCACGGCCCGGGCCGGGCCCCCGGCCGGGACCATGTACGTCGCGGCGAGGATGCCCATCAGGGGCGCCGAGACGAGCCAGACGACGTACGCGAACGGCTCCGGCGGCACCGACCGTCCGAAGACCGGGTTCGGGATGACGGCCGACACCAGGCCGAAGACCGCCAGCGCCACGGCCGTCCACGCGAGCGCCCACAGGGCGAGACGCCGGTCCGTGAGAGCCCCCGCGAACGGTCGCATCAGGCCGACGCCTCGAGAGCCGCGACGACGCGCTCCAGCCGCTCCCTCGCCTCCTTCGCGACCGCGGCGACGCCGGAACGCTCCACGACGCCGAGCATCGAGAGCGGGTCGATGACCTCCACGACCGTCCCCTTCCCGTCATCGCGCAGGACGACGTTGCACGGGAGCAGCGCGCCGACGGACGGGTCGGCATCGAGCGCGGCGTTCGCGAGGGTCGGGTTGCACGCGCCGAGGATCACCATCGGCGCCCGGTCGATCCCCAGCTTCGCCTTCATCGTCGCCTGGACATCGATCTCCGTGAGGACGCCGAAGCCTTCGGCCTTCAGGCTGGCCTCCACGCGGGGGCGCGCGTCCGCGAGGTCGCCGGGGAGGTGCGTGCCGAATGTGAAGCTCGTGATCCGCGACATCGTGATCAGCCTCCTGCGCCGACGAGGGCGCGCGTCCCGGCGGCCTCGGCGCGATCCGCCTCCGCCGCGATCCGACGATGGACGATGCGGCCGACGATCGCGCAGGCCGCGAGGATCTCCGGCTCGGCGAGCCGGTAATGGACCGCGGTCCCCGATCGACGCGCGGCGACGAGCCCGGCGGAGCGCAGGACCGCCAGGTGCTGGCTGGCGTTCGGCAGCGAGCACCCCACGACCGACGCGAGATCGCCCACCGATCGCTCGCCGTCGGCCAGCGCGTGCAGGAGTGCGTGCCGCTTCGGGTCCGTGAGGACGCGGCACAGCTCCGCGTGGAGGCGGAAGTCGTCCGCGCCCAGGTCCCTTCCCATCTCCCCTCGCCGTGGGCGGCCCTCATGGGCCGGGAGGCGACGATAGCACCGGATTGCACGTTTGCGCAAGCCACGGACAATGGTCCCCGCGGCCGACCCGCGTGGTCGGCCGCGCACGACGCCCGTCGGACGTGGCCCGCACCGGGTGCGGAACCGGCGCACGATGGGGGACGTCGCGGGGATGTCCGCGCCGACGATCGCCGGCGCGGGATGCGACGGAGGCTCCGATGCGCCCGACGTCCTGGCTCTCGATCGCAGTGACCGCCCTCCTCCTCCTGGCCGGCTGCTCCGCCGGGCCGGCCGGCGCGACGCAGGGCGCCGCGCCCGACCTCTCCGCGTCCGGGTCGCCGGCCATCCCGACCGGGTCGCCGGAGACCGGCGGGATCACGTCCCCCTGCGTGACGACCGTCGCATCGACCCCGGAGGACCCGCTCGCCGAGCCCGCGCGCCTGATGGACGTCCGCCTGGAGCCTCGGGGTCGCGCGGACCGCATCGAGTTCACGTTCGCCGGCGACGCGGTCCCCGCGTTCGAGATCACCCCCGCCGAGCCGCCGTTCGTCCGGGACGCGAGCGGCCTGCCGGTGGACGTCCCGGGCCGGGCGTTCCTCCGGGTCCGCTTCCCGTTCGCGACCGGGATGGATTCGTACGAGGGGCCCGCAACGCTCGTCGGGTCCGGCTCGGGTCTCGTCTCGCTCGTGCGGACCGGCGACTTCGAGGCGGTGCTCACGTGGGTCGTCGGGACATCCGCCCCGTCGTGCGTCCGCGTGGGCACGCTCGACGCTCCCATCCGGCTCATCCTGGACGTGGAGCCTGCCCTCTGACGTCCGGGGAACCGCCGCGCGCCGACCGACGTCTGGAGGGCGTTCGCGGGGCCCGCCGGCGTCCCGCGCGTCGGCCGCATCGGAAGGCGGCGGGACGCGCAGCGTGGATCCCCGTGGACGCGCGATCGGCGTCACGAAGGTGACGCCGCACTTCGTGCGGATACCGGAACGTCCGTCGCGACCCGCCCCCCTCCCTCCCGGCGGGACCCGCGGCGGACGTCCGGCGTTCCACGGGGTGGCGGCCCTCGGCCGACGGGTCAGTCGTCCGCCTCGAGCCCCGCCAGCAGGTCGTCGATCGCCGCGATCCGTGGCGGAGCCCCGATCGCCGTCCACAGGTCCCGGGCGGTGCGGAGCGGCGGCGGCGCCTCTCCGGCCCTCCCGATCCGCGCCAGGCAGCGGCCCAGGCCCTCGAGCGCGTACGCCTGCTCGGGGCGCATGCCCATCCTGCCCAACGCCGCCGCCGCGCGTTCGTAGCGCACGGCGGCCGTCGCGAGGTCGCCCTCCGCCTCCGCCACCATCGCCTCCGCGGCGAGCGTCTCTGCGGCACCGAGCGCCGCGTGGGTGGTGCCGAGCTCGAGGACGCGCCGGGCGAGGTCCACGGAACCGCTCGCGAGGCACGCGCGGGCGAAGGGAGCCGGGCGATCGATCTCCGCGGGACCCAGGGCTGCCAGCGCCTCCTCGAGCAGGGATCGGGCGCCCGCGGGATCGCCCGCCGCGACCGCGGCGGCCGCGGCGATCGGTGCCGCATACGCGGGCATGCCCACGTCCCGGCCGCGAGCCACGAGGTCGTCCCGGGGTCCGTGCAGCGCGCCCCGGGCGACCAGCACGGACGTGACGACGAGGTCGGCGGACCACGACGCCCACGCATCCCCGTGCCCGTCGGCCCACGCGCGCACGGGCTCGGCCTCCTCGAGGACCGCGTCCCACTCGCCCGCGACCTCCAGCTCGTCGAGCCTGGAGAGGCGCACGGGCATCTCCGGGAGTCCATGGATCGCGCGGAAGCGACGCGCCTCGTCAAGCGCCGCCAGTGCCGAGGCAGGGCCGCGGACGTTCCCGCGGGCGATCGCGAGGTTCTGCATGGCGCCTCCGGCGGACTGGATCGCTCCCGCCGCGAGCGCGCCGTCGATCGACGCACGGAAGTCGGCCTCGCCCGCCTCCGCGTCGGCGGGGTACCGGACCCAGCCGCGAGCGTGCAGGGCGCGGTGCGGCGCCGGAAGGCCGAGCGAGGCTGCGAGGCGGATCGACTCCTCTGCGAGCGCTGCCGCCGCCCCGAGGCGGTTGGCGACCATCGCGGACATCGCCTGCTCGGCGATGACGGCGACGAGCGCCGGGCCCGGCGCGTCCGCCAGCTCGGTGCGGGCCTCGGCGAGGACGGCATGCGCGCGCTCGCCCTCGCCGGTGAACGCGAGCGCGACGGCGAGGACCGGCGCGATGCCCGCCGCGCCGGCCGGGTCGCCCGCGCGGCGGTGCGCCGTCGCGGCCTCCTCGAGCAGCGCGGCGGCGGCACGGACGTCGCCCATGGCGTTGAGGGCGCGGCCCAGGCGCTCGAGGAGCGTCGCGCGGAGCGGACCGTCCTCCCCGAGGAGCTCGAGCGCCCGCCGCAGATGGGCGACGGCGCGCGGCACCTCCGTGCGCATCGCGTGATCCGCGGCATCGGCGTGCGCGGCGACCAGGTCCGCGCGGAGCGGACCGCCGGCGGCCGCCTGGTCGTCGTGGAGCGCGTCGGCGAGATCGAGCGCCCTCTCGAGGTGTGCCGCGACGATCTCTGCCGTGGTGCCGGGGTCCGGCCCGGCGAGTGCCGCCACCCACGTGGCGACCGCCCGGTGGCGCGCGAGTCGGTCGGGTCGCGTGAGCGTCGAGTACGCCACGTCGCGGACGAGCGCGTGCCAGAACGCGAACTCCTCCTCGCCCTCCATCGATGACGGCGACACGGGTCGGACGAGCTCGCGTCGGGCCAGCTCCGCGAGCGCGGCGCGGACCTCCTCCGGCGTCCGCGCGCCGACGGACGCCACGGCCCTGGGCCAGAACCGCTTGCCGACGACGGACGCGTCGAGCAGCACGGCGCGCGCGTCGCCGGGCAGGCCGTCGATCCGCGAGGCCAGGAGAGCGTGGATCGACGGCGGGACCACCGCCGCCGCGGACGCGCCCGGGCGGTCGCGGAGCATCGCCGCGACCTGCTCAGCGAACAGCGGGCTTCCCTCCGCCCGCTCCAGCACCGTCTGGCCCAGCCGGGGCTCGATCCCTTCGCGGGCCGGGACGAGGAGGGCGTCGATGAGCACGCGCATCTCTGGATCCGCGAGCCCGCCGAGGGGGAGCACCGTCGCCCGGCGCGTCCGCGCCAGCCACCCGGGGTGCCGCGCGCCCACCTCCGGACGCGCCGTCACGACGAGGAGCAGCGGCAGGCCGGCGGTGTCGTCGGCCAGGCTCTCGAGGAAGTCCACGAGGGCGTCGTCGGCCCAGTGGAGGTCCTCGACGACGATCACCGTGGGGCCGGCGGCGGCGACGGACGCCAGGAACCGGCGCCACGCTGCGAACGCCTCGTCGCGGGCGGGCGGCTCGGTGCCGCTCGAGCCACCGGTGAGCGGGGCGAGGCGATCGATCATCCAGCGTCGGATCCGGTCATCCGGCTCCGCGATGACCGCGTCGAGCTTGGCTTCGCGCGTCTCGCGGCCGTCCGTGTCGAGGATCCCGGCGTGCGCGCGGACGATCTCGCCGAGCGCCCAGAAGCCGATCCCCTCGCCGTACGACAGGCACCGGCCCACGCGCCATGTCACGAGGTCGGGCAGGTCGTCGAGCCGCCGCCCCAGCTCGCGCACGAGCCGGCTCTTGCCGAGGCCGGGGTCCGCGACGATCGTGACGGTCTCGACGGACCGGGTCGTGCGAGCCCGCTCGAAGGCGCGCACGACGAGGGCGAGCTCCGCGTCGCGGCCCACGAACGGCGTGGGGTCGGGACGGTCCGCGGGGACCCTGGCGATCGGTCCGACCACGCGGTAGAGGCGCATGGGACCGGATCGACCCCGAAGGTCGGTCGGCGGCAGCTCGGCGAACGCGATCGACCGCGCAGCGGCGGCCCGGGTGGCCTCGCCGACGACGATCCCGTCCGGCGATGCGATCGCCTGCATCCGGGCGGCGGCGTTGACCCCGTCGCCCATGAGGTCGTCGGCGTCCTCGACCACGCTCCCGTACGTGACGACCGCCTCGGCCGTGTTGATCCCGATGCGGGCGTGGAGGGCGAGCGACGGCCGCTCGGCGTCGAGCGCCCGCAGGGCGGCGTGGATCGCGAGGCCTGCCCGCACCGCGCGCTCCGGATCGTCCTCGTGCGCGGCCGGGTACCCGAAGACGGCCATCCCCGCGTCGCCGACGATCCGCGCGAGCGTCCCGCCGTACGTCTCGACCTCGCGACGAAGGAGGTCGTGGAAGGGACGCGCGAGCGCCCTCACGTCCTCCGGATCGAGCGGCTCCGCCCGCGCGGAGAAGCCGACGAGGTCCGCGAAGAGCACCGTCACGACCTTGCGCTCCTCGCGGGCGCCAGCGGCGCCGGGCACCGACCCGCCGCAGGCGGGGCAGGTCCGGGCGCCTGCCGGGGACACGGCACCACACGAAGGGCACGACGGCACGACCGGCAGCGTACCGCCCCGCAGGGCGGCGCTCAAGGGCGATGGGGGACGGAGCCGGTGCTCGCGGCTGTGTGACGAGATACCGGACCGGGCGTGACGGGGCCGCTCCAGCCGGGGCGGCAGCGGCGCGACAGTGGGTCCTGGACGGCCCGCTCGTGAGGCCGGCGCGACGGAGGGAACGATGAGCCTGTTCGGTGCGGTGCGCATCGCGATCGAGGGGTGGGGCGCGCCGAAGGTCCGCCGGCCCGACGAGCCGCTCCGTGCGATCCGGTCGGGAGCCTGGGCGGACTGGGCCCGGGCCGGCACGGCCGGCCCGGCGGTCGAGGGCCCGGTGGGGGCGGCGTGCGTCACCCGCGACTCGCGGCCGGGACGGATCGTCACGGCCCATGACGGATCGACGTTCATCCATGTGTGTGAGCCGACGTGACAAGGAAGGAGACGAGCACGATGACGACGCTGCAGGGCATGCTCGCCATGACGATCCACGAGGACCGGGTCCGGGCGTACGGGCACCCGGCCCGGCGTCACTCGGCGGAGGCGCGCCTCGCGGCCGTCTCGCGGCGGGGGCGCCGGGGCCGCGGGATCCTGGGGCGCCTGGTCGGCCGGATCCGCATCCCGCTCTCCGGCGAGCCGGCTCTCTCGACCACCCGACCCTGAACGACCGCCGCGGCCGCGCGTCCGAGCGTGCGGTCCGCATCCGACCCGAGCCCGTCGCGCGCGTCCCGGCGACGGGCTCGGGTCGCGTCAGCCGAGCGCGGCGCGCCGGAGCCCGTCCACGTCGAGCACGACGACGCGGCCGCGACCGATCTCCACGAGACCGTCCGCGCGGAAGCGGTTGAGCGCGCGGTTCGCGGCCTCCCGCGAGCAGCCGACCCAGCCGGCGATCTCCGCCTGGGTGATCGCGAGCTCGACGGGCCCCCCCGGCGCGCGGTCCGCCGCGCCTGCGGCGAGCTCCACGAGTCGCTCGGCCACGCGGGCGTCGGCGGGGAGCTCGCCGAACTCGGCGCGCTTCCGATCCGCGTCGCGGAGACGAGCGACGACCGTGCGGAGGACGCTCAGCGCGGCGTCCGGGCGATCGCGGAGGCCGTCCATGAACCTGTCGACCGTCAGCGTCGCGATCTCGGTGGGCTCCACGGCCGCCACGGTCGCGAGGTGCGGCTTGCCGTCGATCGCCGCCAGCTCGCCGATGAGGTCGCCGCGGCCGCGGAAGCCGAGCACCGTCTCCCGCCCCTCCTCGGAGAACGACGAGACCTTCAGGCGTCCCGAGATCACGAGGACGACGCGCCCGGAGTCGTCGCCCTCGCTGACGACGATCGCGCCCGGCCGGAGCATCACCCGGCGCCCGGTCGCGAACAGCGCGGCGAGCGGCCCGTCCGGGAGCTCGGAGTGGGTCGTCCCGTCGTCGCCGTGCGCCACCGTCGCCCCTATCCGAACCGCTCGCGGAGCGGCTCCGCGACGTCCCGGGCGGCCGCCTCGAGCGCCGCCGGGCCGTGGGCGGCCGCGATCCCCACGATCACGTGGTCGGCGCCGGCGCGGACGAACGCCTCCGCCTCGGCGAGCGCCGCCCGACGATCCGCGGCGGCGGGGCGTGCGACCACCTGCCCCGCGAAGCTGAAGTCGTCCGGATCGCGACCCGCGGCCTCGAGCGCGCGGCGGATCTCGTCGCGCCGGGCGGAGAAGTACGCGACGTCGCCGGGCATGTTCCCCGGCATCGGCCACCCGTCGGCGAAGCGGGCGGCCAGCTCGATCCCGCGCCTCTTCTGGCCTCCCAGCCAGATCATCGGGCCGTCCGGACGGATCGTGCCGGGCTCGTTCGTGGCGCCCCGGAGGGGCACGAACGGATCGTCGAGGTCCACGCCGGGCGGCCGGCGGCCCGCGTCGGAGAAGAGCGCCCGGAGGACGCGCAGCGTGCTCTCGTACCGGTCGAACCGCTCCGCCGGCGGGGGCAGAGGGATGCCGAACGCCTCGTGCTCGCCGGGGTGCCAGCCGGCGCCGAGGCCGAGGATGAAGCGGCCCCCGGTGACGTTGTCGAGGACGGTGGCCTCCTTCGCGAGCATCGCCGGGTGACGGAACGTGTTCGACAGCACCGCCGTTCCCAGCCACTTCCCGGGGACGTGGCGGGCCAGCACGGCGAGGAGGGTCATGGGCTCCAGGCTGGAGCCTCCGCGCTCGAGGGCCGAATCCGTGAGGTGGTCGTTCACCCACCCGACGTCGAAGCAGGGGAGGGATCCGGCGAGCTGCCAGGTCGCCTCGATCGTCGCGAGGTCCACGCCCTGCGGCGAGGTCTTGAAGCCGATCGTCAGTCCGGGGGCGAGGCGCGTCATGCGGACGATCGTAGCGGGAAGGGGAAGTCCGACGGCCCGTCACCGGTGGTGACGGGCCGTCGGGTCGGGGCCGGGCGGGGGAGGAGGGCTCCCGTCCGTCCTCACACGTGGAGGATGAGGAGGATGAGCTGGCGGCCGATGAGGGTCAGGATGATCGGCAGGGCGAACGAGGTGGCGAGCTTCGTGATGAGCGAGGTGTCGAAGGGCCAGGCCTTGATCGCCTGCACCTGGCGCTC
>JALOOH010000163.1 GCA_025454515.1 Chloroflexota bacterium
TGCCCGCCTGGGTCGCCGTCGTCAGCGTCGCGATCCTCGTCCTCGAGCGGAGGACGGGGTCGGCGAGGCGCGCCGCGTAGTCGGTCGCTGGTAGGCGAGGAGGGACTCGAACCCACACGTCCCTCGCGGGACACCGGCTCCTAAGGCCGGCGCGTCTGCCGTTCCGCCACTCGCCCGGCGGCGAGTCTACCGCGGCCGCTCCGGCTCCGGCCCGGTCGACGCGGCGCCCGGGGTGCTCGGAGTGCCCGAGGACGGCGCCGCAGCCGCCGGGCGGGCGGTCGCCTGCTTCGCGGCCTCGGCCTCGGCGATGCGGGCGGCGGTCCGCGCCCGGATGCGGGCCAGCTCTCGCTCACGGACGGCCGGGTCCACATCGAGGAGGCGCGCGACGAGCCGCCGGCCCAGGTCGAGCCCGAGCGGGAGGAAGACCGAACCCGAGAGGAGACGCTGGATCCGGCCCGGCCGGCTCCTGCCGCGCGATGCCGCGATCATGTCGGCGAGCTCCTGCGCGGCCGTGCCGTCGTCGCCCATCGCCCGGAGGACGCCATCGAGGGCCGGCGGCACCGGCGGCTGCGTCGAGCGCGGGATCACGCGGTTGCGCACGTACTTCCACGCCCGCCCGGGACCGCCGAGGAGGACGAAGCCCGTCCCTGCGGCGAGCCCGGCGACCTGGAGCGGCTGCCGCTTCAGGGAGCTGCGGACGTCGAGAGCGGCGCGGCCGCGCGCCTCGAACTCCTCCATCTCGCCATAGAAGGCCGTGCGCGAGGCACGCACCTCCGCGAGCTGGGCGGCGAGCAGCGCCTCGCGCTGGCGCCGGATCTCCGGCGTCAGCTTCGGCATGTTGTCCACGGCCTCGCCGACCGCGTCGGCAGCGTCCGTCGCGGCGTGGACCCCGCCGGCGACGGCGGCCACCCGGTCGGTCACCCCGGAGAGCGCCGGGACCGCGTCGCCGACCGAGTCGGCGGCCTTCCGCACGCTGCCCGCGGCGTCACCGACGTCCGAGACCGCGTCGCGGAGCGGCACCGCGGGGTCGGCGCCCCCGGTCGCCGTCGCGGACGCGGCAGCCCGCGCCACGGCGTCGGCGGCGGTCGCCACGTCCGCCTGCGCCTTGTCGGCCTTCGGGTCGCGCACCGGCTGCTCGCTCACTTCCCGCCTCCCCGGCCCGGCATCGACGGGCCGGCGGGCCGCGACGGCATGTCCGGCAGCCGGAGCTTGACCTGCTCGATCGTCTCCTGCACGACCTCGACCGTCAGGCCCGGCCAGTACTGGGCCGTGTACGCATCCCAGTCGAACGTGCCGTCCACGAGCGGCCGGACCGCGAAGACCGGCCACAGCGCGAGCGTGACGGCGACCCCGATCCCGGCGGCGCACTCGGCGGAGAAGGTGATCGCCGTGAAGGCGCAGAAGGCGCCGAGCGCGATCGCGCCGGCGAACAGGCCGCCGAACGTCGCGGAGATCGACCGCGTCCGCCATGCGGCCACGACCATCCCGACGACAGCGCCGACGAGGGCACCGATGACCGCCGCCACGACGAGCGGCCGGTACGCCGGGTCGATCTCCAGCGTCGTCTGGACGTCGACCTGGTCCCCGACCCACGCCCACGCGGCGTGCGGCAGGTTCACGAAGAAGACGGCGCCCACGAGGAGGCCGACGAACGCCGCCGCGACGAGCGTCCAGCCGAGCCGGGCCGCGGTGAAGTCGAGAGCCCGCAGCACGAGCGCCACGGCGACCGCGAGCCCGAAGAGGACCGCGTGCAGGATCCCCCACCCCATCGACCCGAAGATCCACTCTCCGAGGAACAGGGGCGTCCCGACGGTCGCGACGAGCGCAGCGAAGATCACGAGCGCGAGGGCGCCGGCGACCAGGCCGAGCGCCATCCCCGCCTTGCCGGCGATCAGGCCGATCTCGGCCTTCGCCAGCGCGAGGTGCGCGTCGATCATCCGACGCAGCGCGTCCTTCGTGCGGGTGAACTCGTACCGGACCCCGCGGGCACCGGCCGCGTCGCCGGCGCCTCCATCGCTCGCGTCCTGGCCCGCGGTCGCGCTCTCGCCGGGCGTGCCGGGCGCGCCGGGCCCGTCGGCCGGCGCCGGGCCGGGACCGGGCGGAGGCGTGGGGCCGCCGGGGGGCGGCGGCGTGCCGCCGGGAGCGGGTCGCGGGGTGTCGTCGGCGGGATCGCTCAGCTGACCGTCTCCCTCGCGTCGCCCGGCGACGAGGTCGTCTCCGGGTCGCCCACGATGATACCAGCGGGCACGACGAGCGAAGGCCGCCGGCGCGCCCGCGCGCACCCGCGCGGCCGGATCGTCGCCGCGCCCGGCGCCGGCCGGCCGCCGCCGGGAGGCGAGCCGGCGGGCACCGCCTCAGCTGACGGTGAGGACCGGCCCGGCCGACTCCGCGCGGACGCTCATCCGGGCGGCCACGATCCTCGCCATCCGCTGCATCGCCTGCGCCGCGGGACCGGGCTCGCGCTGGGCGACCGCCGGGATCCCCGCGTCGCCGCCCTGGCGCACGGTGACGTCGATGGGGACCTGGCCGAGCAGCTCGAGGCCGTGGTCGCGCGCGAACCGCTCGCCGCCACCGCGGCCGAAGATCTCGGTCGCCTCGCCGCAGTGCGGGCACACGAACGCGCTCATGTTCTCCACGAGCCCGATGACGGGCACGTTCATCCGCTCGAACATCGAGAGGGCCTTCGCGACGTCCGACAGGGCCACGTCCTGCGGGGTCGTGACGAGGACCGACCCGGAGATCGGCACGGACTGGGCGAGCGTGAGCTGCGCGTCGGAGGTGCCCGGCGGCAGGTCCACGACCAGGTAGTCGAGGTCGCCCCACTCCACGTCGCGGAGGAACTGCTGGATCGCGCCGCCGACGAGGGGCCCGCGCCAGACGACCGGCTGGCCCTCGGGCACGAAGAAGGCGATGGAGATGACCTTGACGCCGTGCCGGGCGAGGGGCTCGATCTTCCCGGCCGGGGTGGCCTTCGGCGTCCCCTCGACGCCCAGCATCTGCGGGATGTTCGGGCCCGTGATGTCGGCGTCGAGCAGGCCCACCGACGCGCCGTCGAGCGCGAGCGCCGTCGCGAGGTTCACGCTGATCGTGCTCTTGCCCACGCCGCCCTTGCCCGACGCGACCGCGATGATGTTCTTCACGCCCGGGATCAGCTCGGCCGACTGCGTGGGGGTCGAGCGGCGAACGGTGGCGGACCAGTCCACCTGGACCGACTCCACGCCGAGCGGGGCGAGGGCCCGACGCACGTCCGCCTCGATCTCGTCCTTGAGCGGGCATGCGGGCGTGGTCAGGTCGATCGTCATCCCGACCCGTGACCCGTCGACCACGAGGTCGCGGACCATCCCCCGGCTCACGAGGTCGCCGCCGAGCTCCGGCTCGCGGACCGTGCGCAGGGCGTCGAGGACGGCGGTCTCCGTGGGGCTTGTCATGCGGCATCTCCGTCGGCGCGAGGGGGTGCACCGCGGCGCGGGGACGGCGCCGGTCTCACGCGCGGAGCGACCCGGATGAACGGTCCGTATCGTACCCGCTGACCGCCCGCACGGCCCGCGGCCGGACCTCCGCCGCGAACGCCGCGGCCTCCAGGGCGTTGCCGCGGTACCGATCCTCGCCGCGGCTCCGAGCGGCCACCGACGCGACGAGGTAGGCGGGCAGGAACAGCGGCCCGAGCAGGCCCCACTGGCGGACGTGCTCCGCCTCGTGGCGGACGAGAGCGTCGTCGAGGGTCCGCCGCGCGACGACGACGTCCCCGAAGGTCATCGCCGTGGGTGCGCGCGAGACGAGGTCCAGCCATCGGCCGAGGCGCGGGTCCTCCGCAAGGTGCACCCGCCCGATCCCCTCGACCTCCACCGTGCGCGAGATGCGCGAGCCCGAAAGCCGGACGATGAGGCGCCCGAGCAGGTCACCCGGAAGCGCACGCCACGCCGTGGCGGCGATCCGCGCCGGCCGCCACACCCCGTCAGGCACCGCGCCGGTCCGCCACCATCCGGCCCGCCTGGACCACCAGCGCGATCCGCGCCGGATCGCGCCACAGCGCCGGCTCGGCGAGCGGATCGCCGGCGACGAGGATGAGGTCCGCGACCCTCCCCGGCTCGAGGGTGCCGACGTCGCCGTCCACGTCGAGCAGCCGCGCCGCTTCGGTCGTGGCCGCGCTGAACGCCGCGAAGGGGTCGAGCCCGGCCTCGACCATGAGCGACAGCTCCGCCGGCAGGTGAGAGCCGGCCCCTCCGTCGGTGCCCATGGCGATGCGCACTCCGCGGCGAGCGGCCTCGGCGAAGGTCTCCCGCTGCCGCCCCATCGTCGTCCGGATCTTCTCGACGGCCCAGGGCGGCGTCACGCCCTGCTCGACGCGATCCGGCCGGAGCATCTCCTCGACGATGAGGAAGGTGGGGACCAGAGGGACCCCGCCGGCGACCATCATCGCGATCCCCTCG
Organism: Chloroflexota bacterium; assembly: GCA_025454515.1. GTDB lineage: Bacteria > Chloroflexota > Limnocylindria > Limnocylindrales > CSP1-4 > CAIYQJ01. Next base: position 4,431 of record JALOOH010000163.1, read on the forward strand.
TCGTCGAGCAGGTCACCGTGCTCGATCGATCGGACGCCGGCCCGCAGCGCGTTGAGGATCCCGCGGGTCCCCTCGGCGTGCGCGAGGACGCCGTGGATCCCGGCCGCCCTCGCCTCTTCGACGAAGACGCGGAGCTCGTCGATCGTGAACTGGGCGGCGTCGGGGCTGTCCGTGACCGAGTACACGCCGCCGGTCGCCATCACCTTCAGCCAGTCCGCCCCCGCCCGGATGATCGTCCGGGCGACCTTCCGGCACTCCTCGACGCCGTCGCAGATCCCGCTCGGGAGGTCCGGCGGGGCGATCCCGAAGAGGTCCGCCCCCGACGGCGTCCACCCGTCCCCATGCCCGCCCGTCTGGGACAGGAAGCCGACGCTCACCTGCGTCCGCGGGCCGGGCATCACGCCCGTCGCGAACGCCTTCTTCACGCCGGCGGTCGCGCCTCCCGCGTCCCGGATCGTCGTGACACCGGCCTCGAGGTACCGGCGCCCGGTCAGGAGCGCACGGACGACGTAGTCGGTCGCGCTCATCCGCACCATGTCGTGCACGGGCTCGTGCGCCCCGGTGAGGTGGACGTGGCAGTCGATGAGTCCGGGCGCGAGGGTCCATCCCCCGCCGTCCACGCGGATGGCATCGCGCGGCACGTCGACCTCCCGCGCGGGGCCGGCGGCGACGATCCGGCCGTCCGGCCCGA
>JALOOH010000164.1 GCA_025454515.1 Chloroflexota bacterium
CCTCCTGGCGCCGTCCCGGAGACTCGCGCTGCGCGGGACCGCGGAGAGCCTCGAGTACCGGCTCGTCGCCGTCGCCGATGCGTCGGACCCGCAGGGGCTGGTGATCGCCGACCGGGTCGTGCGGCTGGTCCGCCGACTCGTCGCCGTCTCGCGACCGTTCGGTGCACCGGCCGACCGACCGCAGGCGGAAGCCGAGGCCCGGGCGACGCTCGAGGCCGCGGAGGCGGCCGTCGGCGGTGCTCGCGTCGTCCGCGCCGATCGCCTGCCCGCGTACCGGATCCTCGGCGGCCTGCACGACATCCCGGACGGCCAGCGGCTCTCCCGCGCCCTGCTCGGGCCGGTCCTCGCCGGCAGCCCGGGGGCCGTGTCGGCCCGCCTTGCCACGCTCCGCGCGGTCCTCGACGCGGCCGGTCCGATCGATGCGGCGCAGGCCCTGGGCGTGCACCGGAACACCGTCGCGTACCGGGTGCGGCGCCTCGAGGAGATCGGCGGCTGGGACCTGTCGGACCCGGACCTGCGGCTCGCGCTGTCGGCCGCCCTGAGAATCGTGCAAAACGCACAAGGCTGACCAGCCCCGGAGCCGACCCGGCCCGACCCCTCCTTGATATCCTTCGCGCGACCCGACGACCGATCGACGCATCTCGGTGCGTCCGGCACAAGAATGGCGCTTCCGCCGGCATCACCCGCCGGCCCGGGAGGCGGAGGAGGCTCGACCCATGGCGGACAAGGGCGCGCTCGAGAAGATCGAGAAGGCGAAGGCCGACGGCATCCGTTTCATCCAGCTGCAGTTCACGGACGTGCTCGGCATCGTCAAGGCCGTCACGATCCCGATCCACCGGCTCGAGGACTCGGTCCAGCACGGCACCTGGTTCGACGGGTCGTCGATCGAGGGGTTCACCCGGATCGCCGAGTCGGACCAGTACCTCATGCCGGACATGGGCACGTTCGCCGAGATCCCGTGGCAGCGCGGCGCCAACGGCCGCGGCACGGCGCGCGTGATCTGCGACGTCTTCACGCCCAACGGCCAGCCGTTCGTCGGGGATCCTCGCCACATCCTGCGGCGCCAGGTCGAGCGCGCCAGGAAGCTCGGCTACATCGTGAACATGGGCCCGGAGCTCGAGTTCTTCCTCTTCCGCCGGGACGACGAGGGTCGGGTCGCGCCGCTCCCGCACGACCTCGCGGGGTACTTCGACTTCTCGACCGACCTCGCCCAGGAGGTCCGCCAGGACATGGTGGACGCGCTCGAGGCCTTCGGGATCAGCGTCGAGGCCGCCCACCACGAGGTGGCGGCCGGCCAGCACGAGATCGACTTCGAGTACTCCGACGCGCTCCGCACGGCGGACAACGCGATCACGTTCAAGTTCGCGCTCAAGGCGATCGCGCAACAGCACGGCCTGTACGCGACGTTCATGCCCAAGCCGATCTTCGGCATCAACGGCTCGGGGATGCACACCCACCAGAGCCTCTACTCGATCAAGGCCAAGCGGAACGCGTTCGCCGATCCCAAGGCCAAGTACGGGCTCTCGGACCTCGCGCGCAGCTACATGGCAGGAATCCTCGCCCACGCGAAGGGGATGATCGCGGTCCTGGCGCCGACGGTGAACTCGTACAAGCGCCTGGTCCCGGGGTACGAGGCGCCGACGTACATCACGTGGGGCCGGACGAACCGCTCGGCGCTCATCCGCGTCCCGATGATCTCGCCGGGCAAGAGCATCGAGGGGACGCGCGCCGAGGTCCGCTGCCCGGATCCGTCGTCGAACACGTACCTCGCCTTCGCAGTGATGATCGCGGCCGGCCTCGACGGCGTGGAGAACGGGCTCAAGCTCGCCGACCCGGTCGAGGAGAGCCTCTTCGAGATGGACTCCTCGCGGGTCGCGGAGAAGGGGATCAGGGAGCTGCCCGGGACGCTGGGAGAGGCGATCGACGAGCTCGAGCGCGACAAGGTCATCTGCGACGCGCTCGGCGAGCACGTCCTGAGCCACTTCGTCGAGGCGAAGCGCGCCGAGTGGGACGGCTACCGGACCCAGGTCACCCAGTGGGAGATCGACCGCTACCTCGAAGCGTACTGAGCGCAGCGGCCCCGATCGGAGCCTGCATCGTCGATGGCCGGAGCGGCCGCCCGTCCGGGCGGCCGCTCCGGCGTATCAGTGCGGGAAGCTCGCCGTCGGGCCGACGGAGGCGCCCGCGACCCCCGAGACGACGAGCCTCCCCGTCATCGACGGGTGGACGGGGCACCAGAACGTGTACGTGCCGGCGGCGAGCGCCGGAATCGTGAACGTGGTCCGGGCGACGCCGGTGATCACGGCCGACGCGGCGATCGGCGCGGCCGAGACGCTCGACCCCACGCTGACGCCGTGCGGGATGCTCGCGTCGTCATTGCGGAACGACACGACGGCGGGCTTCCCGGCGGCGATGGTGATCGTCGCCGGTGAGAAGACGAAGTCGCGGGCCCTGACCTCGACCTCGCCGCTCGCGGACGGCGACGGGGACCCCGACGGCGACGGGGACGCGCCCGGCGACGTGACGGGCCGCAGCACCGCACACCGCGAGAACCCAGTGGCCCTGACCTGGGCGATGAGTGCCTTCGCCGCCTTCATGCGGTTCACGGCCGTCCGGTTCACAGCGACCGTTCGACTCACGGTGCCCGAGGCGCTCGACCGCGTGGCGGGCAGCGTGGCGGCGACGGAGCCGGGCTTCGCGCACGTCCCCGCCCGGACGGTGACCGTGACCGGCGCTCGTCGCGGCAGGGCCTTCAGGCGCATCGTGACGCTCCCGGTCCCTGCCGCGATGGCCACCACCGTGACCGTGCCGTTGGCTGCGCTCGCCCCGACGGATCCGCGCCAGGAGCGGTCCACGGAGGCGGACGCGGCCGGTCCGACCGCCACGAGGAGGATCCCGGCGGCGGCGAGGAGGGCGGTCGCTGCCGCCGCTGCGCGCCCGGGTCGTGCGCCGGCGGCGGGCGACCCGGCTCGGGGGGTGGTGTGAGTGGGGTCCATCGGCGTCCTCACGGTCCGGGCGCCGTTCCGCGCGGCGCCTGTGCACGGTCCATACGTCACGTCGGCGCGGACGGTTCTCGGGAGACCGACGGCGTTCACTCGGGCGCCACGCGCGTCCACGCGACCGCACCCGGAGGACGGTCCGAAACGCACTGGTCCCGCGTGCGGCCGTCACGCACCGTAGCGGCGATGGACGGATCGCCGATGTCCGGATCGCCGATGTCCGGATCGCCGATGTCCGGATCGCCACCCGCCCTCACGCCGGACGAGCGCTCGAGGCTGCTCCGGCTCGCGCGGGCGTGCGTGGAGGCGGCCGCGTCCGGCCTCCCGGCGCCGGTCCCCGCCCCGCGCGAGCTGACCGCGGGCCTCGTCGCGCCGCGCGCCGCCTTCGTCACGCTGCGCGACCGGCACGGCGAGCTGCGGGGATGCATCGGAGACCTCGACGACACCCGGCCGACGTGGGAGAACGTCCGCACGGCGGCGCGCGGCGCGACGGTGCGGGATCCGCGCTTCTACCCCGTCGCCCCGGCGGAGGTGGCCGACCTCGTCGTGGACGTGAACGTGCTCGGCGATCCCGCGGACCTCGCTGACCCGGCGGCCTTCGACCCGGTGCGGCAGGGCGTCATCGTCTCGCGCGACGGGCGGCGCGCCCTCCTCCTGCCGAACGTGGGCCCGCCCCTTGGCTGGGACGGCCGGCGCACGCTCGACGCCGTCTGCCAGAAGGCGGGGCTGCCGGCGGACGCGTGGCGCCGCCCGGGGACGCGCCTGCAGGTCTTCCTCACGATCGAGTTCGGGGAGGCCCCCGGCTGACGCACGCCCGCGCCGCCGGACCCTCCGGTGTCCGGGCTCCGTCGCCCGACGCGCTCGTCAGCCGTACCGCCGCTCCGCGAACGCCGCGAGCCGCTCCAGCCCGGCCACGAAGCCCGCGCGCCCGAACCCCACGCGGAAGTGGTTCCCCGGGTGCCCGAAGACCGACCCCGGCACCAGGAGGACGCCCTCCTCCTCGAGGAGCGCGGCCGCGAAGGCGTCGATCGACTCGTCGGCGACCAGCCGCGGGAACGCGATCGAGCCGCCGCGCGGGCGGACCCACGCGAACCGTCCCTCCGACCCCTCGACGAACCACTCGAACAGCGTCCGGTTCTCCGCGACGATCGCCCGGGACCGCTCGATCACTGCCCCTCGGGCGCGGAGGCCCATGAGCGCGAGGACCTCGGACGGCGCCGAGGCGCAGATCGTCGTGTAGTCCTTCAGGCGGGCGCAGCGGTCGAGCAGGCCGCGGTCGCGCGTCGCGATCCACCCGATGCGCAGGCCGGCCATCGCGAATGACTTGGACATGCCGCCGATCGAGACCCCCCTGTCGAGCGCGTCGCACCCCGCGGCGAGGCGGTCGGCCGGGTCCGCCTCGAGGTACCGGTAGACCTCGTCGGACAGCAGGTGGACGCCCGCGTCCGCGCACAGCCCGGCCACCGCGCGCCACTCGGCGTGCGATGGCAGCATGCCGGTGGGGTTGTGGGGCGCGTTCACGACGACCACCCTGGTCTCCGGCCGGAGCGCCCGCCGGATCTCGTCAGGGTCCAGGCGCCAGCCGTCGGCCTCGCGGAGCTCGACGAGCGTCACGTCGGCACCCAGGGAGCGGGCGACCTCGTGCAGCGACTGATACGCGGGCCACGCCACGACGGCATGGTCGCCGGGCTCGAGAAGCGCGTGGGACAGGAGGAAGATCGCCTCCTGCGGGCCGGCGACCACGAGGACGTCGTCCGCCGACGCGTTCTCGTAGAGCCCGGCGATCTGCGTGCGCAGGAGCGGGTGACCGAGGGTGTCCGTGTAGCCGAGCCGGAGCCCGTCCCACAGCGTCCGGGTCTCGGGGTCCGCGGTCGCGAGCAGATCGGCGAGGGACCAGCCCTCCACGTCGGACGCGCACAGGAGGTGCTCGACCGCGAACTCCCACCGGGCGAAGTAGCGCTCGAGCGCGAAGTCGGCGATCCGCATGGCTGCCTCCCGATGGCGCGGTGCGTCCTGTGCCGTCGAGCGTACGCCCCCGCAGGC
>JALOOH010000165.1 GCA_025454515.1 Chloroflexota bacterium
CGACCCGACGCCGGTGATGCGCATGAGGTCCGCGTGGTTGACCCACTCGAGGAGCTTCGCCGCCTCGATGCCGGTCGCGTCCGCGAGCCCGGTCCGGCCCGCCCGCGAGGCGCCCTTCTCGAGGAGCTCCTCGACCGACTCGATGCCGGCGCCGCGCAGCTTCTCCGCGAAGACCGGCCCGATGCCCTCGATGTCCTCGATCTTCATCGCTCCCTCCCGCGTGACCTACGCGGCGCGCCATCGCGCCCGCCCTGCGCCCCCGACCTACTGTACGTCCGGGGGGAAGGGCGCACGGCTCACGGATCGAGCCGGCGCATCCCGACGATGCGCAGCGGTCTGCGCGGGGCGCCGGCGCGGAGACGCTCGCGCGGCGGGCCCGTGGACCTGACCGAATCGGGCGCGTCAGCGCCGCCGGCCGGTCACCGTCGCCGTGACGTCTCGCCGCTCCCCGCCTCCGCGATCACGCCGATGGCGATCCGGAAGCCCGCCCGGCGATGCGCCGGGGTCATGAGGGTGGCCTGCCCGACGGGCGGGTCGCCGGGGAACCAGCGCACCCACTCCTCGTCGAAGATGTCGAAGTCCGCGGGGTCGCGGAGGGCCCAGTTCGCCCAGACGATCCGATCGAGCCCGCTCCCCTCGGCCTCCAGGCGCGCCTTCACGTTCTGCATGCACTGGCGCGTCTGGTCGCGGACGCCGATCCCCACGAGCCCGCCGGTCTCCGGGTCCACCGGTCCCATCGCGGAGACGTAGACCATGCCGCCCGCCGTCGCGACGCGTCCGTGGCCCACGGTGACCTGCGGCGGCTTGCCGTCGAGCGACGCGTCCTCGCTCGCCCAGCGCGACTTGCCGTGCCGGATCTGACCGGGCCGCGCCGGGTCGAACGGCGGGATCCCGAACTCGCCGGGAGGCAGCTCGACGCCCTCTGCCTTGAAGCGGCCCATGAACGTGGGGCGGATGCCGGTCGGCTTCAGCGAGCCCTCGACCCTGCCGTCCCGGACGCCGGTCTGCTGGTAGGTGAAGACGTCCTGGAGGAGGATCCGGTCGTCCTCGATGCCGTAGACCTCGGTGATGTTCACGACCTTCCGCGAGCCGTCCTTGAGGCGGGCCGTGTGGACGATCACGTCCACGGCGGAGGCGATCTGCTCGCGGATCGACCGCAGCGGCAGGTCCACGCCGGCCATGAGGACCATCGTCTCGAGGCGCCGGAGCATGTCCGCCGGGCTGTTCGCGTGGCCGGTCGAGAGCGAGCCCTCGTGGCCGACCGTCATCGCCTGGATCATGTCGAGCGCCTCGCCGCCGCGGCACTCGCCGACGATGATCCGGTCCGGCCGCATGTGCAGTGAGTTGCGCAGCAGATCGCGGATCGTGATCTCGCCGAGGCCCTCCAGGTTCGGGGGCCGTGCCTCCAGCGTGACCACGTGCTCCTGGTTGAGCTGGAGCTCGGCGGCGTCCTCGATCGTGACGATCCGCTCCTCCTCGGGGATGAACGACGACAGGACGTTGAGGGTCGTGGTCTTCCCCGATCCCGTCCCGCCGGAGACGAAGACGTTCAGGCGCGCCTGCACGCAGACCCGGAGGAAGTCGAACATCTCCGCCGTCGCGGTCCCGAAGGAGATGAGGTCGTCCACCGTGTACGGGTGGGTCGAGAACTTCCGGATCGTGATGACGGGGCCGATGAGGGAGAGCGGCTCGATGATCACGTTCACGCGGGAGCCATCGGGGAGGCGCGCGTCGACCCGCGGACTCGACTGGTCGATGCGTCGGCCGATCGGGCTGACGATCCGGTCGATGATCTGCAGGACGTGGTCGTCGTTGAGGAAGACGGCGTCGGTCAGGTGGATCTTGCCCTTGCGCTCGATGTAGACCTGGCCGGGGCCGTTGACCATGACCTCGGTGATCGTCTCGTCCTTGAGGAACGGCTCGATCGGCCCGAGGCCCTCGATCTCCGCGAGCATGTCGGAGATCAGGCGCAGGCGCTCGTCGCGGGTGACGGCGTACCCCCCGGAGCCGACGACGCGGTCCACCATCGGCTCGATCCTGCTGCGCAGGTCCGTCCCTTCGGCAGCGGCGAGCGACGCGGACTGGCGTGACGCCTCGGCGCGGAGGCGGATCCGGATGTCCCGGAGCAGGTCGTCACGGACCGTGGAGCGGGACGCCATGCGCGATGCCTGCGGGGTCGCCGGCGCGGCCGGGACGGCGGCGCCCGTCACGCTCGGCGGGCCCGGGGCAGAGGGGGTGACGGGCGTGGCGCCGGTGGCGGCCGGCGGCGCGGGGGCTCCCGTCACGGCCGCGGTGGCCGCCGCCGCTGCTGCTGCGATCGCGCCTGCCGTGCTCGCGGCGCCGGGCGCCGAGGGGTCGGCGATGATCGACGCCGCGCTGGGGGCCGGGTCGGGGGCGGGGGCCAGGTCGACCGCGGAGGCCGGCGGCGCCGCTGCCCCAGGCGCGACCGTTGGCTCCGCCCCCGAGGCGCCGCCCGGGACCGGATCGTCGCCCGGGACCGGGCCGTCGCCGGCCGTCGCAGGCTCGGGCGGGAGGGACGGAGGAGCGTCGACCGCCGTCGCGGCGACGGTCCCGTCGACGCCGGCGGCCGCGCCCGCCTGCGCGGCGCGGGCTGCGGCCTCCTGTGCGGCGGCCTCCTGCGCGGCGGCCTCCTGCTGGAGCTTCTCCATCCGGCGGAGCAGGGACATGGTCCGGGTCGCCTCCCGATCGCGACGTGGCCTCGGTGCCCGGGGATTCTAGGGCGGGTCCAGTGCAGCCGCCATGGCCCTGTTGGGGGATGGCACCGTCGATCCCGCGACGTCGGGCGATCCTGCCCTAGACTGCGCGGGCCCGGACGAGGGTCGCCGGGACGTCACGCAGGGTGCCGAGTGTCCGTCGTCATCCCCCTCTCCGACGCCGAGGTCGCCGAGGCGCACCACCTCGCCGAGCTCACGTTCGCCGAGTTCCGGGCGCACCACAGATACCCGAACAACCTGGGCCCCAGCCATCGCAAGCGCAAGCTGGGCGAGATCGCCGTGGAGAAGTGGGCGCGGACGCTCGGGGTCCCCGTGGACGCGCCGTTCCGCGACCTGCGCCTCGCGGCCCGCGAGGACCTCGTCGTCGGAGGCGTCCGCCTCGAGGTCATGACGTGGCACGTCGAGCGGTGGGCCGCGCTCGGCCGCAGCGTGACCCCCGGCCACATCCCCGTCGTCCGGCGCAAGGCTGACGCGATCGTCTGGTGCGCCCTCGACGGCGACCGCGTCACGCTGCACGGGTGGTCCACGCCGGACGACGTGGAGCGCGCCCCGCTGGCCGTGGCGGGGCCGCCTCACCACCCGTTCGAGACGCACCAGGTCCCGGCCGCGGACCTGCGGCCGATGGAGACGCTCCTCGACGACGCCGCGGGCTGAAGGGCAGCGCACCGGCGGCGGACCCGCACTGAGTACGGGTGCCGTCCAGCGCGGGGCAGGGCGCGGGAGCCCCGCGGGCGGCGGGAACCCCGCGGAGGGCGCGAGCCCCGCGGGCGGCGCGCCGAGCCCCGATGCGCGTCCTCCGGGGAGGCGTACTCTGGGGCTCGGAGCCCTCCGAGCGGGCGGCTCCGGGGGCTTCCGCGACAGCCGTGGGAGGTGGCGTGTCCGGTCCGAAGAAGCATCCCGTCGGCATGGCCGCGCGACTCGCGCCCGCCGTGCTCGCGGCGGTCGGCCTGGTGCTCATCGGCTGGGTGTTCGTCGCGCTCCTCGATCCGGCCGGCCAGGAGACGCCCATCGAGATCCGGCTGGCGCTCCTCGTCCCGGCCGTCCTGCTCGTCCTCGTGGGGATCTCCCTCGTCATCGACCCGCGACCGCTCCTCGTCAGACGCGCACTGGCAGGGGCGGCGATCGTGTGGCTCGTCTTCCTCGCCGGCGCGGCCGTCGTCCAGGTCGGCCAGGGCCGGCTCGACGCCTACCTCGTCGCCGTGGCCGTCCTCGCGGCGGTCGTCGGGGGTGCGCTGCTCGCCCTGGCGCTCACCACCGACGACGTCAGCGATGAGAGCCTGCCCGGCCCGCTCGGCCGGCTGGCGGCCACCGTCGTGTTCAGCGTCGCGATCCTCGTCGCCGGCATCACGCTCGTCCTCGTCGCGACACTCGCCACCTGGGCGCTCCGGTCGATCCAGGTGGGGACCATCCGCGAGGACCTGCCGCTGTGGGCGGCGGTCCTCATCGTCGTCCTGCCGTTCGCGGCGTTCGGCATCGCCTCGCTCGATTCGCGCCGCGCCGGCCGTCGGGACTTCCGGGCCCAGCAGGCGGCGAACCGGCGCGACAGTCTGCTGCTCCTCGTCGCCCTCATCGGCGTGGTGGCCGCGACCGTCGAGGTCATCACCGCCGCGGTGACGTTCGACCCCGGCGCCGCCCTGGTGGCGGCCGGCGTCGCCGCCGCGGTCGGGGTGGGGGCCGCCCTCGGGGCGGATCGCTTCGGGGCGGACATGATCCTGGAGACGGCGGGTGCGAAGCAGGCGAACGAGCGCCAGCACGACAGGCTGCTCAACGTCGTCCGGGAGGTCTCCCTCGGGGCCAACGTCCCGCCGCCGCGCGTCTGGGTGATCGAGGACGGCAGCATGAACGCCTTCGCGACCGGGCGCGACCCGGCACACGCGAGCCTTGCGGTGACGAGCGGCCTCCTCACGCGGCTCGACCGCGAGGAGCTCCAGGGCGTGATCGGGCACGAGGTCGGGCACATCCGCAACCTCGACACGCGCTACGCCCTCTACGTCGCCGTGCTCGTCGGACTCGTCGCGCTCGTCACCGACGGCTTCCTCCGGCTCGTGATCGAAGGGTGGCGGCAGGGCGCGTTCATCTGGACCGGGGGCGACGACGCGAAGGAGACGGTCGCGGCCTTCGTGAGCGGGATCCTCGTCGGCCTGTTCCTCCTGCTCCTCGCCGCGATCCTGCGGGTCGTGGCGCCGCTCTTCTCGCTGCTGGTCCAGGCGGCCGTGAGCCGGGAGCGCGAGTACCTGGCGGACGCGACGTCGGTCGAGCTGACGCGGAACCCGATCGGCCTGGAGCGGGCGCTCGCCGGGCGCTCGCCGCCCTCGCCGACGACACCGACCGGCTCGCGGCGGGGAACCGCGGGACGCAGCACCTCTGGTTCCGGAACCCGGTGAAGGCCGGCTCCGATCGGGGCCCGGGCCTCTTCGCGACGCACCCGTCGCTCGGGGCGCGGATCGAGCGTCTGCGGCGGATGCGGGGTCTGTCCGGGTCGGAGGCCGACGCGCCACCGACGCTCGACGCGGAGACGTAGAGGGGGCGCGGGGGCGCGAGGCGGCGCCGCTGGCGACCCACGCGGGCGGCCGGGGCGGCGGCGCCGCTCGCCATGTGCCTGGCACGCTTCGATCCGTGCACACCGGCGTCGCAGGTGGGCCCCCGGGGCGTCACGAGGACCGTCGAGAGCCCTTAGCGGGCGCCGGATCGGTCGGGAACGGGCCCCCGGGGCATCACGACGACCGGCCTGCACACGTTCTGATGCGTGCCAGGCACACCCGGACCCGCCAGGGGAGGAGCGGGGCCCGGGCCGAGGCCGGGGCTGCGCCGAGCGGCGCGGTGGGAGCCGCGGCCGGGGCACGTGGCGGGTGGCCGAGTCGGCGTCAGGTAGGCCGAGCGGCCCCGAGCGGCTCGGCCGAGCGGGCCACGCACGATCACCGTGCGACGATCCCCCGGCGCCGGGCGATGTCGGCCGCCTCCGTCCGGTTCGCGGCCCCGAGCTTCCCGAGGATCCTCGAGACGTGGACCCCGGCGGTGTTGACGCTGATGAAGAGGGAGGCGGCGATCTGGCGGTCCGTCAGCCCGCCGGCCACGAGCTCAAGCACCTCGCGTTCGCGGGCGGTGAGGCCCGCCGCGACCGCGGCGGCAGCGGCCGGGTCCGGGTCGTCCGTGGTGGACGGCGATGCCCCTGTCGCCCCCGCCGGGCTCTGCAGCCGGATCCGCGCACGACGGGCGAAGGCCTCGAC
>JALOOH010000035.1 GCA_025454515.1 Chloroflexota bacterium
GCCCAGTACGTCCGCGGCGGCGTGGACGGCATCGCCGTGGAGGTCTCCGGCGAGCTGGCCGCGAACGACACGTCGCAGGTGGCCGCCGCGGCCCTCCGCGGCCTCCTGGAGGTCGCCACGGCCGAGCGCGTGAACCTCGTGAACGCATCGACGATCGCGCGGGCGCGCGGCATCGCGGTCACCGAGTCCCGGTCGGCCGACGCGGGTGCGCACGCGACGCTCGTCACGATCCGCGTCACCTCCGGGGATCGGACCGCCGCGATCGGCGGGACGATCGCCGCCGGCGAGCCCCGGATCGTCCGGATCGACGACTACCGGCTGGACATGGAGCCGGCGGCGACGATGCTCGTCACGCGGCACCGGGACCGGCCGGGGATGGTCGGACGGATCGGCGCGCTCCTGGGCGAGGCCGACGTGAACATCAGCGCGATGACGCTCGCGCGGTCGGCACCCCGCGCGGACGCGCTCATGCTCCTCGCGCTCGACGACGCGGTCCCCGACGACGTGGCGGCGGCGATCCGGGGCCTCGACGCGATCCTCGACGTGTGGGTGATGCACCTCGCGCCGGCTCGCGCCTGATGGCCGGCCGGCCGGACGCGGAGGACACGACGCCCGCAGGCGGGCGGCCGCTCGTGCCCGCGGGCCTGGAGGCGACGCTCCTGCTCCTCCGCCATGGGGAGACGGAGTACCTGCTCGAGCGCCGGTTCCAGGGTCGCGCGGAGACGCCGCTGTCCCCGCTCGGCCGGCGGCAGGCGGCGGCGGGCGGCGGCAGGATCGCCGACCCGTCGCGACCGCCGGCGCTCCCGGTGCCGGCCGGCCCGCCGCGGTTCGTCGCCCACTCGCCGCTCCGACGCACGGCGGAGACCGCCTCCGCGGTCTCGGCGGCCCTCGCGTCCGCCGGCGCCCCCGCGGTGCCCGTCCTCGCCGAGCCGGCGCTCATGGAGGTCCACCAGGGCGCCTGGGAGGGCCTGACGCAGGAGGAGGTCGCCGACCGATACGCCGCCGAGCTCGCCGCGTGGCGCCGCCGGCCGTGGGAGGCCCACGCGCCGGGTGGGGAGTCGCTCGGCGACGTCGACCGGCGGGTCCGCGCGGGCATCCGACCCCTCCTCGAGGCGCTGGCGGCCGCCTCGGCACCGGGGACGCTCGACCGGCCGCACGTGCTCGGCTACGGGCGCGTGGAGGCGGGCATCCCGTGGGCCGTGCTCGTCGGCCACGACGGCTGCTTCAAGGTGCTCCTGCTCGCGCTTCTCGACCTCCCGCTCGAGGCCTTCTGGCGGTTCCCGTTCGCCCTCGCTGCGATCTCCGTCGTCGAGATCCGCGGCGGCAGGGCGTGGCTCCGCCTCCACAATGCCGCCGACCACCTGGCCGCGCTGGAGGCGGAAGCAGGCACCGGCGCGGCGCGGGCACCCGGCGCGCTCTGACGCGACGATCGCGGCCGCGGAGGCGACCGCGGCCTCCACCGCAGCCCGGTCGGGCGCGGTCCCGGCCGGACCGATTCTCGCGGGTCCTCAGGCGGCGCCGCCCGGCGTCCCGCCCCGGCGGCGCACGCGCGGCCGGCGGAAGACGAGCGCGAGCAGGCGCACGCGCAGCCTGCGCCGGACGAGCGCGAGCTGGCGCATGAGGTCCGGGCCCGGCTCCCTGCGCGCGTACGTCGCCTCCACCTTCGAGGTCGCCACGAGCGTCAGCTCCGGGCGGACCGACGGGAGGACGTCGCCGAGCGCCGCGGTGTACTCGTAGACCGTCTGCTCCGGGCGCTGGCCGTAGCCGAGTCGCCCCGCGATCCGCGTGATCGTGCCGTAGGCGGCGTCGGGCCCGACCGGGCGGGGCGGCCGCCGCAGGAGGACCGCGACGCCGAGGAGGACGACCGCCGCGACGACGAGGGCCGCGAGGACCGCGGCGAGCGGTCCCGGGATCCCGGGTCCCGATCCACCCTGCAGCGGCGCGCTGCCGCCGGCAGGGGCGGTCTGCCGCGGGTCCCGCTCGTCGTCCACCCCGAACGATCCGGACGGCCGCGGGGTCGGCGTGGGGGTCGCGACGGGCGGGCCCGCGGGCAGGCTCGTGTCGAGCCCGACGCCGCCCCCGGTCGGGTCGAAGTCCACCCATCCGTATCCCGGGAAGTAGACCTCGACCCACGCGTGCGCCCGGTCGCGACGGACCGTCTGCTCGCCGGTCCGCGTCCGGTCGCCGGGCAGGAAGCCCTCCACGAACCGCGTCGGGATCCCGCGCAGCCGGAGCATGACCGCCATCGTCGTCGCGTAGTACTCGCAGTAGCCGCGCCGGGAGACGACGAAGCAGTCCGTCACGCCCCGCCCGCCGCACTCGACGTCGGACACGTCCGTGTCGTAGGTGAAGTTCGCCGGGTCGCGGAGGAAGCGCTCGACCGCGCGCGCGAGGTCGTACGGGTTCTCGGCGCCGCTCTCCTCCTCGATCCGCTCGAGGAGGAGCCGGGTCTCGGTCCCGACGGTCCCGGGAAGGAGCCCCGTGTACAGCGCGAGCACCGGGCCGGGATACGCCTGTCCGGCCGCTCGCAGGCGGTTCGCGGTCAGGCCGCTGGGGTCGGCGGGGTCCACGTCCGGCACGAGGGCCTTCACCGTGTAGGGCCGCGGAGCGTCGGGCGCGGTCACGGTCGCGAAGAACCCGTCCAGCGGGAGCGCCTCGCCGGGCGTCGCGCCCGGCGCGACCGTGGGCTCGGCCGGAGGCGTCGCATCGACCGCCGCGTAGACGAGCGTGACACGTGCGGAGCGGTCGATCGTCGCGGGCCCGTTCGGGCTCACGATGAGCCTCGGCGCCGACTCCGACGGCGTGACCTCCACGACGATCTCGCGCCGGCCGGTGGCAGGATCGAGCGCATCGCCCGTCTCCCCGAAGAGCGGCGCGTCGGCCTGGAGGCGCCGGTCCCGCGTGTCGGTCCAGGTCCAGCCGCCGCCGTTGAACTCGTCGTAGGCGGCCGCGCGCCAGGCGAAGTCCTCCTCGGTCGGGACCTTCGCGGTGAACACGAGCGTGTCGTCGGTGACCCACGTGCCCGTGATCGCCGCGCTCTGGCCGAACACGATCCCGCCCACGCGCGTCCCCGGCCCGCCGCCGGGCAGCAGGCGCGTGATCGTGGCGCCCACCTCGACGATCCGCTGGTCCACCCCGTCCCAGGCAGCGGCGAGCGGCGCGGACGCCGCGGTCGTCGTGAGCACGAGCGAGCCCACCACCGCGATGGAGACGAACGCGAGACCCGCGCGCAGGAAGATGCTCGCCGTCCGCGTGGCATCGTCGATCCGGTGTCGCGACCAGGCACGCTGCTCCTCCGACACGCGGACCCGCACGAGCAGCAGGAGGGCAGCGAGGCTGAAGATCACGAGCAGGTAGAACTGGTCGCGGATGGTGATCGACATGTTCGCCACGAGGACGAATCCGACCGCCATCACCGCGCTCAGCGGCCGCCCATGGCGGTAGACGACCCACGAGGCGAAGAACGCGGTCGCCCAGACGAGGAGCCCGAGGATTGCGAGGAAGTGGCCGATCTGCGTCGTGGTGGCGCGGGCGCGGATCACGAGGTCCGTGTACGCCCGCGTCGCGGACGCGACCGCCGCACCAAGCGCCTCGAAGGGCACCGGGGCCGTCTCGTCCACCGTCATCCCCACGGCGACGCCGACGACCACGACGCCGACACAGCACCCGATGACGAGGCAGGCGAAGCGCGACCAGGGCGACTTCGCGAGCGCGAACCCGAGGAGGATCGCCGGCGGGATCATCCACGCGAGGAAGTCCAGGTTCTCATCGCGGCCCAGGACCCAGCGCGCATCGTCGATCGACCAGGCCATCGTGAGGCCCATGACGAGGAGGAGGACGAGGCTCGACCACCCCTCGGCCGGCCCGGCGGCGATCCGGCGCGCCCATGCGCCCAGGTCGACCGTGGCGCGCTGCTCGATGGGCCGCGCGGTCACGCGAGCACCTCGCCCAGGCGCTCGTCCGCGCGGACGGTGATGGTCCGCAGGTCGAACTCGGCGAGCCGGTGCCGGGTCGCGCGCATCGCCTGGGCCGCCTCCGGGTCCGGCTCGGGCGCCGGCTCACCGGTGCGCGGGGCCGGCGGGACGGAGAAGGTCGGCGCGTCGAGGAGCACGACGGCGCACCCGAGCCCGCGCGGGCGCAGCGTCGCCAGCGGACGGACCCACTCCGGCTCGTCGGAACCCGTGATCACGACGGCCGTCGTCCCGCGCCGCAGGCGTGGAAGCGTCACCACGAGCGCCTCGGCGAGCGGCGCCGACCCGTCCCCCTCCACGGCGGCGAGCAGCTGCATGATCTTGTGGCGCTGCCGCGGGCCGCGGTCGGGCGGGAGCGTCGCCGGGTGGTGGCCGTTCGTCGTGATCGCGACCGCGCGGTTCTCGCCGAGCGCCTTGTCCGCGATCGAGGCCGCGGCGCGAACGGCGACTTCGACCGTGGAGCGGTCCCCCGACCCCGTCTGCACGCCGGCGTCGAGGTCCAGGAAGATCCACACGTCCGCGGTCTGCTCGAGGTCGAACTCCTTGACCTGGATCTCGCCGTGGCGCGCCGTGGACTTCCAGTGGATCCGATTGAACGAGTCGCCCGGCGCGTACGGTCGCACGCTCGTGGCGAGCGGCGTCGTCTGGAGCGCCCGCTCGCGCGAGGCGTGGCTTCCCTCCAGGTTCGCCGTCGGCAGGCGCCAGTGCGGCAGCCGCTCGATGCGCGGATAGACCACCACGCTCACGCCGTGGCCCACGCTCGCGACCGATTCGAAGAAGCCGAACGGGTCGCCGGTGCGCACCTGCAGCGCGTCCACCCGGAAGTGGCCCCGACGTGTCAGGGGGACCTTGGTGTTCCACGTCCGCTGGCTGCGCGGGCCCAGAGAGAGCGCGCGTCCGGGGAGCGGCACCGGGAGGTTCGACGGGTTGAAGGTCTCCAGCCAGAGCTTCGGGAAGCGGCCAGCGTTGCGGACGGTGACGGTGGCGCGCAGCTGATCGCCCACGTGGCCGTGGACCTGCGCGACCGCGAACCCCGCCTCGAGGTCGGTGAGGCCCTGGCGCGTGACCAGGTAGCTGCCGACCCCGACGAAGACGCCGAGGTAGACGAGGTAGAAGAGGAACGGCAGGCCCGTCGAGAGCGCGGCGACGACGAGGATCGTGCCGACGACCAGGTACGGGATGCGGCGGATCATCGCGGACGGTCCGGGCGCGCCGTCAGCCGACCGCACCCCCGCGGTCGATCTCGCGTGGCCCGCCCACCCGGGCCGGGACGCGGTCGCTCGCGACGGGCACGGACTCGAGGACCTCGCGGACGATCTGGCCGGGCTCCACGTCCCGGACGGTGGAGCTCGTCTTGACGATCACGCGGTGACCGAGGGCCGGCTCCGCGAGCTCCTTCACGTCGTCGGGGATCGCGTAGTCCCGACCGCGCAGGGCCGCGAGGGCCTGACTGGCCCGGTAGAGCGCGATGGACCCCCGCGGCGAGGCGCCGAGGTAGACGTCGGGATGGGTGCGCGTCGCACCCACGAGCCGGACGATGTAGTCGCTGACCGACGGGTCCACGTAGATCTCGCGCACGGCGGCCTGCATCGCCCGGAGCTCATCCGCGCTCACGACGGCGTCGATGGTCTCGAGCGGGTGCTGGCGCTTCTGCTCGTCGAGGATGAGCATCTCCTCGGCGGGGCCCGGGTACCCCATGCGGATCTTCAGCATGAAGCGGTCCAGCTGCGCCTCCGGCAGCGCGAAGGTGCCCTCGTACTCGATGGGGTTCTGCGTGGCGATGACGAGGAACGGGTCCGGCATCGGGTACGTGACGCCGTCGATCGTCGCCTGGCGCTCCTCCATGCACTCGAGGAGCGACGACTGCGTCTTGGGCGTGGCGCGGTTGATCTCGTCGGCGAGCACGACCTGCGCCATGATCGGCCCGGGCCGGAACTCGAACTCGTGCGTCTTCTGGTTGTAGATCGAGAGGCCGGTCACGTCCGACGGGAGAAGGTCGGGCGTGAACTGGATGCGCCGGAACGAGCAGCCCAGGCTCCTCGCGATCGCCTTGGCGAGCACGGTCTTGCCCGTCCCGGGGACGTCCTCGATGAGGACGTGGCCGCGGCACAGGAGGGCGACGAGCGCGAGGCGCACCTCGCGGTGCTTCCCCACGATGACTCGCTCGACGTTCGCGAGCGCTCGCTCGCCGGACTCCTGGATCTGGGGCACGCGTCTGCCTCCCTGCGGGCGGATGCGGTGCGTGGACGCCGGCCGGGACGCGCCGCACGGATGTCGATAGTACGTCCGAACGCCCGAATCGGTTTCCGGAGCCCCTCCCGCGCCGTGACGGGGTCCGCGATCAGCCGCGCAGCAGCGTCCGCAGGGCGAGCCACACGGTGACGGCCCCTCCGAGCGCCCCCATCGCCGCGAGGAAGAGCTCCCCGCCGACCCACGACGCCATCGCGACGAACGCGAAGAGGACGGCGAGCACCGCGGCCACGGCCGCCAGTCCGACCCGCTCGACGACGGGGCGTCGCTCAGGGGCGTCGCCCTCGGCCGGATCGGCCGCCGCGGGGCGGCGGCCGTCCTCGCTCACTTCGCGGCCTGCGCGAAGAACGCGCGCATCATCCGGCCGGCGATCGGAGCCGCGCGGCTCGCGCCGCTGCCACCGTTCTCAACGACCACCGCGATCGCCACCTGCGGGTCATCCGCCGGCGCGAACCCGATGAACCACGAGTGCGGCTCCCCGTCGCCGCCGATCTCGGCGGTGCCGGACTTCCCGGCCGTCAGCACGCCGGGCACCTTGGCGCCGCTCGTGAACAGGGGGCCGTACTCGCCTTCCACGGCGAGCGTCATCGCCTCGCGCACCGGGCGGGCCACGTCGAGCCCGAAGGGCCGGAGCCAGACCTCCGCCGGCCGCGGCGACACGGAGCCGTCGGGCGAGACGACGGCGGTGACGACCCTCGGCCGCATGATCACCCCGTCGTTCGCGACCGCCGCCGCGACGAGCGCCATCTGGATCGGCGTCACGATGACCTCGCCCTGGCCGTACGCCGCGTTCGCCAGCTCGACCCTGTCCACGAACCCGCCCGGCGCGTTCCCCGACCCGTCCGTCACCTGGCTCGTCTCCGTCGGCAGGTCGTACGGGATCGGCGCCCCGAAGCCGAGCGACGCCGCCCAGGCGACGAGCTCGGCGCCCCCGGTCGCCAGGCCAGCGAGCGCGTAGAAGATGTTGCACGAGACCTCGGTCGCCTCGGCGAGCGCGAGCGGCTCCGGCTGGGTGAAGTCGTGGTGGCCGTCGCGGACCCGGTAGCCGTCCACGAGCAGGCCGGTCTTCTCGGCGGGCGGCTGCTCCGCGTAGCGCGTCTCCGGGGTGATCGCGCCGGACCCCAGGGCCGCGATCGCCGTGACGATCTTGAAGACGGATCCCGGCGTGTAGAGCCCGAGGGTCGCCCGCGGCAGCAGCGGGGCCGCAGGGTCCTCACGGAGCGACGCGAAGTAGTCCGGGTCGGCGGTCGGGTCCGCGATGAGGTTCGGGTCGTACGTCGGCGTGGAGGCGTCCACGAGGACCTCGCCGGTCCGGGGGTCGAGCATGACGATCGCTCCCGCGTCCTTCCCGAGCTGCGCGACGGCGAGACGCTGGAGGGGCAGCGAGAGCGACGTGTGGAGCTCGTTGCCCTTCGTCCGGCGCGACGGGTCCAGGTGGTCGAGGATGTCCTGGATCGGGTCGGGATCGCGCACGCCGGTGAGCTCCGCGTCGAACGTGCGCTCGATGCCCGCGCTGCCGTACCGCCGCGACGCGTAGCCGATGACTCCCGACATCGCCTCGCCCGGATACACGCGGTACGGCTCGCCGTTCTCGTCACGCCGGCTCGCCGCGAGCGTCCGGCCGTCGCGGTCGCGGATGACCCCGCGGACGACCCTCCGGCCCGCCGCGATGTTCGCCGCATCGTCCGGGGACGACGTGAGCCGTTGCGCGTCGACCACCTGCCACCAGGTCGCCCCGGCGCCGACGACGACCACCGCGAGGACGGCCGCGAGCATCGTGCGGGTGATGCTGTGCCCCATCCCGGGGTCGCGCGCGCTCACGTCCCGCGCCCGCGGAGCGCCCGCATGATGGGCCCGCGCGTGCGCGGCGGCGGCGGCGGCTCGATCCCGCGGTCAGAGAGCGCGAGGAGGAGGCCCGCGACGAGCGCGTTCGCCAGGATCGACGACCCGCCGTAGCTGACGAAGGGCAGGGTGATGCCGGTGAGCGGGATGATCCGCAGGTCGCCGCCGGCGATGACGAGTGCCTGGACGCCGACGACGAGGGCGAGCCCGGCGGCGAGCAGCGTGCGGAACGGGTCGGCCGCCGCCGCCGCGATCCGGAGCCCGCGCTCGAGGACCACGAGGTAGAGGCCGAGGACGCCGAGGACGGTCGCGAGGCCCATCTCCTCGCCGATCGCCGCGAGCGGGAAGTCGGTGTGGACCGCCGGTACGGGCAGCCGGCCCGCGATCTCTGGAAGGCCCGCGCCGAGCCCGACGCCGAACAGGCCGCCGCGGGCGAACGCGTGGAGAGCCTGCACGATCTGGAAGCCGGCCCCGAGCGGGTCGGCGAACGGGTCGAGCCAGACCGAGACGCGGTCGCGGACGTGCGGGAACGCGAGGAAGAGCGCGACGGCCGCGATGGCGCCGAGCGCGACGCCGAGACCCACCCAGGCCGCCCGACCGGTCGCGATGTAGAGCATCGCGAGGAAGACCACGTAGAAGAGGAGTGCCGCTCCGAGGTCCCGCTGGACGACCACGACGCCCATCCCGAGGGCGACCATCGCGAGCATGGGCGCGAGGTACGGCAGCGGAGGCAGCCGGACGGGGCCGAGCGTGGTCCGCTCGCTCGCGAGGAGCGGGCGGTACTCGGCGAGGTAGCCGGCGAGGAAGACGACGAGGATGACCTTGAGAAGCTCGGACGGCTGGCCGCTGAACGGTCCCACCACGAGCGTGAGCCGGGCGCCGCCCTGGTCGATGCCGAAGACGAACGTCAGCGCCAGGAGCGCGAGGCCCGCGAACGCCCACGTGTACTTGTACATCCGCAGCCACGTGTCCGACCTCACCGCGACCGCGAGGACGCCGACGACGCCGAGGCCCAGGCACAGCCAGAGGGTCTGCAGCTCCGCGAGGCCCAGCTCGAGGGACCCGACGTCCTGCGTCACCAGGTCCTGCGGCAGCCGGATCATGACGAGGAGGCCGAGGCCTCCGAGCATGCCCACGGCCGGCAGGAGGACCTGGTCCGTCCGGCGGCCCGCGAGCGTCTGCGCCAGGTGGACGAAGGCGAGCGCGAGCCCGTACGTCACGAGGAGCTGCCACCCGGCGACCGTCGCCTCGCCGGTCCGCGTCATCCCGAGCGACAGGCCGCCCACGGCGAGGACGACGTACACGAGGACGAGGAGGACGGCCTCGCGTCGCCGGAGCCTCGGCCGGATCCGCGCGAGGCCCCTCGGCGCGACGGCCGCGGCAGCGGTCACCGGCGTCCCCGGTCCAGGCGGAGACGGACGCGGCCGACCTGGATCTCGTCGCCGACCGCGAGCGGCACGACGCCGTCCACCAGGCTGCCGTTCACGTACGTGCCGTTCGTGCTGCCACGATCCTCGATGAACCAGGCGCGTCCGCGGTACGTGACGACCGCGTGCTCGAGCGAGGCGAACGCGTCCCCGATGACGACGGTGCTGGCCAGGTCGCGGCCGATCGTGGTGACGGCATCGATCGGGAATCGGGCGCCCACAGGCGGCTGCGCGTCCGGCGAGGCCACGACGACGAGCCGGCCCAGCTCGGCGCCCGGCTCCGCCGCGGCGCGACGGACGTCGCGGAGGAGGACGCGCACCACCGCGAAGAGGAAGAGCCAGATGAGCGCGACCAGCGAGAGGCGCACTGCCCACAGCGCGAGGACGAAGGGGTCCATCAGCCGCCACCCGCCGCCGTCGCCGCCGGCGGCCCTCCGACCGTGACCGTCGTGTCGCCCAGGAAGACGACGTCGCCCGCGCCGAGCGTCACCTCGGTGACGCGTTCCTCGCGCAGGAACGTGCCGTTCGTGCTGCCGAGGTCGGAGAGGACGAGGTACCCGCCCCGCGGGGCGATGCGCGCATGGCGACGGGAGACGCGCGCGTCCGCCAGCACGATGTCGCAGCCCGGATCCCGCCCGAGGACGACCGGGACGTCCCCCACGGCGATCCGACGGGCACGGCCCGCCGGCTCCCGCACCTCCAGCGATGCGAGGACCGCGGCCGATCGGGGGACCTCGAAGACGCGCGTCCGGTCCGCAGCGGCCGGGCGGGGGCTCGCTGGCGAGCCCGGCGACCCGCGGCCCGCCTCCCCGTCGATGACCGCGACCCGCGCGTCCCCCGCCGGCGCGTCGGGATCCGGGACGAGGGTGACCGTCGGCAGGCGGCGCATCGTGTACCCGTGGGCGCGGGCGAACGCGAGCGCGCTGTCGGCGAGCGCCTCGGCGAGCTCGGACGGGCCCCCCGCCTCGGCCGCGAGCACGTCGAGATCGCCCGGGCGCAGCTCGACCACGAAGGCGTCGGGGACCACGACGCGGCCGCCCGAACGGCCGCGACGCTCCTCCATGGCCCGCTCCAGGCGGCGCTCGACGACGACGCGATGGATCGGCGCACGGAAGATGCGCGCGGAGGAGCGCTCGAAGACGCGCTCGAGGGATCGCTCGAGGAAGGAAAGGGGGCGCATAGGCCGCCCGGAGTCTAGCAGAGGGACGCCGACCGACCGGGCGCCGCCCCTCGGCACGCCGGGACCTTCGTCACGGATGCAGCGTGATGGCGGGTCGGTGTACGCTCGGGCAGGTGTGGCCCGGCATGGGTCCCGGGCCTGCCTGCGCGAGTGACGATGACCGCACCGATCACCGGGATGTACTGCGACCGCTGTGGCGCGCGGCACGACTTCGCTCGCGCCCGGCCCGGCGGCGTCGCGCGCCTCCGCGAGCTCACGCGCGGGGTCCGCGGATACGTCCTCAACGAGGCGCCGACCTTCAACGACGCGATCTCGGACGCGTGGGCCCGCCTCGAGGAGGACGGCACTCTCGAACAGGATGCCGAGGTCCAGCAGACCTTCTCGTTCTGCCTCGACTGCCGCGGCTACGTGTGCCATGAGTGCTGGAACGCGGAGGCGGGCCGCTGCCTCACCTGCGTGCCGCTCCCGGGGAGCGAGGACCAGGCCGGATCCCTCCTCGCCGGGAGGCTGGACCTCGTGGCGGGGCCGGCCGCGGCACCGCCGCCCGCAGACGAGGTCGCGCCGGCCGCGGGCGAGGTCGCGCCGCCATCCGCCACCGAGCCGGTGTCCATCGAGGGGCCGGCGTCCCTGATCGAGCCGGCGCCGGCCGCGCCTCCGGATGCCGGCGACGAGGCCATCGACAGCGTGGACGCCGTCGCCCGCCTCGCCGGGATGGGTCTCGTCGGGGGCGAGCCGATCGCGAGCGTCTCGGCCGTGCCTCCCGCGGGCCCGCCCGCCGCGGCCGAGGCGGGGCGGACGCATGATGCGCCGCCGGCGGCGGCCGGGGCCTCGACCGCCACCCCGACCGGCGTCCCGGCCGGCACCCGGCGTCCTCCTCGGCTGCACCGGCACGTGCGAGCGTCGGCCCCGGCCGGGGCACCCATCCCGTCCGAGGAGGACGCGGACGTCATCGCAGCGGCTGTCGCCGCCGGGATCATCCTGTCGCCGACGCCGCCGGCGCCGCCGGCGCCGCCGGACGAGCCGGCCGCGGTCGGCGAGGCTGTCGCCGAGCCCGCACCGGTGGCCTCTGTCGCTGAGGTCGAGCCCGCGGCGGAGGCGGCCGTCGCGATCGCCGAGGTCGAGGCCGCGGTCGGCGAGGCTGTCGCCGAGCCCGCACCGGCGGTCGTCGCCGAGCCCGCTCCGGCGGTCGTCGCCGACGTCGAGGCGATGCCCGAGGTCGTCGCGGCCCCGGCGGAGGCGGCCGTCTCGATCGCCGAGGTCGAGGCCGCGGTCGGCGAGGCTGTCGCCGAGCCCGCACCGGCGGTCGTCGCCGACGTCGAGGCGATGCCGGAGGTCGTCGCGGCCCCGGCGGAGGCGGCCGTCTCGATCGCCGAGGTCGAGGCCGCGGCCACGTGGCCCACGCATGCCCCGGCCCCCGCGCCGCTCGAGGTCGCGGATGCCCCCGAAGCGACCATGCACGCTGCGCCGGAGCCGGTCGCCCCGGAGCGCGATGCCGCGGACGAGGGCCCCGCCGCCGCCCCGCCGGCACGCGATCCCGTCACCGCCATCGGCCCGGCAGCCGCGTCCGCCGGGCAGGGGATGCCGCCTGGCGGCTCCGCGTCCCCCGGCCGCCCGCGCAGCCGGGACAGGCGACGCGCTGCGCCGCCGCCGCGCCGGATCCCGTCCCCCGTCCACTGCCGGCACTGCGGTCTGCAGGTGCCCGCCGTGGCGCGCTTCTGCCGCCGGTGCGGAGGACGCCAGGCCGAGGACGCGACCGTCGTCGGCTGAGAGCCGGGCGCCGATCGAGTCGCTCGGAGCGCCCGGACGTCCTCAAGGGAACCCCGGGCGCTCCCGCGACCCGGACGGGCCACGTGATCCCGGGTCGCCCGTCATCTCGCGGTCGAGGCGGCGCATCCCGCGCACGCCGGCGTCGACCGCGATCGCGCCTCGCGCCCGACCCCCCTACCCCGCGCTGCGGCCTGCGGCCTCCGGTCCGAGGGTCTCCGGCGTGCCCGGGCGGATCGGCCGGGGTGCGTTCACGCGGCGCGCGATCCACGCCACCCCGAGGAGCACGACCTGCGTGCAGAGCGAGAGCCAGACGAGGGCGGCGAAGAGCGCGACGAACGTCCCGTAGATCGCGAGCGAGCGGAAGAAGATCGGCGCGATGAGCGCGAAGACCTGCGTCACGATGCTCACCGTCAGGCCGGCGACGAACGCCGGGACCGCCGCGTCGCGCCAGGAGACCCGCCGAGCCGGGATGTACCAGTACGCAAGGAACAGGGCGCCGACGAACCAGGCGGTCATGAGCGCGACCGCGATGAGCCGGCGGATGAGCTGGTCGGCGCTGGTCGACGGCACGATCGAGATGTCGGAGACGAACACGAGCAGGGCGGCAGCGCCCAGCACGCTGCCGACGAAGAACCCGACGCACGCGAGCGATTCGATCGTCTGGCGCACGATGTCGCGCCGGGGCTCACGCGGGAAGAACAGGGCCACCGACGTGTCGAGGGCGGCGTACACGCGACTCGCCCCCCAGACCACGCCGATGATGCCGATGATCGAGAAGGTCCACGCGCCCTGCGAGATCTGCTCGAGGATCTCCGAGATGAGGTCCTCCAGGGGCGGGATCTGGGACGCGAGGAGCTGGAGGAGCTGGTCGCGCTGCACCGGGTCCGCGATGAGGAAGCCGAGGATCGACACGAGCAGCAGCAGCGTCGGGAGGATCGCGACGATCGAGCTGTACGCGAGGCCGGCCGCGGTGACGCCGCCGCCCGCCGCGCCGTATCGCTCCATGAGGTCCATGACGAGCTCGAGGGGCGGCAGGGCAAGGACGCGCGTCGCGAGGGGCCGGACACGCCGCTCGACGCGGGCCGCGAGCCCCGCGATCCCGCCCGGCGCAGGGGCCGGGCCACCCGCCTCGTCAGGCCCGGTCACCGCGTCAGTCCGCGAGCTCTTCGAAGAGGACCGGCTGGACGTCCTCCACCCGGACGCGTGTCGCCGGCCGGAGCATCGCGCGGACCTCGGCGCGGCGCACGTAGCGCCGGCCGCCCGGCTTGATGCTCGAGAGGCGCCCTGCCCTCGCCCATCGTCCGACGGTCTCCGCGCTCACGACGACGTTCGCGTCGGCGAGGATCCGCGCGGCCTCCTCGAGCGTCACCCAGTCGGCGGCTGCCCTGCGCATCGCGTCACTCCCCGCCCGTCGCATCGCTGGTCGTGCCTGACCCAGCGGCGGGGCCGCCCGCGGCGGGCTCGCTCGTGCCCCCCGCCTCCCCCGCCTTCCGCTTCACGGGCCCGGAGACGCTCTTGCGGTCCTTCTTCGCCCACCCGCTGCCACGGAAGTGGATCGCCGGCGGCGCGAACGCCTTGGCAAGGGTCCCGCCGCACTCGGGGCAGGTCGTGGGCCCGGGCGCGTGGATGCCGTGCGCGACCTCCATCACATGGCCACAGTCCTCGCACACGTAGTCGTAGATGGGCACGTCGATCCTCGGTCCGGCATCCGGGTCACGCCCGGAGCAATCGCATCCCGCACTTGGGACAGTAGAACGCCCGCTCCCTGCCCGCCGCGAACCCGCAGCTCGGGCAGACGAGGCCGCCGCCCCCGCGCGCGGGGACGGTGACGTCCTCCGCGACGGCCGGTCCCGCGACCGCTGCGGACTTCAGGCTGGTGACGATCGCCGCGAGGACCCGGGAGGCCACGCGGTCCGTGTCGCCGCGGATGCCGCGTCCGCCCCACCCCACGACGCCCCGCGCGACGAGGTCGCCCGTCGCCTCGTCCCAGTGGGCGGCGATCCCGCCGACGATCGCGTCGAAACGCGGGTATCCGGCGGTGTCCAGCTCACCCGCGAGCATGCCGCACGCGAGGGTGTCGAACGCGGGATCGAGCGCCTCGACGGTCTCGAGCACCATGACCGCGTGGCGCGCGATCGGACCGAGCTCGCTGTTCGCGCTCACCCACTGGAACGCCTCCGACGGGCGCTCGAGGTCCGGCGAGGCCTGCGCGAAGTCCACCGTCCGCGGGGGCACGACCTCGACGGGCGTGAGCGAGATGCCGGCGAGGATCGCGGGGAGCGACCCGAGCACCGCCGGGCCCGGCGGCATGTGGAGCCCCTCGCTCGACTTCGCGCCGTACGCGATCCGGACAAGGTAGTCCTGGGCGTCGACGACCTCGGGCTGAGGCTCCGGCGGCGCCTCGACCGGCTTCTTCTTCCCGAACAGGCCCACGTGCTCGCGTCCTCCAGCGTCCGCGCAATCGTAGCGACTCCGCGCCCGACGCCTAGCCCCCCAGGCGCTCGCGCAGCCGTGCCGCCAGGTCGGCGAGCTCCGCCTCCCGCGCGCGGGCCCCCTCGACGACCGGGCCGGGCGCCTTCTCGACGAACGACGTGTTCGCCAGCCGTGCCCGGGCGCTCGCGAGGAGCGCCTCGACCTCCGCGAGCTCGCGCTCCAGCCGCGCGCGCTCGCGGTCGGCGCCGCCCGCGACGTCCGTCGCGGGCTGGACGACGGCCTCGGTCATCCCGGCGATCGCGGCGAGCGAGCCCGGGACGCGGGCATCGGCCAGGTCGCGCGCGGCTGCGACGCGGACGAGCGGCCGTGCCCGGGCCAGCCGCTCGATCGCGGGCCCGAGCGCATCCCACGCGGCCGCGAGGTCCTCTCCGGCGGCGACATGGACCGGCAGCCAGGCCGCGGGCTCGATGCGGGCCTCGCTGCGTGCGTTGCGCACCGCACGCACGAGCTCGATCGCCGCGGAGACCGGCGCCTCGGCGGCCGGGTCGATCTCGCCCGGCTCGGGCCAGCGCGCCACGATGAGGAGGTCCGGGTCGCCCTCGGCATGCGGAAGCTCGCCCCAGATCGCCTCGGTCACGAACGGGATCACCGGGTGCAGGAGGCGGAGGTACGTGTCCAGCGCCTCGACCATCGTCCACCAGGTGGCCTCGCGGTCGGCATCGGGCAGCGTCCCGTCGCCGAGCCGGACCTTCGCCATCTCGATCGCCCAGTCGCAGTAGTCGCTCCACGTGGCGTCGTACAGCAGGCGCGTGACGTCGGCGAACGCGTACTCGCCCAGGGCGCGGTCCACCTCCGCCACCGTCGTCGCCACGCGGCTGCGGAGCCATCGCTCGGCCGGCCCGAGGCGTGCGGCGTCCGGGGACCGGCGCGGGGCGCCGGCGGGGATCGACTCCGGGCGGGCCCCGAGGAGCCAGCGCGCCGCGTTCCACAGCTTGTTCGTGAAGTTCCGTGCGTTCGCCAGCTTCTCCCCGCTGAAGCGCTGGTCGTTGCCCGGTGCGGCCCCGTGCACGAGCGCGAAGCGCAGCGCGTCCGCCCCGGACTCGTCGATCGCCTCGAGCGGATCGACGACGTTGCCCTTCGTCTTCGACATCTTCTGGCCGTACGGGTCCCGCACGAGGCCCGAGAGGTAGACGATCGAGAAGGGCGGCTCCCCCATCAGGTGGATGCCGAGCATCATCATCCGGGCCACCCAGAAGAAGATGATGTCGTACGCGGTCTCCATGACCGTGCCCGGGTAGTAGCGGGCGAGGTCCGCGGTCTCGTCCGGCCAGCCGAGCGTGGAGAACGGCCAGAGGCCGGAGCTGAACCACGTGTCGAAGATGTCCGGGTCCTGGACCAGCTCGGCAGCCGGGCGGCCGCAGGCCTCGCAGGCGTCGGGACCGTCTTTGGCCGCCGTCACCGTCACGTGCCCGTCGGGGCAGTACCAGGCCGGGATCCGGTGGCCCCACCAGAGCTGGCGGCTGACGTTCCAGTCGCGGATCTCGGTGAGCCAGTGCTCCCACACCTTCTCGAACCGCTCGGGCAGGATCGCCGTCCGCCCGCTCCGCGTCGCGGCAAGCGCGGCCTCGGCGAGCGGCGCAGTGCGGACGAACCACTGCGTCTTGAGGCGCGGCTCGACCGCGTCGTGGCTGCGCTGGCAGCGGCCCAGGATCATCTCGTGCGGCTTCGCCTCGACGAGGTCGCCGGCGGCGTCGAGGTCGGCGAGGATCCGCTGG